>JANMYL010000160.1:0-5722 GCA_031382045.1 Akkermansiaceae bacterium | reverse complement strand
GCTTGCCGCTTGGGTGGGCGGTGTCCGGTGGATAGGTGAGACGGGTCAGATTGTTGTTCGCATCGTATTTGTATTGGATGAGGTCACCGTCGGCGGTCGTGAAAGTTTTGAGTCTCCCACGTTCGTCGTAGGTGCGCGTGATGACTGCCGACCCTTCAGTGACTGTCTTGAGCAATGTGCTATTGTCGTATCCATAAATGACCGTGCCGGTAGGATCGATCTTCGACTCCACGAGGTTGCGGGAGTTATAGGCAAATGTGGTAGTCTGATAGGAGTGCTCGGTGAGTGTTTTTACGAGGTTGTTGTTGAAATAAGTTGTCGAAGTAAATTTAGTGGTCGGAGTTTCCGACAAATATTGACGGTTGGCAGCATCGTAGTAGTAGAAATATGGCTTGCCGCGACGATTGATTAACTCTTTCAGGTTGCCGTTATTGTCGTAGATAAAATCCGTGTGTTTGGTGAGAGCATCTGTCGTGTATGCCTTTTCACCGCGTTTGTTCCAAAATTGCTTGTTGGTTCTTAAAAGTGGATCTTTTGTTTCGCTGATTTGGCCGTTCGTGTCGTATTTGGTTTCTGTGCGGCGACTGAGGGAATCAATGGATGCGTTAGGGCGTTTAGCGGCATCGTATTCAGTGGTTATGGCGTGGCTCAGGGAATTGGCCGAGACTATGGCCCAATCCCTTATGTCATAACTGGTGGAAATGACGTTGTTCCCGCTGGATAGCGCAGGTAGCGTGGTGATGGTCCTATTTCCGAGAACGTTATGGGCGAACTGGGTGATATTTCCCTTGGCATCAGTCGTGCTTTCCAAATGACCTGCATCGTTATAGGCATTCGTGGTGATGGCGGCAGGCTCGCCGGCTATGGCTGGCAGCGTGGAAGTGAGTGGCTGACGGCGCTTGTTATAGGTGTTGGTTACAGTCCTATTCTCGGGATCAGTAACTGTCAGCACGTCACCCCGCGCATTGTTAAGCATCGATTGGAACTTGCTGTCATGATAGATGACTTTGTTCGCCTGGCCCCAAGAGTCATATTCGAAAGTCGTTTTTTTATTCTCCGCATCGATTGAGTATTCGAGCAAGCCGGTCGGTAAATAGCGGTGGGTCGTTACATGCAGCAGCGGGTCGGTGACGGTTTCGAGCTGATGCTTTGTATTGTAGGTGAAAGTGGTGTCATTTCCTCGCTTGTCGTTGACGCGCTGGAGACGGAGTTGCGAATCGTAGAAGTAATCCGTGATCTTGTTGAGACGGTCGGTTTCCTGGATTAGGTTGTTGTCCGAATTATTTTTCCAGTAAGAGATTTCATTTTTGGGCGAGATGCTAAACGTTTTCCGATCTTGTCCATCATAGCCGATTACGTCAGTATTGCCCACCGCGTCGATGGAGCCGATGGTCCGGCCTCGTTCGTCATAGAGGTAAGTCGTCTTGCCGCTAAGCGGATTTTCTTCCGAGTTCGCGTAGCCGCTGTAGTAGAATTGATAGGTCCGGGTGGCTTCTCCTTTGTTGCGCTGTGCAATAACACGGCTTTTGGCATCGTAGTCATTCTCGATGATTGTGCGGTTCAGCCCGTCTTTGACGGACTTGACCCGGTGTTCGGCATCATAGCCGTAAGTCATCGTCTTGCCTTCCGCATCGGTGAAAGTCTGGAGATCATCACCGATATAGCTGAAGCTGATAGACCGCGAGGTCGTATCCGCGACGCCAGTGATTTTATCATTCACCCACGTGAAGTTGAATTCCCGGTTATAACTATCTTTGACTTTCGAGAGCTTGCCAGCATTGTAAGTGAATTGTTGGATTTTCCCGAACAAGTCGGTAATTTTATCGATTTTCCCATCCGGCAGGAAGGTCATGGTCGCTCCATGGCGCTTGGTCAGAGTGAAGTATGCAGATAGTCCGGTCCCATTGCGGATCAGTGTCAGGTTCATCCCGGATGGAGGAACGAAGGTTCCGTCCGGCATTTCGATGAATTCAAAGGTTTTGTTTCCTTGGGTAATCGATACGGCTTTATACCGAAGTTGATCAATTGCCCAGTTGATAGCCAGAACCGAGGTCGTCCATTCCTTGGCAGAGGTATGATTGCGCGAGAGATCAGCAGCCACGGCGAGTGCGGCAAAGAATGGAGCGGCTTGATAAGTATTCGTCGCGCCTAGACCTGCTTTGACGCTGCTGCGTTGCACGGCCTTGATGTCGTAATTATGGGTCCAGCCGAAACCAAGGCCCGGAGCTTTGTTGTAGCGGGAGTTTGAGTTGTAGGATCGGGTGAAATTCAGGCCATCGGTATCGCCACCTCCGAGGGTGAGATCAGTGTAATCAGAGATCCAAGCTCCGGAGGCTACATCGACCGGATCTGAAAATGTCCTCTGCGGAGCCATGTAGGGAACGTAGGGATAACTTACTGGGGAACTCGATGAAGTTTGAGCAGGATTGCTTCGGTTCGAGCTGACAACTGGCGCGGAGGTCACCGGTGCAGGCTGGGTGCTGTAGCCGCCGAAATTCGAACCAATGAGCATGCCGAGACTCGTTGGACTATGGATTGCATAACCATAGCCTTTGTATTGGTTCAGAACGACCTGACCGCTTTGGGGAATCAAAGCGACGCTGGCGCTACTTGCATTGAGAACGGTTCCTATGGATGAAACGGTGCCTGCGGGGTAGTTCAGCAATTCACCGTTCACCGAACCCCAGTTCGCTCCCGTCGCCCGGTAAACTCGTTGTCCGGCTTGGTTTGCCAAATAGACGAGCTTGATGGTGGAAACCCCGGAAACTCCAGCGCCTTGCATCTGCTCTATCACACCATTTTCCATCGAACTGGAATATAAAGTGGAAAATTGCGAAAAGTTATCAGACTCCGTGAAGTTGGAGGTATGATGGTAATCCGCCCTAAATTGAAGTCCGACATCAATGTATAATGATTGTTGTGCTGTTGTGAAGCTGGGTTCCTGGCCGACCCGACCGAAACGGTGATGACTGATAGAATCCACCTGAAAGACTCCGCTTGCGATCTGATCCGCTTGATATGTCTGATACAACCAATTCAGGCCGATGATATTGAGCGACTCCGTTTTCACCCGCCAATCGCTGTCCGTAAGTCCGGCCCGCTGGTAATTTTCCAACTGTTCCTGACGGGCGCGCATGACTTGATCCGGATTACCGAAGCAATAGATCATCGCATAGGCACTGTCCGCATCGATCTTGTAGTTCTTGTTTTCCTTCTGGTTCGTCTTGCCTTGCTCCGTGATAACGTAAGCCGAGCCGTTATACACCAATTCGTAATGATTGTGTGTCACCGACAGCTCCAGATCGAGACTCGTTTGCGTGCTAGGCATCGTGATGACACTGCCAACGGGAGTTTCATCCAAGCGGAGAATGGCTCCACTTGCGTGTTTGGCGAGTGAAAGCTTGCGGCCGCGCAGCCCCGGAAGATTGAGCGTTTGGGTATATTGCACTGTCGTCCAAGTGTTGGTGATGGCATTCCACACGCCACCTTTGATTTCCAGCTTAGACATATGCGCCACGGGGATGGCCGTCCATGTTTCAAAAGGTAACCAGTTGCTAGCGGCAACAGAATCGGTGAAAATCGGCTTTACATCGTTAAGCGAGGTGTAGCTTGCCTTATTGATAGCGGTGGATTCGGTAATACTATTTGAATGATACAAATCATAGTTTGTCTTTACGGACTGCGTGAAATTCTGGGTGTAGAGTTTCAGGCGGTTAGAAAGCGTGGTGTAGTTGAGGCCACTGACCCAGCGGGTGCCGCCATCCGAATTCACAGTGCCCCCGACATCCGCAAGCACTTGGGTTCTCGAATATCCGGCAGCGGCGGCAAGATCGATACCTGCCCGGACCGTTTGATATTTATAAGAAGGTGAGAGTTTTTTCCCGCTGAGTTCCACCCATACGTGTGGAATGCTGTAATACAAGGTTGTCCCGTCATTAAACAGATCGACAAAAGGGTATCCCCGAGCGTTTAGAAAACCGATGATCGTTAGCTTTTGCCTATGGATCGCCGTGGGAAATCCAGCAGGAGCACCACCGGTCGGATAGTAGTATGCGATTATTTGGGCATCTGTCCAATGAGAGAAAGGACTGGAGGAAAGGCCGAACCAACTGGCCAACTGGCTATAAGTGAAAGAGCACGGGCCGTATTTGTAGCTCGGGTTCAATCCCGCCGCCCGCAACAGGGCGACCAGCAAAGCAGATTGATCGTGCTCATTACCAGAACCTTCCAACAGCGTCAGATGCGCGCCTTTCTTCGAGCCGAAATAGGCTTCATAACGAATGTAATTGTGAACATATTCAAAAATTTTGACCGGATCGTTTCTCAGTCCGATCGCCAAGGATTCGATTTCCGGAGTTATGAAATCCGCCTCGTTTCCGCCAGGTGTGACGCTGTTCAAAGCAGAGAATCCATTCTGAGTTGGCGCGAGCGACCGCGGGACGCTCCGGGCTAAAGATTCCGCCGCTTCGGAATCGGTGATTGGATCCGGAAAGCTTTCGGTAATGGAAGGTGTCGCGCGGCCCGATGTGCTATTGGCAAGGAGATCCAGCACTCTTTGCCGCGACTCCTTCGGTTGCACCCAACCCGGTCCGGCCTGAGCCTGAAGCAGACTCAGAGAACAAAGGCAGAGGGTTAAAATCCGTGAAATGAGATTCATTAAAAAATGTTAGTTGGCGTTGAGAAGATTGCCTTCTTCGTCAGGGGTGTAAGTGCCCGCGCCCACTGAAGCGGTGACGCCGGTGAGGCGGCCCGTCAGATCATAATTGAAACCGGATTTCTGTACAGCACTAGCAGTTGAATAATCCGTATTAGGATTTAGCCCGAGATCTGCCTTTTCCTTGTTGGTCAGTCCGTCCGAATTGAGAGCCGCATTCGAATCAGCGACATTCAGCCCTCCGAAATGAAATTTCTCCCAGCCATCGGGCAATTCGTCGTTGTCGCTATCACCTCCCGCACTGTTTTTATCGAGCGGATCAGTGCCAAGCGTTTGGATTTCATACAAGTTCGGAATGCCGTCGTGGTCGAAGTCGGCGGTGTCGATGGTTTCGCCCGGTGCGGGGACTTGGTCGGTGTATTTAAGGCGGAAAAAGCCCTTTTCCGCAGTGGCCAATACCTCATGGCTGATCTCAATGTCAGTGCCTAATTCAATAATAGGTTGGAAGAGCCAGGTCTTAAGATGGTCAGCGGGATCGGAAACTTGAATGAAGTAGGTGCGCCCGGGTTTGCCATGCCAGCGGATAAACTTCGCGCCGGTGGGCGGAATGACGAATTCCAGCGATTGATCGATGCCCGGTGGCTCTGCTGAGGCGAATGCAGTGCAAGACATCAACAAGAAAATATGCTGAAGACGAAACCTCATGGTCGTGGAAGTGCTGTTGATTTTCCAACTGGCAGATAGCGGCTGCCGCGATGCGGACGGAGGATTAAAGTTTCGTCGCGCGGGATGGGCGGGTGCGCGGCGTGCCATGTGGCGGAGGCGGCAAAGTAGGTGGATCTATCAGCCTGATAAGCAAGCAGACGCGGTAATTCTGCGGCGATGATTTCCTTAACGACAATCATGCGCGCGGTGGCGGCAGCGTCTTTCAGCTCGCCGCGAGTGATGATGATCTCACCGGGTGCCACCTCGGGTATTTCAAGATGCCATTGTCTCAGAAAACGGTGTAACTTAGTGGTGTCGTGGTTGGAATGGAAAAGAGAAAAGCTGAATTTTTCGCCATGGTGA
>JANMYL010000143.1:0-7640 GCA_031382045.1 Akkermansiaceae bacterium | reverse complement strand
CCACGCAGGCAGTCCGGCAGCGCATTCGATCTGGTTCCAATTCAAAGCGCCGCAGACTGGAACTTATAGCATTCGCGATTATTTAAACACCTCGCCCGCGGCCCGGATCGCGATTTATACCGGCGATCAAGTTGATGCATTGACCATGGTGAAACAGGGGCCTTTGGTGTTGTTTTTCCGGGCGCAAGCGGGCGTTCGCTACTACATCGCCGTGGACAGTGTGAGCGCTGACATCGTCAACCTGCAGCTCTATCCAGAAGGAGGTGCGGATGAAATCGAGGATGCCGCCCTGCTTCCCGCCGTCCTCCCGCAACGAATCCTTGGCAACAACGTGCTCGCTACCACTGCGGCACAAGATGAGAATTCCATCCCCATCTATCCGCCACGGAACACGGTCTGGTGGCGATGGATTGCACCCGCTTCTGGCTCGATACGGTTCGACGCACGTCGCTGCAATTTCTATCCGCTGATTATTATTTACGAACAGGTCCCCGGTGGATCTAGAGTCAACATCGGTGTAGGATTCAAGGCGGTGGGCTTTGAGGTGACGGCAGGGAATGAGTATTTTTTCCGTGTGGGCACCGCGGATGTGGAACCTGGCAGAATTGACATTTTGTTCGATTGGATTCCCTTAGGCGCTCCTCCGAATGACAATATCGCCTCCGCCACGGACCTCGGCGATGCGTCCATCGCCTGTGACGACGGCTGGATCCACCGCGCCACTCCAGAAGCAGGGTCCCCTAACGAAAATCCACCGCAATTCGGCCTGCCCGGAGACCGCACGCTGTGGTGGAAATGGACCTGCCCGAAATCTGGTTTCTATCGGATTTCCGCCCGTGGTAGCGACGTGATTCCGATGCTGAACCTTTACACCGGAACTCCCGCCGCACTGACATTCGTCACAGGACAGGAGATCGTGGAAGGGCTGCGATTCAGCGCGGCGGCCGGCACGCTTTACTGGATCCAACTGAATGATTATCGAAAAATCTGCCCTCATGCTGAACTCAATCTTCATCCGGCACACACCGAGACCTCGTATTTCCGCCAACTCGACAATCGGGGTTATTTCGAATTGATAGGTTCTCAGCGCCATCCCAAGGCGGATCCCGACGGAGACTCGTTTTCCAACGAAGTGGAACTCGCCTGCAGCGCGAATCCCGAGGTGCGCGGGCCGTTCGATTCCCTTTTGCCACATCTGGTTCCCGCAGGTTCAGGTCTTTGGCGGCTTCGGTGGAATGTGGACCGACAGTACGTCCAGACCTTGCCCGGACTTCCCATCACCGTCATTCCCCAGACGACGACCGATCTTGCAGCACCATGGGAGACGCCCGCCCAATCCATTGAAGCGACGGGATCCCACAAGATCGTAAACCTGCCCGTCGGTGACCGCGGATTCGCCCGGCTTGAAGTGCATGACCCGAATCTGGAGCTACCCTGACGCCTTGCTCAATCATGCAGATAAGTCCGCGGGCGATAAATCCAGGCGAATGGGATGAATAGCAGTGTGGTAGCAAGAACCAGCCAAGTGAAGAACCGAAAGTAAGCGGCTCCTTCAAGTTTGCTTTGCCCACCACAAAACTCGGTGCGCGTGAAGCCAGCTACAGCGGGTTTTTCCTGAATGCCGAGCGCAGCCTTGCGGCGGCCTAACCATGAGTCTTGGCTGGCTGGCGCATCACCTTGGGTTTTTTCTAGGATCACGCCGAGGTCCCACTGCGTCTTGGAAACTCGGTCGGGACCAGCACTCGAAATGCGGGCGTGAGTCGAGTCGATGAGGTCGTAAATGAGCGGATTCCCCCACGGATCGGTCACGTCTTGGATGAGTTGCCTTCCGGTTTTTTCTGAGGGAAAGCGATCCTTAGCCTGTGCTTCAATCCGACTGGCAGCGTTGAAAAATATTTCACGGCCAGGAATTTCTAGCGACTCCAGCCGGCCTTGACGGCAGCGGGCGATGAAGTCGTCGTCTGTACCAGTGAGCTCGTCTAGGCCTGGCAGCACGATGTTGCGCGGCGAGGTCTGCCAATCCGCAGGAAGCTTGGCCGTGGCTTGCTCGAATTGCGAGACGCCGGCGGAGGGGATGCCGATGACGCGGTTGACTTGCGCGGTGAACTGGTTGCCACCCCACACGGAGAGCCAAAATAGCGCCATGATCCAGGATTTCATAGCCTTGGGAGCTTGAGTATAAGCGAACTCGAGGCCGACAATCGAGACCATGATTTCTGCGGCGGTGATAATGACGTAGGCTAGGATTTGCCAGCCGATGGAGGGCCGCTGGCCAGCGTCGATCCAGGTTTGAACCAAGGTGGTGAGTGCGAACGAGGCAGCGATGAGTGCCATGCCGATGCCGATTTTACGCAATGGAGTGAGTCGAAAAACCCGTTGCATCCATGGATAGAGGACAAAGGTGAAGAGCGGAATAAAGACCAAGATCAGAATCGGGTTGACGGCTTGGATTTGGGACTCGAGCCAATGAACGCCCAAAAAATTCAGATCCATCTGCTCTGCTTGGATTACCCATGACGAGCCGGTTTGATCGTAGAGCGACCAAAATACCGCGATGAAAACAAACAGCGGCAGTAGCTTGCCAATGGCAACGATGCCTTCGCGCGAAAATGCTTCCTTAAAGAACCCGCTGCCAGACGGCGGGATGTGGACGAAGCGGTGCCGCCCGAGCCAGAACATAAAAGTGGCCACGGCCATTAACACGCCGGGCACGCCGAAAGCCCAGTGTGGGCCGTGCTTTTCCAATAACCACGGCGTGAGAAGGGTAGAGAAAAACGAGCCGAAGTTGATGGAGAAGTAAAACCAGTTATAAACGCGGGAAAGCAGGTGGTGGTTTTTTTTGCCAAATTGATCGCCAACGTGCGCGGAGACGCAAGGCTTGATCCCGCCGGAGCCCAAGCAAATTAGCAGCAGCCCGGCACCCAGCCACCACGGCGAATTCCCATACGAGCCCATGCACGCAAGGGCCGCGTGGCCGAGGCAATAGACGATGGAAAGCCAAAGGATGGTCCAGTATTTCCCGAGGAAAATATCGGCGATCAATGCTCCTAGCAGTGGCGTGAAATACACCCAACTCGCGAATTGGTGATAATACTCGACCGCTTGATTCGTCGAGATGGCCCGGCCACCGCTGCCGTCCATGAAGTGCAAATACTGCGCCATGAACACGACGAGAATCGTGCGCATGCCATAGAAGGAAAACCGTTCCGCCGCCTCGTTGCCGATGATGAATGGGATGCCCCGCGGCATCTGCTCGGTTTCCTGCGGGGTGCTGCGAAAGCTCATAGATTTAAGATTCCAGATTCAAGAAAGACGGGACCGATGGACGTTTGCTCTTCTCTTGATTCTTGATTCTTGATTCTTGATTCTTCAAATCTTGAGTCTCTTACCAGCGGATGGCTGCGGCCGCCCAAGTCAGACCGGCCCCGAAAACGACGAGCACGATGTGTTCTCCGCGCTTGAAAGCACCGCTGCGGTTCGCCTCGTCAAGCGCGATGGCGACTGCCGCAGCCGAGGTGTTCCCGTATTTATCGAGGTTCACGAAAACTCGCTCGTTGGGCACGGCGAGGCGGTCTGCGATGGCGTCGATGATCCGTAAATTCGCCTGATGGGGAATCACGCAGGCGATGTCCTCCGGCTTGAGGCCGGCGCGGGCGATGACTTTTTCCGCAGCTTCTTTCATGCGGTTCACTGCGTGTTTAAAGACTTCCTTGCCCATCATGGTGAGTGTTTGGAGGTGGTCGTCCGCGTTTTCCTTCGTGATCGGGCAGGCGCTGCCGCCGCCGGGGATGTTGAGCAGGTGGGTGAGATTTCCATCAGTGCCCATCTCGGTGGCGAGGATTGAGCCTTCTCCTGGCTCCGCGCGGCGGAGGACGGCGGCTCCGGCACCGTCGCCGAAGAGGACGCAAGTGGTGCGGTCGTCCCAATTGGTCACGGTCGAGAGTTTTTCTGCGCCGATGATCAGGGCGTTTTTGAAAGCGCCGTCGGAGATCATGCGCTTGGAAATTTTCATCGCGTAGAGAAATCCCGAGCAGGCGGCGGAGATGTCAAACGCCACCGCGCGATTCGCACCGAGCGCCTGTTGGACATAACAGGCGGTCGCCGGAGTCGGCGTGTCCGGCGTGATCGTGGCGACGATGATCAGCTCGATGTCCTCGGCTGCGAGGCCGGCTTGTTCAAGCGCGCGGCGGGCAGCGTGGGTCGCCATGTGCGACGTGAATTCACCCTCGGCGGCGATCCGGCGCTCCTTGATGCCGGTGCGGGAAAGAATCCACTCGTCACTGGTGTCCACCATCACCGCAAGTTCGGCGTTGGTGAGGATTCGCTCCGGCAAATAGCTACCGGTTCCCGCGATGCAAACTTGGATGGGAGACGTCATTTCACTCATACGGCGGGACAGTGGAATCCTCAAACGGTTGCCACAAGCGCGAAGTGAGAATCCCGGTTTTCTAAAATTAAACCTCGGTCTGTGCCACCTGTGAAATGGCCGCCAACGCGGCTTCAATCTGAGGATTCACGCGGTTTTCGACGGTTTCCATGCCAACGCGAATGGCATTGCGCACGGCCAGCGCGGTGGAGGAGCCGTGGGCGATGATGACCACGCCATTCACTCCAAGCAGCGGACTGCCGCCGTAGGTTTCGTAACTGCTCTTCTCCTTGAGCGCCTTGAAGGCACCTTGGGCGAGCATCGCCCCGGCGATCCGCAGCGGGTTGCCTTGAATTTCCGCTTTCAGCCATTTGGAAACTGCCTTGGCGGTGGCTTCGATGGTTTTGAGCATGATATTCCCGACGAAGCCGTCGCACAGCACCACGTCCAGCTCAGTCTCGAAAAGGTCGCGGCCTTCGACGTTGCCCACGAAGTTAATACCGGGAGTTTGCTTGAGGAGCTTAAAGGTTTCTTTCGTGAAGGTCGTGCCTTTCTCGTCTTCTTCACCGTTCGACATCAGGCCGACTTTCGGGTGCTTCACGCCGAGCACTCCGCGGGAAAATGCGGTGCCCATCACGGCGTAGGCTACCAGATGCTCGGGCTTGGCCTCGGGATTTGCACCCGCGTCGAGAATATGACAGATCCCAAATTCATTCGGCAGTGCGGAAGCGATGCCAGCCCGGTCCACGCCCGGCAAGGTCCTTAACTTTAAGGTGGCAGCGGCTACGGCAGCTCCGGTATTTCCTGCGGAGACGAAGGCATCCGCGCGCCCGTCCTTCACCATATCCATGGCGATACTGATGGAGGAGAGTTTCTTCCGGCGCACGGTTTTCGCCCCCGGTTCGGCCATGCCAATCACTTCCGAGGCGTGGACGATACTCACTCGTGGGTCGTTCAAATCGAGACCTTGCCTTTTGCATTCCTCCTGCAAGATTTCTTGGACTCCCACCAGATAAAGGTGTTGAAGCTTCGGATAATGCCGCAGCGCGTCTATGGCTCCTCCGATATTGACTGCGGGAGCGTGGTCCCCGCCCATGGCGTCTAAAGCGACTTTCATGCAGAATCGAGATTGCAGTGGTGAAAAGCGAAAAAACGAAAAATTACCGCAGGGGGAAATCCCCTAGCGGCAATTAATTCGGAAGACACGTTCTTAGCTTCAGAGAGCCTCGACGTCGAGCACTTGGCGATCGCGGTAGTAGCCACAAGATGGGCAAGCGATGTGCGAAGGCACTTTGCTGCCGCACTCAGGGCAGCTTTTGAAGATCGGGGCGCGCCAGCGAGTGGCGCCGCGGCGCATTTTTGAGCGGCTTTTTGATTGGCGTCTTTTAGGTACGGCCATGGTCGTAGTGTAGTTAAGGTTGGTCCTTGAGGTCCTTGAGGATGTCGAGAGCAGACCAACGGTCGTCACTCTCGGCGCGGGGCGGAGTGGGTAGCCCATCTTCCGGCGGCTTGTCCACTGATAAATATCGGGAATCGATTTCGCACTTCTGTGACACGTCCCCTTCTTCGCATCGCGGGTCCACCGGGAAGTTGATCAATACCTCTTCGCGCAAGGCCTCCGTCGCGTCGATGGGCCCCTCCTGCTCGATTTCTAGGGAGATAGCGGCATTTTCTAGGCGGATCGTTTGCACAAAAGGGTGCAGAGTCCGCACACAAGTGAATTCAAACGCTGCGGACAGAGTGCCTGTCAACAGCAGCTCGGAGCCGAAACGGTGGACCCAGAGATCGTATTCCAGCGGCCCCACCGCTTGGGCGTCCTCCTCCGGCAGGCTGAAAACTTCTTGTGGCAGCTCCCCGGAAAATGCCTTTCCCTCTTCCGGCAGGTTTGCCAGATCGATGATTAAATGTCCTTTCATGCGCGAAAGGTAACTCCGCGCCGCCAGCCGCCAAGTCGCAATTATTTGCCGCTCGCCAAGCTCTCCCACTCGGCTAATTTCCCTGCACCATGCCCATTGATATTCCTCTCCTCACCCGCATTTGCGAAGCTCCCGGCGCTCCGGGATTTGAAAAAGAAATCCGTAAGCTTGTCCTCGCCGAACTCAAAGGCCTCGCCGACGAGATCCGCGTGGACAACATGGGCAGCGTCATCGCCCTCAAAAAAGGCAAGTCCTCCGCCAAGAAAACCATGGCCGCCGCCCACATGGACGAAATCGGTTTCATCGTCACCCACATCGACGACAAGGGCTTCGTCCGCTTCAATCCCGTCGGCGGATTCGACCCCAAAACTCTCACCTCACAGCGCGTCATCATCCACGGACGCAACGACATCATGGGCGTCATGGGCTCCAAACCTGTCCACATCATGTCGCCAGAGGAAAAAAACAAACCCGCGAAAATCACCGACTACTTCATCGATACCGGCCTTTCGAAAAAGGACGTCGATAAGATCGTCGCCATCGGCGATTTCGTCACCCGTCACTCGCCGCTGATCGAGCTAGGAGAGTGCGTGAATGTGAAATCCCTCGACAACCGCGCCTCCGTATTCGTCCTCATCGAGACGCTCCGCGAGCTCAAGAAATCGAAGCGCAAACCCGCCTACGACTTCTACGCCGTTTTCACCGTCCAGGAAGAAGTCGGCCTCCGCGGCGCTCAGGCGTCCGCGCTCCAGATCCAGCCGGATTTCGGCATCGGACTCGATACCACCATCGCCTACGACGTCCCCGGCTCCAGCCCGCAGGAACGCTGCACCTCCCTCGGCCACGGCGCTGCCATCAAGCTGATGGACTCGTCCGTCATTTGTGATTACCGCATGATCGAGTTCATGAAATCCGCCGCCAAGCGCCACAAAATCAAGTGGCAGCCGGAAATCCTCGCCGCCGGCGGCACCGACACCGGCAGCCTCCAGCGGATGGTCGCCGGCGGCTCCATCGCCGGGGCGGTTTCCATCCCCACCCGCCACATCCACCAGACCATCGAATCCTGCCACAAGGAGGACATCGCCGCCTGCATCCTGCTCCTCGCCGCCTGCGTCTGCGAGCTCGATCAACACGATTGGAAATTCTAAGACCCCATCTCCGCCCACTCCCGGCCGCCCTTTCCGATCGGGAAACGGGCGGCTTTTTCATTTTCATCACCGGGCCTGGAATCTTTTACCTCTCCGCTCCAACAGATTATGTCCGAAGACACGAATTCCCGATCAAAATTCCACAAATCTTAACGAAGTTTTTCAAATTTCCGCAGCCTCAAATTTCTCTAACCATTAGGAGAAAATTTC
>JANMYL010000127.1:0-4736 GCA_031382045.1 Akkermansiaceae bacterium | reverse complement strand
CCCGGCGCTCGCGGACGAGGCGGACGACGAGTGCTGTCCAGCCGGTCTGGTGCGAGGCACCGAGTCCTTCGCCGGTCTCGGCGTGGAAATACTCATGGAACAAGAGGAGATCTTGCCAGTGGGTGACGTCGCTGTAGCGGTGAGCCTCGCCAAAACAAGGGCGGTAGCCTTCTTCGTTTGGCAGGAATAGCGAGATCAGGCGATCGCACAAACTGATAGCAATTTGGCGGAGCGTCACAAGATTTCCCGAGTCGGTGGGATACTCAATCTTGAAGGTGTCGCCGTAGAAATAGTCGTAGCGTTCGAGTGCTTCGATGATGAGGAAATTGATGGGAAACCAGATCGGGCCGCGCCAGTTCGAGTTCCCGCCGAACATGTCGGTGGTGGCCTCGCCGGGGGTGTAGGGGACTTCGTGGCGCTGGCCGTGGTGCTCGAAAACGAAGGGCTTTTCCTCGTGAGCTTTGCTGAGGGAGCGGATGCCGAAGTTGGATAAAAATTCCTTGGGATCGAGCATGTAGGCGAGGCTGGCACGGAGCCGCGCCTTGGAAGGAATGGCGAGTAGGCAGCGGCCGGGATTTTTGTCGCCCGGGACGCGGCGGACAGTGATGTATTTGAGCAGGTCCGGGCGGTTGACGAGAAACCAGTCCATCCGTTGGCGGAAACTCGGCAGCGCGTCGATGGTTTTCTGTTTGATTACGGTCACGGCGCACATCGGCAGCAGGCCGACGAGTGAGCGAATGCGCAGCGGGATGGGCTCGCGGTGGTTGATGATGAGTTGGTCGTAGTAGAAGCCGTCTTCATCGTCCCACAGGCCAGTGCCGCCGAGCGAGTTGATGGCGTCGCAGATGTTTACGAAGTGTTCGAAAAATTTCGATGCGATGTCCTCGTAGGCGGGATTTTCTAAAGCGAGCTCAAGCGACATCGAGAGCATCGTGAGGCAGAACGAAGCCATCCACGCTGTGCCGTCTGCTTGGTTGAGCCGCCCGCCGCCGGGCAGAGCATGCGAGCGGTCAAAGACTCCGATGTTGTCGAGGCCGAGGAAGCCGCCGCCGAAGACGTGGCGGCCTTCGATGTCCTTGCGGTTGACCCACCAAGTGAAGTTGAGAAGAAGTTTTTGGAAGGCGCGCTCGAGAAATAATAGGTCGCGATTCCCCTTTTCATCGGCGATTTTATAGACTCGCCAGACGGCCCAGGCGTGGACCGGCGGATTGACGTCGGAGAAGTTCCACTCGTAGGCAGGGAGTTGGCCATTCGGGTGCATATACCACTCGCGCAGGAGGAGGAGGAGCTGGTCCTTGGAGAAATCTGGATCCACGGCGGAGAAGGGGATCATGTGGAACGCGGTGTCCCACGCGGCGAACCACGGGTATTCCCACTTGTCGGGCATCGAGAGGACGTCGCGGGCGTGGAAGTTCCGCCAGTCTGCGTTGCGTCCCTTGAGCCGGGTTTCTGCGGCTGGCTCGCCTTTCTCGCCTTTTAGCCAGTCTTCGACGACATAATGGAAAAACTGCTTAGTCCACAGCAGTCCGGCGTAACCTTGGCGACAGATGAGGCGTTCGTCGCGAGAGATGTTCTTGGGGATGATGTCGTCGTAGAATTCATCGCTCTCGGCGATCCGCTGGTGGAAGATTTCGTCAAATTCCTCGAAGTTTTCGAAGCCGTTCGTCTCCGTGGTCGAGTGGAGCCGACAGTGCACGGTGATGGATTTCCCGGCCGGGATCATAAATTTCAAATGCGCGGCGCTCTTAGTGCCCGATGGGGTGGGGGATACGGCAGCATTTTCGCCGTGAATCAGGTAGCGGTGAAACGCATCCTTGACGTATGGCGTGGAATTGGGAGTGCCGAAGACGCTCTCGGAGTTCGTCTCGTTTTCCGTGAAGATCCATGGCACGAGCGCAGGGAAATCCGGCGAATCGACGAGTAGCCGAAAATCGCCCAACGATTCGTGGCGGGCGGTGATGCCCGCGCCATCCCCAGTGATGCTGGGTTTGTGGACAGGCATTTCGCGGTTGTTTTCCCAGCTCCAGACGTTGCGAAACCAGAGTGTGGGGAGGACGTGGATGGGCGCAGCCCTCTTGCCGTGATTGGTAACGGTGATGCGCCACAGGATGTCGTTAGGGCTTCGCTTGGCGACTTCTTGGACAACGTCGAAATATTTCCCGTGGTCAAAAAGGCCCATGTCGGCGAGTTCAAGCTCGGGGCCTGTGCGGCCGAGGGCCTGGTTTTTCTCCCGGATCGCGGTGTAGGGAAAGGTGGCTTGCGGGTATTTATAAAGCGCCTTGGTGTAAGAGTGCGTGGGCGTGGAATCGAGGTAGTAGTAGCATTCCTTGACGTCTTCGCCGTGATTTCCTTCGTTGCCGCCGAGGCCGAACAGGCGTTCTTTGAGGATCGTGTCGTTGCCGTTCCACAGGGCGGGGGAGAAGCACATCCGGCATTGGTGGTCGGTCCAGCCCTGCAATCCATCCTCACCCCAGCGGTAGGCGCGGCGGCGAGAATGGTCGTGCGGGAAGCTGGCCCAGCTATTCCCGTGGTCAGAATAATCCTCGCGCACGGTGCCCCACTGGCGTTCGCTGAGAAAAGGCCCCCAGCGCCGCCATTTTTTCTCACCCGCCTTATCTTCTGCGAGTCGCTGTTTTTCCAAGTGCATCGGGGCAGAGTGAAGCACGAATCGGAAATACCTGCCAGCGATCATGACGGATAGCGGGAAATTCGCGGAAATTTTGACAGCCGGGCCAAGATGGCTATGGTCCCGCCGTTCCAGCGAACCCCCAATACTTTTTACTATGAGCGAAACCACCGTCGAAAAACACGTCTTCCAAGCCGAGATCCAGCAATTGCTCGATCTGGTCGTCCATTCTCTTTACACCGACAAGGAAATTTTCTTGCGTGAGCTGATTTCCAACGCTTCGGACTCGATGGAGAAACTCCGTCACATCGAGGCCACGGAAAAGGACGTGCATGAGCCGACCTTGCCGCTAGAAATTCACATCACCACGGACGCCGAGGCTAAAACCCTGACGATTTCTGACTCCGGCATCGGTATGAATCGCGAGGAGTTAGTGAAAAACCTAGGCACCATCGCCCACTCAGGGACCAAGGCGTTTCTCAAGTCTGTGAAGGACAGCGGAAGCACGCCGGGGAACATGATTGGTCAATTCGGCGTCGGGTTTTACTCGGCTTTCATGGTGGCGGACGAAGTGAAGGTCCACACCCGGAGCTGGCGCGCGGAGGGCGAGGAACTCGTCTGGATCAGCGACGGCAAGACCGGTTATGAAATCGAAGATTCTCCCGGCCAATCGCGTGGCGTGAAAATCGTAATGCACTTGAAAGAAGAGCTTAGCGAGTATGCGGAAGAGACTCGTATCAAGCACCTCATCGAGCGCTACAGCAACTTCGTAGGCTTCCCGATTTTTCTCAACGGCACCCGCATCAACGAGGTCGAAGCGCTGTGGCTTAAGAATAAGTCGGAGATCTCCGAGGACGAATACAAGGCGTTCTATCAATTCGCCTGCAAGGCTTGGGACGAGCCTGCCTACCGCCTGCATTTCAGCGCCGATGCGCCGATCACGATCAACGCGCTGGTCTTCGCGCCAAGCGAGAATCCCGAGCGCACCGGCTTCGGCAAGGTCGAGGGCGGCGTCTCGCTCTACTCGAAGAAAGTCCTCATCGATGCCGAGCCAAAAGGCCTGCTGCCCGACTGGATGCGCTTCATGAAAGGCGTCGTCGATAGCGCAGACCTCCCACTCAACATCTCGCGGGAAACGATGCAGGACAGTGCCTTGATCCGCAAACTCGGTGCCGTCATCAGCAAGCGCGTGATTAAGATGTTCGAAAAGGAAGCCGAAGCCGATCCGGAGAACTACCGCGGCTTTTACAAGAAGTTCGACCGCTTTTTCAAGGAAGGCATCGCCACCGACTATGCGAACCGCGATGCGCTGGCCAAGCTGCTGCGTTTCGAGTCGTCACTCACGGAATCAGGTGCCGTCTGCGGCTTCACCGACTATGTGTCCCGGGCCAAGGACGGACAGGAATCCATTTACTATCTGGTCGGCAGCAGCCGCGAACAGGTGGAGTGCAGCCCGTATGTGGAAGCATTTAAAGCGCGTGGCTTGGAAGTCGTTTATTTCACCGATGCGGTGGACGAATATGTCGTCGAATCCCTCGGTGCCTTCGAGGGGAAAAAGCTAGTTTCGATCCGCCACGGCGGGGTCGAGCTGGAAGATCATGCGCCAGAAGGCGATGCGTTGTCCGAAGAACAAACAGCCGCGTTGTGCGAGTTTCTTAAACAGGAACTCGGTGATCGCGTGACCGCCGTTGCGAGCGGCAAGCGTCTGGTGGATAGCCCGGTGATCGCGCTGGTGCCGACGGATGGGATGAGCCCACAGATGCGCCAGATGATGAAGGCGATGGACGAGAATTTCAAAGATGAGATCAAGGTCGAGCTGGAAATCAACCCCCGCCATCCGCTTGTCAAAAAGCTCGCCGAAGCGAAAGATAGCAACCCCGAATTAGCGAAGCTGGTCGCGTTGCAATTACTCGATAACTCGCTAATCGCCGCCGGCTTGTTGGAAGACGCCCGCGACACGGTTTCCCGGATGAATACTCTGATGGAGAAGGCAATGAGCTGATGAAAGCCTTCTGCCCCGAGTGCAAGAATAGCCTGACCGGACCCAAGTCCGCGATGGGAACGCGCGTGGATTGCCCCGAGTGCCGGCATTCGTTCTACTGGACGGACC
>JANMYL010000105.1:0-5034 GCA_031382045.1 Akkermansiaceae bacterium | reverse complement strand
CAGTTTTTTCCTGCTCTCCCAATTATGGTTTTACATCATACCACTGGTAACTTTGGTGTTAGGCACCGCACTGGTGGCGACGGAGTTTCGGAATAAAACCCAGTTGTTTCTCGAAGGACTGCCGATGCCGAGGTGGGTGTTACTAATGGTAAAATACCTGATCGGTCTTGGGATTGTGCTTTTTTGTACCGCGGCATTGTTAGCAGGTGCTTGGTGGAATGGCCGTAACGCAGAGGTGATGAGCGGAAACTTTTGCCTGCTGCTCTTCGTTAAGTCGGTAGCATGGGCATGGTTCTGTTGGGCAGTCTGTTTCGCCCATGGCTTTCTCGGTAAATACCGGGGGTGGACTGGAGTGCTGTTGATTTCAGGGCTGATCTTCCTTGAAAGCATGGGCATCATGTCGGTCACACGATCCGGGCCATTTGAGTTGATTTCAGACCGCTTCGCTTATGAGCGCTATGTCTGGCCAGTGGATGCCTTGTGGGTGACTGGTGCTCTAATCACGGCCATGACTTTGGCCGGTTTCGCATTAGGGTTGATTCGGGATGGAACTGTCGCAGCCATGTTGTCCGAAAAAATGTCGATGCGAGAAAAAATCGTTTTCACGATTATGATGTTTGCAGCAGTCTATAGTGTTATAGAATTGAAATCACAGAAGAACTCAGAAAAATCACTGAATTTGCCGGGTTCGGTCGATTTCAAGCGCGGTGTGGCCATCGTCTTCGCGGCTACTGCCGAGATCGATCCTACGCCTGAAGAGCAACAAGCTCTGAATGCCCATGCGACCGCCGCTGGTGAGATGCTAGAGCAAGTAGGAGTTTATCTGGAATGCAAATCTCTACCTCCGCTTTACCTCATCCATCGGCGGGATTTTAACAAGGAAGCCGAATGCGAAGTTGATTTCAGACGGGTGGGAATACGCGTCAATCTCCTCAAGGTCGATCCCGGAGACAGAGGTCTCCAAAGAGGAATTTTGAAGTCGATGCTGTTGGCTAATCAATGTGGTCGCTTGGATTCCGACACGCGCGGCTGGGTGCTGGAGGGATTTTCTACGTGGTGGCCAGTGAAGGCCCTGGCGAAGACGCCAGCGGATTTCATCAAGTTGCCGAATTGTGGGGGAAAACCTGTGGTGCGCACACTCTGCCGCTCGGATTTGGAAAACTGGTTGAAAACCAAGGAACGTATGCCGGAAGCTGAGCAGAGCACTAGCGCGGGCCTCGCGATGATCGTGCTAGGTGACTACGGAGATGAGCCGCGGAGGCGGTTTCTCGCTGCCATCTTGGGCTACTCTGCACCCAAGAATGTGGCCGCAACATTGCATGATTGGTTCCATCCGGTAGGGAGCACCTTCGAATCCACAACGGGCAGTGATCTCTCGTCATTCGCACAGAAATGGACAACGGCAATCCAGACTGAGGAGGCTCAACCATGAATTTAACGTTACTAAAAAAAGAGCTGAATGGGCTGCGCTTCTGTATCCTGCTTATCATGGGGATCATGGGGATTTACATTATTTATAGTTTGTTGAGTGGGTTTCCTGATCGCTCATTTTTCGATGGTACAGATATCTGCGGCGATGGTGCGCTAATCGATTGGCTATTGGTCGGAATATTTATTGGGATGATTTCATTCAGCCAAGAGCAAGAACACCAAACTCAAGGGTTTCTGGATGGACTAGCAGTGAGCCGACTCACTATTTTCTTGCACAAGCTACTAGCAGCCTTGCTGGTCGGAGTCCTTTTTTGCGTGCTGAAGCTGCTGATTACACTCATCTATGCTGGCTTATCCACGACGTCGATCTCGGGACCAGTCAAGTGGCAACTCATATTGGCAGAGAGGGGCCTTCAGATGTTGCTCGAAGTAACCGTGGTGGGAATCAGTATGATCTTATCTTACACGCGGAAATGGTTTCCGCTTCTCGCGGGCTTACTTGTTCTTGTTCTGGTGTTGCTTTACACAAGTTCCAACCAGTGGGTACGGTGGGTTGATGTAAACGCTTTGGTCTCGCCCACGCTGGATACCGGCGGGAAAGTGGTCATTCCATGGCGACAAGTGACCGGCTTCAGTGTTGTTGGATTCGTTGTGCTATTGTTAGCCGGTACCCTTTTTCAATGGAGGGATGGGAACATCAGCCGCTGGGGTGAGCGCGAACTTACCACTTGGCAAAAAGTCCCACTAGCTGTGGCGATCGTGGGTGTATGGGGAATGGCATTTTTTGTTTTTGGTAAGTTCACGCAAGCCAATGATAGAAAAAACCCCATAGCGGATTCCACTGGTGCGACCCAATCCACTCGACCCGTTAGCGGAATCGGCGGCGCTCGCACCCACTCGACGGAGCGCTATGACGTTATTTTCAAAGAGTCCCAACGTGAGGAGGTAATGAAACTGGTGGGTGGGATGGATGCTATCTATCAGCAAGTGGCAGACTACTTCCAGAATCCATCGCTGCCTCCTGGGCGCATTGTCTTGGACGTGGCCAGTAATGTGGATAGTCACGCTGCCGGTGTCACCAACTGGACGAAAATCCGCGTGCCGATGCTCAAAGGGGAAGGGCGTCTTGATTTCATGCAGACGCTCCGCCACGAGACTGCGCATGTCTTCATCGGGCAAATAAGCGATGGAAAAGACACCGAGTATTTCAATGCGATGCGTGTCTTCCATGAAGGCGTGGCCACGGCCGTAGAACTTTCAACGGATGACGAAGCTACCCACGCAGCCCGCTTGAAGATGGAGCGATGGGCAGCGCTCGTAGATTCACGAGGATACGTACCGTTCGCTCTGCTTTGCGACGATGAGAACCTAAAGACAAGGTTTGAAAAAGCAGTGGTCTATCCACTGGGTTACGTTTTTGCCAAGTCTCTGGTCAAAGTCGGCGGGCCAGCTTTACCACGGCGGGTGTTAGAAACTTTAGAAAAGTCGCCGCCGTCCGCGCGCTTCAGTTGCACCAGGTTTTGGGAACAAATCCTTCAGGAATGTGGAACCTCACTTGAAACTGTCATTTCGACCTACACCCAACAACTCGCACTCCTCAAGACACGGGAACAATCCTACGTCGCAGGCTTCCCGCGACTCTCTGCCAAGGTAAAAGTTGAGAACGAAGAAATTGTCATTCGCCTCGATGATTTTTCAGGTCAAGCAGAGGGTTTAAAGCCTATCTGTCTTATTCTGAAACCGATGGGAATCACTGATATCAACCAACCACTTCGGCGGTCCGCAGATGGGAGTTTCCGTCTCAATCTCAGCCAGCACACCGGCAATGAATTACGCTACTTGTTAGGCTGGTCATCCGATGAAATGCGTTATCCTGTTTTCGAACCATGGACCAAGGTAAGCTTGAAATAGTAGTTTGAGCGACCTTCTCGGCATACGCTTTCTTCAATGTTTTACCAGAAAATTCATTATTAAAATATGTTAGCTTAGTATGTAATACCATTGCTAGTTATATTTTTAGAATCCTATTTTTTAAATAGCGTTTAGTTCAGAGAGCAAGTAGCCGTTGCCAATCAAGCAGGTCACTCGTTTGGTGTCTTCCCAGTAGGCTTTGATTCGTTCCGTGATCTTTGCCTCGAGCGCATCAAGGTCCCCCAGTCTTGATTACAGATCCCGTCCTTGACGATTTCCCAAAGTTTTTCCACTGAATTGAGTTTGGGACTGTATGCGGGAAGCGTGATAATTCTGACATTCGCTGGCAGCGACTCATCGTCTTTTTTGTGATGGAAGCCTGCGCCATCTCCGCTGACGACGTGGATGGCCTCAGGGTCATGGTCAGCGATTTGTCCGAGAAAGCCTCGGTCCCATTGCTTGTTCAGGGTAGGAGTGAAGAGGAGCTCACTGCAGAAGCCGCCGACTTCTAACACGCAATACAGCCAGCCGTTCTCGTAACGGCAATGCGAGAAAGCAATCGCACGGACGCCACGCAAACACCAAGTTTTGCGGGTAAGCGGATACAAACCGTAGCGTATTTCGCCATAGATCCACAGTTTGACTGCGGTGGCTGCGGGAAGGTGAATTTTTTGCATTTCAATTGGCGAGCCTCACGTGGAAGGCTGCCTCGGCCTCGGGATCTTTTTGTGGATTGCACGGGCGGGTCGCTTTGAGCCGCCCTCGCCTTGCCTTGGCGGTGAAGACGATGTTGCCTTCGCTTTGTCAGTACAAGGTCGGCACACGGGAACTTTGATTTAAAAGCTCAATGACTGGCCTGCGTCTCCACTCCCCCATGCTACACCCGAAGCATTACTGCTCCCAGCGTAGGGTTCGTGGCCAGAGCTACTGGCTAAGCTTTCTCTGTAAGACTCTTTCATTCTCTGCTTCAAGCCGGTTTATCCCGGCGCTTTTACTGACGAATGTGCAAAAAGCCATCCAACGGTTCACTCAACGCACGGTGAAATTTATCCATTGGTTTAAAAATCATTTGCATGGAATGCGCTCCTGGCTCCCAGCGCTAGCCCGTCTCACCAAGATCTATGCTAACTCATGACTCCAAAGTTAGACACCTTTTGCATAAGCACAATCTTTTACGACCGACACCCAATTCAAATTTAATTCAAAATAATAGACAATTTAAATGACGTTGTTAGTAGGGTGACTTTAGGTAGCTGAGAAAACTGATTATGCGACTTCTTCTCAAAATCACGACAACATCGACCCGGCAAAGTAGAACTTTCCCTTGTGCCTGACTTTTGTTCACGGAGCGGCGGTGACACGGAGTCTAAGGAATCGACGTGACGCGGCGCTTCCACCGAGTGGAATAGTAGTAATCACGTTTTCTAATGATTGAGTACCACCACTACCCGTCCAGATTACCTCTGGCCATGGGCTGACACTCAAGTCACTCGTGGCTTCAACGGTGTAAGTCAGACTAGGATCTGCGATGCGCTGGAATGAAAATGCCAAACGCGCAGGAGCTGTCTGCTGAGTAAGCTGAGTCGGGCTGCCAAGGTCGGAGATATTCGGTAAGGTTCCGAGAGCATATTCGATGAGATTACTCCGCCCGTCGCGGTCGGGATCTGCTGTGTTTGTCGCAACACCGTCATT
>JANMYL010000084.1:0-7664 GCA_031382045.1 Akkermansiaceae bacterium | reverse complement strand
GCCGATATCCCGCTCAAAGCCATTCCCGTCGAATAGAATTTCAAATCTGAAATTTTAAATCTCAAATTTCTCCCCAGGTCCACCTGGCGTCCATCCACCCACCCTCGTTTTGGAAGCGCTGGCTTCCCGGATGGCTGCACGGCCCGGTGAAGCTGCTCTTCCAACTCTCCGTCGCAGGCATCATCGCCCTCTTCGGCTTCGCGTTTTTCTACTTCATGCTCGCGATGCGCTTCGACATGGACGAGGTCGCCAAGCTCCCCGTCGGCACGACTTTCTACGACCGCGAAGGCCAGGAAATCGTCGCGCCTGGCAGTAACAGTGGCAAGCTGGTGAAGCGTCAGGACATCCCGGACTTTCTTGTGAAATCGTTGCGCGCTCGTGAAGACGCGCGATTTTTTGAGCACGGCGGCGTGGATGTTCGTGGTCTGGCGCGCGCCACCGTTAGAAACGTCAAGGACCGCGACTTCACCCAAGGTGCTTCCACCCTCAGCATGCAGCTTGCGCGTAACAGCTTCAAAATGAAGCAAAAATCCCTGCACCGGAAGTTTCTTGAAATCGCTCTCACCCTCCGTGTCGAGCAACGCTACACAAAGGATGAAATTTTAACTCACTATCTCAATCGCATCTACTTCGGGGCCGGGGCCGATGGCATCGAGCAAGCTGCCCGAACTTATTTCGGGAAATCCACCCGTGACCTTTCCGACGGCGAATGCGCCATGATCGTAGGCATCATCCGCGGTCCTCACATTTTCTCTCCCTTTCGCAATCTTGAGGCCGCTATCGAACAGCGCAACCAGACGCTTAATCGCCTCATCGCCATGGGCCTCATCGACACCGCCCGCCGGGATGCCATCATCGCCGAGCCGGTCAAACTTGTCAGCGACGAGCACCGAGAGACCCAGACTTCCTACGCCCTTCAAGCCGTCCGCCGTGAGCTCGATGGCATCCTCGAAAACGACGACATTCTCTTCGGCGGCTTGCACGTCCACACCACGTTAGACGCGGCTTGGCAGAATCGTCTCGAAGTGGAACTCACCCGCGCTGTCGAGGATTTAGAGCGGGAAAAAAGCTGGACGCATCCCACCGAAGCCAACCATGTCACGGGCACCCAGCCAGCTTATATTCAATACGCTGCCGTCACTACCGAGACGAAATCCGGTGCCACCCTCGCTCTCATCGGCGGGCGGAATTACAGCCACTCGCGCTTCGATCGCACCCGTTCCAGCCGTGATCTCGGCTCCGCCTTCGAGCCATTCGTCGCCGCCGCCGCCGCCGAGCGGGGTAAGCTCGTGCTACCCGGCAAGCCTGTCCAAACTGGCCGCCAGATCGGCCCGGCGGAAGTTGAGCGCCTCGCCAAACGCTGCGGCATCGCGGGGCCATTTCTGGAAACTGAGGACTTATTTCGCGGCTCAGTCGCCGCCACTCCGCTCGAAATGTCTGTAGGCCTCGCCACCCTTGGCAACCAAGGAAAACGCGCTAAACCCTATCTCATTCAGGAAATCCGCGACAGCGCCGGCGAGGTCATTTTCAAGGCCAAGCCCGTCCTCAGTGCGGCCCTCAGCCCCGCCGCTGCGCTTGATGCGACCAGTGTACTCCAACGCTCTGGCGGCACGCGCTGTTTCACCGGGGCCACCGGTTCCGAGCGCGACGCCTGGACTCTCCGTCTCGGCCCCGGCGGTGCGACTGCTATTTGGCTCGGCTTCGACAAGCCCACCGCCATCGCCCGCGAGCCGCGCCTCAAGTCTCTGCTCGATGAGTTCGTCAAACGCCTTGGCAATAAATGATCCGTCATTGCCTGTGCAAATATGGAACGAGGACATCTTATCCATTTGCTCTGCCAGCGTTTCTATTCAGATAGTCCACATGTCATACACCTTTTTTATCGCGTTCCTAATAGGGATACTGTGTATTCCCGACTTATCTGCTAGAGTAGAAATATTTAGTGTCGGGGAAAGATCCGTCACCCTGCAAATTCCGGAGCAGGCGGCGGCCGGGAAGCCATGGCTGTGGGTGGGTGAGTTTGGTGGCCATTTGAAATCGCTTGAGACGGGTCTTGTCGAAAAAGGCTGGCACGTTGTGTATGTCGATGTGAGTAACCAGTTCGGATCGCCTGCCTCGATGTTTATCTGGGAAAAAGTTTACGAAGAACTGCATGGGAAGCGCGGATTGTCCGCCAAGCCCGCCTTACTTGGCATTTCACGAGGTGGCTTTTATGTGAATGCATGGGTGCGCCTGCATCCGGATCGTGCTAGCGTGCTATACCTCGATAACGCAGCTTGCGATATTCTTTCTTGGCCCGGTGGATATCAGCTCACTCAGAAAGGCGGTGGAAGTATCAATGACTGGAAGGCTTATAAGGATGTTTTTGGTTATGCCGACGATGAGTCCGCACGGGCGAAGTCGATCCGCCCGATAGATGGCATGTTGCCCGCCATCAAGGCTGGCATATATCTGGTTTGCTGCCACGGCACTGCCGATAGCACCGTCCCTTACATGGATAATGCTGCCACGCTCGTAAAACTGTGGCAGGATAACGGCGGACGATTGAAGCTTTTCCCCAAGGAAGGTGGTAATCACCACCCTCACGGTTTGCCAGATCCGAAACCATTGATCGAATTGCTTGTTATGGAAGCAAAATAGCGGGTGATAAATGTTGAAACTCCAGGTGATCGGGGAATTTGCTCTTAGATTTTAGAATCACAGTGAGGCGTAGATCTTATGCTTTTCGTGCAGTTATTTTTCAGCAGCGAGTTGAAGTATCTACGATATCACAGAAAATAGCTTTTAGTTATCAGAAATCCAGTTTCCTGCCTTCTTCTACTACTTTCCAAACCGTACCGTTTGGATCATATGGCGGCGAGCTGCCTGGTGTGGCGGTAGCAGGGGCACTTCTGTCGAAGCGAAAAAGCGGTAAAATCGGAGAGCCGGTGGATGACTTTTCGTAATTCACTCCGATTTCTTCGATGAGCAAAGAGGCAGAAAACACTCCCCCGGGTAGCTCACTGAGTAGGATGTCGATCGGGTAGGTTTTTCCTGCAATCGCCTCAAAGACAGGGCCTATGCCTAGTCCACCAAGAGAACCATTAATCGTAGAAGTGGTATCGTAAGTGTAGCTTTTAAGCGGTTGCTCCATCGGATAATCACGGTTGAGCAGTTTCTTGATTGCTGAATCCTCCCGGTTGCCTTTCATGACGTCCATGTTCGAATAGATCATCACCGGAGTGGTACCGGAGAAATAACCGTGGTCGAAGACGTTCTTGCCATTAAATCGGATGACTAGGATATCGTCTGCATGACCGACAAAACGGTATTTTCCACTGCGGGGCGGAGTGACCATGCCGCGATAGACGACGGCCCAGCGCCCTGGTTGGACTTGGTCTGCGCAGTTAAATGCGGCCGGAGCTCCTTCTGCATTGATGGCAGGTATGTAAAGTTTCGACTGATAAAGAGTATTAGACGCCTTGAAATATTTCTTCAAAGCGCTGTCGCGCCAGCCTTGGTTGACAAAGTCGTTTATCACGGCAGTTACGCCACTTACGTCCAGATCGGTGGGCTTTCCGGTGCGCGTTTGCTTGAAGTCATAAAATGTGCCGACGAGAGCCGTGTCATCACGAGTGTTTCCGCCAAATGGATTTTTTGATCCGTTGCCATCACTCATGCCAGGTATCATTCCACTGTTTGGAGCTATACTATTCCCGACTCCCTTACCGCCACTGTTACCTGCACTACCGAGTCCCTTCGAGATACTGCCGCTGCTGACAGCCCCGAGAGAAGTCATCTGAGTGAGTTGTTCAGGTTCTGGAAGGACAATGTTGCTAATGACGTCCATGGCGGAAACCCGGGAAAGCGACGGTTGAGCCATGTGGACTTGGTGCTTTTTTTGCTGTAAAGCAGCAGATGGGGAGCCGCCACCACTTGATTTATGAGAGAAATCAATATCTTTTTCCGATTCAACGGGAATGGCGTTGATGATCCAAATCACGCCAATGAATAGCAGTATCAAATGTAAAAAAAGTGATATAGATAACGAGCCACCGCCAAGTTTTTTCCAAATCGAGAGCTTTTCCAGTGGCAGCACAGTGTAGGAAGGATTTTCTAATTCGTCGTTATGGTTCATGATGAAATTTATTTGGGATTTTCAATTCTGGCATTACGACGCGCCCGCAATCTCTTTCTTAGAAAAAATCTTTAATAAAATTCATTGGGCGGAGTTTTTACATCATTACTCGTTGATTACCATGACCAAAAGTCTTTCTCATTGTTTTCCGGGAAGATGTATAGCGGCGGCGTGTACGTTCCCGGTGCACTTCTATTCTGGAGCCGGTGCCAAGATTTCTGAGATTTGCACGATCATTTGCAGATTTTACCCTATAGCCCGGTGCTTTCGGGTTCAGATGATTCGCGCAACTTGTACAAACTTCAGCCTCGGACCAATCGCCCTGTCGATCCCGGGAATAATTTTTCACTTCTTTGCTTTCGCAAGAAGAGACTTAAGGTGCTCGACATATGTGGCTGCGCCGCCTGGTAACCAGCGAGTTTCACCTAATTTTTTGCCATCGGCATCGAGGAGGTAGATCATGGGATAGCTTGGTAATTCTAATTTTTTTGCGAGTTCCTCGTCTTGTTTTTCTATGTTGACGGCCAAAGGTTTTATTTTCGGATAGTCGAAGCGGAATAAGACCAGATTATCTTTTGCATAGGCCTTGAATTCTTTTTGTGAAAAAACATCCCTCTGCAGCATCGTGTGCTGATCACACATATTCTTACCAATGACCTCAAGGAGGATCGGCTTCTTGTCTCTTGCTGCGATGGCCTTGGCGGCTTCAAAGTCTTCTCCCCAGCCGTCTTCGGCCAGTGCAAGTGATAGCGTTGCAGCAAAGATCGCTAGGCATTTGAATATGGGTAGTTTCATAAATTCAGCTTTTTGTAGTTGAATAGGTGTTTTTATTGGTGGTGTAATTTCTTGGATAAACATATCGTTCATGTGCTTTATGATACTTTCAATTCGGGATGTCTTTTGGTAAAAAGACACTCAAATTTGTCTCAGTTTGAACATAAAAACCATGTTGTAGGCGGCGGGAAACTATTAAATATTCCATTTGTTTTCGAAAAATAATACTGAGTGGAAATGCCTTTTGTCTTTTGATGCAGAAGGTGACTCGAAGAACCGTGACTTGATCACTGGGCGTCTTCCTGCCAAATAAACGCCATGCCCATCGTGCTCGCTTCTTCATCTCCCCGTCGTCGTGAATTGTTGGAGCAAGCGGGCTTGAGTTTCGAAATCATAACTTCCCCGGCGGAGGAAATCCACGACGCGGGGATGAAGCCAGATTTGCTGTGTGAGCTCAATGCGACGTTGAAAGCTGCTGCAGTGGCGGTTTTCCGACCGGATGCGACGGTGATAGGCTCGGACACGCTGGTGTTCATCGATGATCTGCCGCTGGGAAAGCCTACGGATCTTCACGAGGCGCGAGGGATGTTGCGGCGTCTATCCGGTCGTACTCACCAAGTTTGCACTGGCGTGTGCGTGATTTATCCAAGTGGAGATAAGAATGTTTTTCATGAGATCACGGAAGTAACTTTTCTCGTGCTCGATGACGCGGCAATCGAGGAATATTTCGCGCTTGTGAATCCACTGGACAAGGCTGGGGGCTACGGCATCCAGGAATTCGGCGAACGGATCATAGCCGGGATTTGTGGGAATTTCGACAACGTGATGGGTCTGCCGGTGGCCAAGGTGATTGCGGCGCTGGGGTGAAATCGGGTTGCGTGGCTGGGGACCATAGGTGAAGAATCGGGTATGCAGTCGCCGCACCGGTATCCGGTTATTTTCAACCCTAAGGCCCGTAGCCAAAAGGGCGGGCGGGTGCTGCGATTTATAGAGAGCCATGCGGACCGACTTGCGCTGCATCCGACGCATCACGCTGGGGAGGCGCGCGAAATAGCGGCCCGTTTCGCGGCGGCGGGCGAGCCGGTGGTCATCGCTGCGGGCGGTGATGGCACGCTGAACGAGGTGGTCAATGGGCTGGCAGGCTCGCAGACGGTGCTGGGAGTTTTACCTGCAGGGACGATGAATGTTTTCGCCAGGGAAATGGGAATTCCGTTCGGTTCGCTGGTAGAAGCATACCAAGTGATCGAGCGCGGCTTCATCCAGGAGGTGGATTTATTCGAGGCTAACGGCTCGCCGTTCGTGCAAATGGCGGGTGTGGGTTTCGATGCAATGGTGATCGAGGAAACAAAGTGGGAGGTTAAGAAAAAATTAGGCCCGCTGGCATATTTGCTCGCGGCAGTGAAGGTGTTAGGTGAGAAGCCGCCGCCGTTGGAGGTGATTTTACCAGACGGGCGGCGTGAGCAAGGGGTGGCGGTGCTTGCCGGAAATGGAGCGCTCTATGGCGGGCCGTTTAGGTTTTTCCGAAATGCTAACAATCACGACTCGAAGCTCGACGTGCTCGTTTATAAGGAGGCGGGCTATCGAATCGTTCTGGATTCGTTGCGAGGGTTGGTATGCGGCGGTATCGATTTGATGGCCTCGACGAGTTATTTTCAGGCGGAGGAATTCATTGTCCGGGCGGAGCGGGAAGTGCCGGTGGAAGTGGACGGCGAGTGGCTCGGCCGGTTTTCTGAGATTCGTTTCGTAGAGTCTGCGGACCGGCTGCGGGTGATCGCGCCGGAGACGCGGTTGGCTGGCGGCTTCACGGATTGCGTAAAATCTCTCCTGCAATGGCCGCGCAAGTCGGTGAAACTTCAAACCTCAGGCAATCGATGAAACCTACTAAAAAAGGATTTCTCCGCAGGTGGTTGCTGAGATTAGCGAGGGTGGTGCTGGTTTTGGTCGTGTTAGTTTGCGGGGTAGTGGCTTACGCGAATTTCACGGCGGTGTGGGCGTCTCGTGGCCGACTTTTCACCGAGGTATCAGAACTTCCTGCTTCAAAAGTGGGTCTGGTGTTCGGCACAACTGATCGGGTGAACGGCCGGGAAAATCTGTATTTTCGCTACCGGATCGATGCGGCGGTGCGGGTATGGAGAGCTGGCAAATTAGAGACGTTGATTGTTTCGGGCGACAATCGGTCGCGCTACTATAACGAGCCGGAGAAGATGAAGCAGGCGTTGATTGAGCGCGGAATTCCCGAGGACCGGATCGTTTGTGACTTTGCGGGCTTGCGGACTTTGGACTCGGTGGTGCGGGCTAAAGAGATTTTTGGAGCGGATTCGATGTTGTTCATCAGCCAGAGGTTTCAAAACGAGCGGGCGATCTATCTGGCAAAGGCGAATGGCATCCAAGCGCACGGATTCAACGCGCGCGACGTGGAAACTCAGGCGGGCTTAAAGACTCGAATCCGCGAGGTGGGTGCGCGAGTAAAGATGTGGCTCGATGTGAATTTCCTCAATACCCGGCCCAGTCACCTCGGGGAAAAAGTTGAGCTACCCTAGAGGGGGGGGCGGAGCTCTTTCTTTTTTGTGGTGCGTGAAGGCGGGAAATCGCTCCGCACCGCATCCGGCAGAGCCGGAGCTGCCGTGGGCGCGAGCAGAGCTTCGCGCACTCCTGAGTGCGGCACGCTCTGCTGCCGCCTTGGGGGATGGATGCTCTGCTCCATGTGGGGGATGGATGCTCTGCTCCATGTGGGGCGGAGCTCTTTCTTTTTGCGGGGGACGATGCGAGAAGA
>JANMYL010000281.1:0-10749 GCA_031382045.1 Akkermansiaceae bacterium | reverse complement strand
GTTCTGGTAATAGACGCTACCCGCAGCTTCTGCACCGGAGAGGTCGTCGGTGCCCACACCCTGCGCGATGACGATGGGCGGGGTGGTGGTGACGGGATAGGTGACGGTGTAGCGGCCTATCTTACCGGGCACGTAGAGATCCTGGAAATCAGCGCCCGGTGCGGAGATTTTTTTGAACCATCGGACGGTCAGCAAGTTGTCGGTGGGCCGGGCATTGACCGGAATGATCGCGCCCAGATTCGCGGCTTCCACGCCGACGACGAACGGATTTAAATAACCCTGCGGGTAGTAGCCGGTGCCGCCGGAAATGTAGCCGGCATTTTCGTGTCCTGCGGGCGGAGGCAGCCGGGTACCCACGGTGGCCAGCGTGTTGATGGGTGAGGTGGCATCGCCCTCGACCGTGTAAACGAGGGTTTTAGCCGGATTGAGGATGGTAAGGTTGTCAATCAGCAGCGCGCAGTCACCCGGATTCCCCGTGTTTTCGATTTTTAGGCTGGCCGTGGTTCCAGTGGCGGTGAAGGTCACTTTCTTGGTTTGATAACCCCCAGCAGCGATGACCTGACTCAACAATGAGGTTCCATTCACCGAAATGTTTAAGGTCGGCGCAATGGTGGAAGCGCGGGAGTTCACGCCCAGCGAGACTTCGTAAGCCCAGCCGCTGATCAAGCCGGTGACCGTAGTCGTCAAACCACCGAGGCCTTGGTTATTCTGGATGAAGGCGACGTTCGAGCCGTTTGGGATGCTGCCATTATCGGCAAAAGGGCCGCCGCTGTTATTCAGACCATACTGCACCGCGCCGGTCTGGGTCCAGCCGGTGATGCCTGTGGCGGTGGAAAAATAGCCGGGGCTGATGGGCACGGCGTCTAACTCGAAGCTTGGGTTCGGAATCAATGCCACATTCGCCGCCGATGGCGACTGACTGATCACGTAGCGGGTCGCGTCGATGATGCGCGCGATGGTGGCATGGCCGGTAATTCCCGGACCGGTGACGATCATTCCCACTTCCAGCCCCGCAGTGCTGGCGACGGTGACGACGGTGGCGCCGTTTTCGAAGCCGAGGGTCGAATCCAAATTCTTCGCCCGGTTCTGAGCTTGGGTGTAAAGATTAACATACCAGACCGACGAGCTACCGCTGAATTTGAGCAATGAGCGGTTCCGCTGGTCTGAATTCGCCGCGAAGTTAACGAAAAGCCGCTGGGTGGTCAGATCCATGGCGGCCTCGTTCTGAGCGGGATCATCTTGGTAAACAATCGATGGCAGCGATCCCGCAGTGAAGGGCACGCCAGTGGCCGCAGTGCCGCCGACGGAATCCACCGAGTAGTGCGCGTAGTCAGTCAGATTCGGCGACCAGCGTAGCCAGTAGCGGTCTTGGAACTTCGGCCACTTGATGCTGAACGCACCTTCCTCCAACCAGTAAAAAATGACTTTGTTGAAAGCGTCCTGAGAGGCGGGAGAGCCGTTGTCCGGGGAATTTTCCGCGCTGGTCTCACGCTCTGCGAAATACGAGGTGCTGGAGTCCGGCCGCACGCTGGTGCCGTAGTAACTGACGCCATTTTGCAAGCTGCTGAGCACCGGCGCAGGAGTCAGGACGGCGTAACCGCTGCCGCCGCTCGTCAGCGTGACCCCGGTAACGACGCCATGAGTCACGATGGCACTCGCAGTCGCCGCGACCCCGTTGTCCGGCTTGGCGAAGGTCACCACCGGCGCAGTGACGCCGTAGCCACTGCCGCCATTGATGATGCTGATGCCGGTGACTTTGCCGTTGGTGACCGTGGTGGTGGCCACGGCGGCCGTACCGGAACCCGGCGGCGGCGCCAGCGTGACCGAAGGCTCGTGCGGCGTGATTTCCTTACCGAGATGCACCGTATTGTAGTTCGCCTCTGGCACCCGCACGATTTCAACAACGTCTGAGCCGATGAATTCATGGATGTTGCCGGCTAGGCGCACGTTACCGAGATATTCAATAAAGATGCGGCCTTCGACATTGTAGGCATGCAACTGGCCGATGCCGCTGAATTTATCGAACGAAAGTGTGGAAAGGTTGGGCGCGAGCGGATTGTTGCCCGGGATGGTGACCTCCTGGGGCACTGCCTTGGGCACGAGACCGTAATAGGCCGGATTGACTGTAGTGATCCGGGTGTCGGTTATCTGGACTTTTGGCCCGTCAAAGCCGCCTTCAGTCCAGTAAATAGTCCGCACCGGGAGGCTGGTGGTGGTGGAGACGGCAAACTCTTCGGTTTTGGTGAAATAATTGCCGCTGCCGTTCGCCACGCGGGTGATCCAAGTGATCGTGACCCGGCCGGCCTGCGAGGCGAAAGCCCTCTCGGCGTGCGGGCTGTAATAATAGGAAGCGGCGGGAGTGATCGGCACTGGCGTGGAGCTACTGATCGATGCAGTGGCATTGCCGGCGAGTGTCACATTGGTTCCGCTGATGCGAGTCACAGGCTGGCCCAGCAGGATTGCACCCACGATCAGTTCCGCAGGGATCGGGGCGACCACAGTGACGGTTGTCAGATTGGTCGCTGCCGAGGAAACGTTCACGTTGACGAGTGGGAAAAAGGTTTGCGAGGACCCGTTGATTTGAAATATTTCACCCGGCTGGACAGGCTGGACGCGCCAATAGCCCGCAGCGGCCGGGGTGACTCCGTCAATCTGCGCCAGTGGCTGGGTGATCACGTCGCCCAAGGAAAACCGCGGCACGCCGGAGGCAAAGACCCCGCCGATCGTGGCACGCGCAAGAATCAAAGTCTTCGTCGGGTTGGACGGATAACGGTCCACGAAGGCAGTCGCCCCAGTGCCCACGGGCCCCACCGCGCCGGCCACTTGCCCCATCGCCGAAAATTGATTCATGGTCGGCGGCGGGTCGGCAACAAACGCGGGACCGGATGGCGTGGCAGCAGCTCCGGCGGCGGTTTGGGGGACGAAGATGCTGTTGAAATTGCCCGCCTTCAGCTCGTACTGGGCCTGCGCCTTCGCTACGAGAATCATGGAGCCTAGGGTGATGAGAAGTAAGCACGTGCGATTCATGACGGCAGGTTCAGTAAAGGGGAAAAATCAGCGTGAAACGATAAGCTTGCAGAAGATCTTAGCTGCCCACGGCGACTTGCCGAGGGCAGCGAAGATGCATCACTTCGCGAGGTTGGCCGTGCTCACAGAGACCGTGCGGGCGGTTGAATTACCGGAAGAAGACAACATTGCCTCAATGGCTGAGATCTTGGAACCCAGGGCAGAATCGTTGGCCTCGAGCTCGGCAACCCGGGCGCGAAGTTGCGAATTCTCATCACGCAGGCTCGCCACCTCGGTGTCTTTCTCACGCTTCAACTCCTGCAGTGCACCCACTGCGGTGGTAAAAACTCGATCATAGTCAACAGTCCGAAAATCACTGACTTCCTTGCCGAAGACAAAAACCTTTTCCGGTGCCTTCTCACAATTCTTAACCACGAATGTCGATGCGGAGGCGGCCTTGAGAACTTCCAAATCTTGGCGCTGTCCATCTATGTGCAACCTTACCCGATCTCCAGCCTTTAGCTCGTGATCTTTGGTGAGCGTCAACGCCAAGGTCTTGGCCACAGAGTCAAATTGGACAGCCGTGGCTGATGCAAAAAGGTTAGGCACGAACTCCTTGCTTTGCGAAACCGCACCTGGGATTACTTTTTCTAACTCCTGCGCGATAAAACCTTTCCGCCAGGCAGTTCCGCCATCAGCAGGATCAATCATCCGGTAATTGGTCACCTTGAGTTTCTGGATGTCGTCCAAATCTTCGGTAGTGATGCTCGCTTGGGCATCCCTTTTAATCCGCTTGTCCGAATAGACAACTAGACCGTTGCCCGTTGCTATCCAGCCGTCGGCACGAATGCTGACAGGTGCAGCATAGGTACCGCCAATCCCTATATTGCCAACCCCTCCCTTAGTATAGAGTTCGATCCCCTGACCATATTCATTGCTGTCATACATCGTGATATTCGTCTTCCCAATCACGTCTAACTTCACCACAGGACTTGAAGTTCCAATTCCGACCTTGCCGCTGTTCTTCAGAACAAAAGCACTGGTAACACCACCCCCTTGGGCGGAAAGATACAAGTCGGCTTCGGCGGTGTATAAACCCACATCATTTCCCTGACTATAATTCCTTTTCACGCCGTGGGATGCATTTCCGAGATAAAGTGCTCCATGGGTCCCTGTGTTAGTGCCCACAGTGATTGCTGAATTGTCGCCCTGCACGATAAGGTTGCCTGCGCCGGTGATCCGCATCGTTTCGGTCATCGCGTTATACCTGCCGTAACCGAAACTAACATCAGAGCTAGCATTGCTCGAATGGATAATCATCCGTGAATTTGCAATTCCTATCCCGTAGTGATCCCCGGTATCACCGTACAAGGAGATTTTGTCTCCTTCCACCGTAGGGAAGCTCAACGGGAAAGCCGGCGTAGTGGTGCCGATGCCCACGCTGCCGCTTGGACTGACCCTAAACTTTTCGGTATTGTCCGTGCGAATGACGACCGTCCCGTCTGCGGGTGAGAAAAGACCACCATCGGCATCACCGACACCGCCGAAAGAATAGCCGTTCTGGCCGTATGCAGAGACCCGTCCCATGAATTCAACGTTGCCATTCACCGTTAGCTTACTGCCGGGCGCGGCGGTCATTCCGATACCGACATTGCCGCCGCCTGGGTTGAGCAAGAGGTTAGTGGCGATGGAAGCCGCGCTGTAAGGCTGTATGGAGCCGTAGTTGCTGGTCGTGTTGTAGCCGAGCAGCAGGCGTTTGTTGGTATCCGTGTTACCACGGATGTTAAGTTGCAGAGGCACAGCATTGGAGTCGTCGCCCTGGACCACCAGCTTGGTGGTGGTCGCGGCGCCACTCAGGTCAGCGCTGCCGATGCCCACGGCGCCGGCCGCATTCCAGCGCAGCGCAATGTTCTTGGTGCCGCCGTTGACCGCGCCGAGCGCGCCGCCAGCCTGGCCGAAAAGAACCGGACCATCCACCGGGGTGCCGTTGAATAACCGTGTGGAACCGTAGTAACCGAGGCCGTAGTTCGCGCTGCCATTGAGCTGGAGGTCGGTGCCGGAGGTTATGGTGTCTGCCGCGCGGGCACGGAAGCTGTAGGCCGTGCTGGTGATCTGCTGGCGCGGGGCGATGGCAGCATCGCTGGTGTTGAGCGTGTTGTCTCCGTTATCCACCACAATTTCGACATAGCGCAGGACACCGGTGCTGGTGAAAACAGCGTCGAAGGGAGTGGTGCTCTTGAGGGGCGTTTCCGTGGCACCGTTGAAAACCGCGTCGATGCCGTTCCCGAGCAGCACGCTGAACTCTCCGTTGGAAATGGTCACGGTGTGCTGTTCCGACCACAGCCGGTTGCCGGCAGTGGGAGCATCGAACACGCGGAAAATCACCTTGCGGTTGACCGGGGTGCCGGTGCCTAGGCCCACGCCCGCGCTGTCAGTCACCTTTCCCTGATAGTTAATGAAGGGCGGCACGGTCTGAGCGTGCAGGGAACCGAGAACGAGGCCCAGTGTGGTGGTGAGGGTGGCAGTCGTTTTTTTCATGGGGTGAAAGGATTTGAAATTTGAAAGCTGAGATTTGAAATTTTACTGGCTGAGCGTGCCGATCTCGGAAGCGCGGTTTAACTCGAAGATCCCAGAGACCGTGACCGAGCTCTTGTGGACACCGGAAATGCTCTCGGAATAAGTGCCCCCAAGCACGCTGCTGCCCCAACCACTCGAAACGGTGCTGCCGACCGGCGGCGCGGCGGTGAATGTGAAAGTGCAGGTGCGAGTGACCGAGTAACTTTCTATGCCCGGCCCGACGGGCCGGAAGCGGGCGTCCTTGTTATCGTGGTCCGGATGATACTGGTGAACAAAGGGATTGGTCGGATCATCAAACGGCACGGTCACCACGCAGGTGAGCGTGCCCGGAACCGCCACCGTGCCTGTGCCGGTAATGACCTGGTCAAGCGGCAAGTGCGCAGCGACAAGGCGCTGGGCACTGGCTTTGGCCGCTTGATTCAGCAATGCCTCGCGGGTGCAGATGCCGATGTCATTGGGGGCGACCGCCAATTGGCCAAGGAAAACCTGCGACAACAGGCGCGCACTGCCACCGTCCGCCACATGCAGCAGCGTGCGCAGCGGAAACGGTTTAGGCGTCGTCGCTCCTGGCGAACCCGCAACCTTACTCGCCACCGCAGAGAGCGTGATGTCCCCCACCCAGAGTCCGGCAAGCGACGCTTGCTGGGCTTGAGCTGGAAGCACCACGTCCATCAGACCGCTGCTGTCGGTGAGCCGCAAAAACGAAGCGTACCGCGAATTAATACCTGCCGTCATGGACCCGCGATCAATGCCGAACTGCAATTCCAAGATGCTTTGCGGTGCGATGACCACGTTGTAGGCTGCGGTGATTGGCGTTTCAGTCCAAAGCAGGGTGGTGGTGTTAAAAGCGCGGCTGGTCAGCGGCACAGAGCCTGCGATGTCGGCTTGCCCGGCTGGCTTTGCTTCGCTCGCGGCTGGGGCGAGGGTCAGGGTGACATTGGCGGCGCTGCGGTTGCGGATGCGGGCGGTGACGACCGAACCAGTCCGTCCGAAATCTAGGCCGTTAGCATTGGAGAGGTTGATTTCCAGCGGGGCATAGAAATTTTCCACCACCTCCGCAGCGAACCAGTAAGCCTGTGTGCGGTCGAGCCTCTCACTGAGCGGCGCAAATATCTGCACAGGATTTCCTGGCCCCAGCTCACCGCCGACGTATTTGAAAACCGCGGCATTGATGGCCACCGGAAAAGTGCTGAAGTAGTTCGAGAATGTTGGATAATTCGCGCCATTCTTGAAACTGGGGAATCCCAGGAGGTTCGCCCCGTTGCGGACCCAGGAAGCGGCGGGAGGCAACGGCGATTGCTTGATCGCCACGGCATAGCTGTTAGCGGCGGTGCCCACTGATTTGACCAAATACGCCGTCCGGCCGATCAACTGCGTCAAGGTGCTGTCCGCAGGGAAACCGCGCCGCCAGACGCTCCATTCCGGCGTGCCTGCGGATGGAATCAGGGGCGACTCAGTGAATTGGACCTGATTGGGATTGGGGTTCCAGCGCCAGACCTCGGTGACAGACGCCGGGAAAATATTGTCGAGGCTGTCTTGCTTGGCATCGCCACCCAAGTAAATAGAACTCCAGCCGCCCCTGAGCGTGTAGGTGGTCGTCTGCCATTGCCCGCGGGCGGAAGCAGCGAAAAACAGCAGGCAAAAGACGAGGAGCAGAGGGATCAATTTCATCGGACGCTGAGACGGTAGAATTCCTTAGTGGCATCGGCAGCGGGCACAGCAAACGCAGAGCGGATGCCGACATCTGGGGCGGCGTAGAAGATCGCACCCGCAGCCGGTGCACCGATGGAGAACGGCAGCAATGACCAAGTCTGCGCATCCGTGCTGCGTTCGATCGTGTAGGTCTTACCGGTGATGGCGTAGAACTCGAAACGCACGCTCTCCGCCAGCTTCTCTTTGATTTTCAGAGAAAAACTCTCGGTGGCGTCACCGGCGAAGGTGCCGGCGATGTACTCAAGCAAATTACTGGATCCGTCGTTGTCGAGATCGCCATTCTTGTCGATGAGGCCGAGGTTCCAATTGCCATTCACGTCCGCAAGATAACCCGCTTGATAGAGCTGCCATTGTTCCCAGACGTCTGGCAAGCCGTCGCGGTCCGAGTCTTCGCCGAGGTTGAGATCCAGCCGCACCCGCTCGCCGCCCTTACCTGCCGTGAGGGTTCCCGAAACCTCGATGGGATAGAATAGTGAGCCGTTTATTTCCACCACCAGGCTGAATAAGCTTTGCGCCTCCACCGCCTTGTTGGAGTAAAAAGTGGTGCCGCTGCGGTTCTGGTCGATGCGCATGTTCAGCTCGTAATTCTGGTCAAGCCGGACGGCAGAATTGATTGGGGTGCGGCCGATTTCAATCCCGCCCTTGAGGAGGATCAAGACCGCGCCCTCCGCGGTGAGGGTCTGGCCTAACTGGTCGCGCACCGTGCCGAAAAGCGTGTAGTAAGGCGCCGGCGGAAACGCCTGAACCCATGACAACATGGTTAGATAAATGAGCAACGATTTGAAACCGATTTGCATAGTAAAAAGAGGAGAAGGGGGGCGAATGAACAGAGTGGGCAAGAACTTGGTGTTCTACCTCCTCCAATTTAAAACGGCTATGCACACCCGGCGCTATAGAACCCAATTAGTCCAGCTAATTTTATAACGCCTATCCCGTCTCGTCGAATTTCCTGCAGTCAGCAGGCAAAAGCCAAGAATTCCCGTTAGTGTGTCGAGCAGTGGCGAATTGATGTTAGCCATACAAGTTGACCAATCAGGCACCCGGAATGCGTATTGCCAAAATCGTGCCTTGATTGATCACACAACCGCCCGCCGTCACCACCATCCAATTTCCCGAATGAGCTCATTCTCTTGGCGCTACCTCCCGCTTTATTGTCTGGCAGCCACCCTGCTAGTAGTCGCCGTGCTATTTCATTCGCGGCCGGTTCCGCCGCAAATCCCACCGATTCCGAAGTCCGAGCCGCCGCGCCTCTCGATGCTTGCCGCGCCGCCGGATTGGAAGTCGCTCGCTAAATTTCAAAACACCATCACCCGCGACGAGTTCGAGCGCCTGCTCATCACTGTTTTCACCACCGGCGAGGCTTGGAGAAATTTCATCCAAATCACCGAAAAAGAGGCTCTCATCCAAACTGACTCCCCCTCACCCGACGACATATTTCTCCTCCAATTCGCCCAAGCGGAATCCTCCAAACCCACCCCGCGCCTCTGGAAAACCACCGCAGAGCTGCCGCCCGCAGCGCTAGACCGTCCGCTCGCAGATCTCCACATCGCCATCGACCCCGGCCACATCGGCGGCGACTGGGCTAAAATTGAAGAGCGCTGGTTCGTCGTCGGTACTGGCACACCCGTGCAGGAAGGCGACATGACCCTCCATGTCGCCAAGCTCCTCAAACCCCGCCTCGAAGCCCTTGGCGCAAGGATTTCTCTCGTCCGCGAGACACTCGAACCCGTGACCCCGATCCGCCCGGAAGCCCTGCTCTCACTGGCCACGGATTCCGCCACCGGCTCCCCCCAAAAACTCGCCGAGCGCCTCTTCTACCGGACTGCCGAGATCCGCGCTCGCGCCGACCTCGTCAACCAGGTCATCAAACCGGACCTCGTTCTCTGCCTCCACTTCAACGCCGAAGCTTGGGGCGACCCGAACCAACCCACACTCATCGACCGCACCCACCTTCACCTTCTTCTAAACGGCGCCTACACCAACGAGGAAATTATGCTCGCCGACCAACGTTTCGCGATGCTCCAAAAACTCCTCCAACGCACCCACCAAGAGGAAGCTCTCCTCGGAGCCACCGTCGCCGGGACCTTTGCAGAAATCAGCGCCCTGCCAGCATACAACTACCCGCCCGAGTCCACAAACGTCCGCCCCGTCGTCGGCCAGCCTTACCTCTGGGTCCGCAATCTACTGGCTAACAGACTCTACGACTGCCCTGTCATTTTCATGGAACCCTACGTCATGAATTCCACCATCGACCATGCCCGCATCCAATCCGGCGACTACGAAGGACTCCGCGAAATTTCCGGGAAAATCCAGCCCTCGATCTTCCGCGAATACGCCGACGCACTCGCCGAGGGATTGGCTAGGCACTACCGCCACTCACGCACGACAGAACGCTAGAAGCACCTGCCCTCGGCGCTTTTCGGGCAAAATAAAAAACCCGCCGCCCCCTACGGGACGACGGGATTGGTGTGAGTCCGGAAGAACAGGCAGGAATGCCTGTATCACGGTCACTTGCCTGCGCGGAGCGCTTCTTCCTTGGCCTTGGCCTTGGCGATGACGTCGTCCGAGACGTTGCGCGGGCACGGGGCGTAATGGCTGAACTCCATAGAGAACTGGCCGCGGCCGGAGGTCATGGTGCGGAGGTCGCCGATGTAGCCGAACATGGCGGAGAGCGGAGCTTCTGCTTTCACGCGAATACCGCCTGGTGTCGGCTCTTGGCCTTGGATCATGCCACGGCGCCGATTGAGGTCTCCAATGACGTCACCGATTTTTTCTTCGGGAGCGAAGACATCGAGTTTCATCATCGGCTCAAGGATCTGCGGGGCGCATTTGACCATGGTTTGCCGATACGCCGCCTTGGCAGCGATTTCGAAGGCAATGTTGCTGGAGTCCACTGCGTGGAAACCACCTTCGTTGAGTATGACTTTGAAGTCCAAACAGGGGTAACCGGCAAGTGGTCCTTTATCAACGCAGGTTTTGAAACCTTTTTCAACGGCAGGGATGAACTCTTTCGGGATGCTGCCGCCGGTGACCTTCGATTCGAAGATGAAACCGGAGCCGACTTCGCCCGGCTCGATGGTGTAGTCGATTTTAGCAAATTGACCGGAACCACCGGACTGCTTCTTGTGAGTGTAGCTGTCGTTGACCATCTTCGTGATGGTTTCGCGATAAGCGACTTGCGGAGCTCCGACGGTGACTTCGACCTTGTGGGTGCGTTTGAGGATGTCGATTTTGATGTCGAGGTGAAGCTCGCCCATGCCCTTGAGGATCATTTCATTGGTTTCATCGTCGGTCTCGACGCGGAAAGAGGGATCTTCTTGGATCATCTTGCCGATGGCGTTGGCCAGCTTTTCAGCGTTAGCCTTGTCCTTCGGGGCGACGGCTATGGAGATGACGGGGTCCGGGAAAACCATCGGCTCGAGAGTGGCCGGGTTTTTTTCGTCGCAAAGGGTG
>JANMYL010000003.1:0-11199 GCA_031382045.1 Akkermansiaceae bacterium | reverse complement strand
TCGGCTGGGCCAGAAATTTGGCGTTTACGGGGAAATTCCGGGCGGCGAAAAATCGTGTGGTTTCGCGCCCAAGCGCGGATCCGAGGCTGGAGAAATTTCACGATTTGGAGCGCGAGCCGGGAATTCCATGAGTCTAAATTTCCTGGAACTCCCCGCAGTGGCAGCATTCGGTTGGTGATGGCCTGATAGCCCGCCACACCCATGGGGCCGTGATAAATAACGGAGTCTGACATCACACGGACCGGGCCGCCGCCGTAAATGAAGCCCTGCCATTTCGCATCGCCTCGCTTCGAGAAGCGGGCTGGATATTTCGCTAACAACAGGCGCTCGGCACGACCGTAGCCAAGTTGCTGCCCCAGGAATTTCGAAATCGACGACCGCCGCCAGTGCCAAACGAAAGCGCCTGGGACAAAGCCAAGCCGGAAACCAGCGTTCCGCAGCCGCCAGCAGAAATCAACGTCGTCGCCCGCCGTGTGGAATTGCGAATCAAAGCCACCGATGGCGTCGAACGCGGCGCGCCTCACGGCTAGATTGCAGCCCGGCAGATGTTCGGCCTCCTCGTCGTCGAGCATGACATGGCTGGGCGCGCCCGGCGCAGCGCAGACGACGGCTTCCTCCCAAGTCTTCGGTGGCGGTGGTAAATTCGGCCCGCCTGCAGCCGCGAAAGTCCTTTTCTGAAACGCCCGCCGCAGCCGCGCGACCCATTCTCGGTCCGGCTCGCAATCGTCGTCTGTGAACGCCAGCACCTCGCCTTGTGCCGCAGCTGCGCCGAGGTTGCGAGCGTGGCTCAAGCCGCAGGGTTTCGACCGTACGAGCCTAACCCAGGGAAAATTTTTCTCCACGAAATCCGCGCCGTCGTCCACCGAGCCGTCGTCCACCACGATTGTTTCGAAGCCGCCGCCCTCCATTTTACGAATCGCATCGAGGCAGGTGCCGATGCGGTCCCGGCCATTTCGCGTGCAGACGATGACGCTGAAGGAGAGAGAGTTGTGAGTTGTGAATTGAGGACTGAGAGAAAGAGTTTGGAGCGCGGGTTTTGCATGACCCGCACGGTCGGTCAGGCCGAAATCCCAGTCCAGCACTTCGGTGCCGACCCACCAGCGGTCGCTCCAAGCATAGATAGTCATGCCGGCCGTCTCCAAATCGAGCGCGGCTTGGCTGGCCCAACTGAGAATTTCCGCTTGCCGCTGCACACCGTTGCGCCGTGAGTCGATGCCGAATTCCGAGATCACCAGCGGCCTGTCGCCCGCAATGTGATGCAGCCGCTTGAGGTAACTTTGGAACGCTGACTCGTCTTCCAGATAGACGTTAAAGGCGGTGAAATCCGCATTTTCCGGCTCCAAATACTCGGTGCTAGGGTAGTTTGCGTAGGCGAATAACAGGCCGGGCGCGAGCTCCTTGCCGAGTGCGATGAGTTCCTCGAGGGCGCGACGTACCAGGAGCGGCCCCATCCACCGCGCCAGATCGGCAGGAATCTCGTTGCCGATATAAACGCCCGCGAGTGCCGGGTGGTCAACGGTTTCCTTCAAGCCATTTACCAGAGCCACCGCCGCTGCGGAGTAAATCCCGGATTCTTGGAAAAAATCTGCGCTCTGCCCCCATTCTAGCCCACCGAAAACTTTCAACCCGTGATCCGCCGCCGCGTCCAACAGCCGAGCAGGCGGCATTTCATAAAGCCGGATCGCGTTAAATCCAGCCGCCGTCATCCGCGAGAAATCCGCCACAAACGACTCCGGCCAGCCCCCCGGAAACGGCCCGTAAGTGACCGCACTCATCCGCACGCGCTTGCTCCCGGCTCGGAAAAATTTTCCGTCCGCCTGCCATCGTTCATCGGAGTTCCTAGCGGCCACGGCAGGAGCATAGGATTCCAGAGCCGCTTAAGCAAGGTGTCCCGAATGTCTCTGCTAGGACACGTTATTGGCGCTGGCAAACTGTCAGCGGGTCGCTAACTTTGCCGGGTGTTTCAAATTGTCTTCAACGAAATCAGCGCCGCCGAGCTTTCTGCACTCGACACTCTCGAACAGCTCGAATTGTTGGAAGAATTCAAGGTTGGTAAGGAAGATCTGGGCAATCTGAGCGGCGAGCGCTTCGGCAAAATCGACCGCGACGGCGTGGTTTTGTATCGTTTTCGGGCAAAGGAATATCGATTCTATTTTGAGGTGAAGGAGGGCGCTGTGATTGTCCACCGGGTGCTGCACAAGGGGACTTTTTCGGATTTCATGTTCCGCTCGAAGCTACCGCTGGCCGAGGATGAAGCACTGGCGAACTCGAAGCATTTTTGGAAATTGATCGATGAGGGCCGCAATGCGCGCCGGTTGTAAGATTCATTAGAATTTACTTCCTGCGCCCGACTTCCATGGCGCACTCTCCGGAATGATGAAGTGGATCATGTATGGTGTCTTCGTGGTCTTAGTGACCGGGAGTTGGATGATGTATTCCAAGTCCGGGGATGGGATCGCGAAAATCACACAGCAGATCGATGCGCAGGAGGAACTTGGCGACCCGGATGGCGAGGTTGCAAAATTAAAAAGCGACCGCCATTCGATGGAGAGCTCAAACACCTTCAATGGCATCTTACTCACCTTTTTGAGCGCCGGATTGGTCGGGATCTTCGTGGTGGTCCATTTGCTACCGTTCTTCGCCCAGCGGATCACTCACGCGGTGTTCGACAGTGGGGAAATAGTGGAGAAGGACGTCATGCATGACGCCCGTTCGCTGGTGGCGCAGGGGGATTATCAAGGTGCGATCGCCGCCTTCAAAGTGGCGGCCGCCGTGGATCCACTCAACCGTCTGCCATGGGTGGAAATTTCAAAAATTCAAAAGACCCATCTTGGCGACGCGAAAGCAGCTATTCTAACTATCCGACACGCATTGGAGAGCCAGGAGTGGGAAATCAACGACGCTGCTTATTTCCTTTTCCGGCTCGCCGAGCTTTATGACGAGGTGGAGGGTGACCGGGCGGCTGCCGTGTCGATCATGGATCAAGTGGTGGCACAATTTCCCGGCACTCGGCATTCGGCAAACGCCAGCCACAAGCTGCATGAATGGATCCTAGCCGACGCAGCGGTAAAGGCAGCGGCCGTGGAGGGTGAAAAAACCGGGAATCTCGTCCGTGCTGCGCAATCGCTCGCCGATGAAGAAGCTGAGTATCTTGCACGGATGCAAAAGGTTGCGGATAAAGGGAATTCTCATCCGCCCGTGTAGTCAGGTGAGCTTGGATAGCGCCGCGGTCACACCCGAACTACCACCATGCGTGATCCCGAACGTGGCGTTATTGGCTGGGCTGAAGCATTCTGCGGCCGGCATCCACTATTTATGGCAGCGCTGGTGGCAGCTGGATGCGTATTACTCTCGGAGAAAAATCTTACGGCGAGCCTCGCTTTAGGCGCGGCGCTGGGCTTGGCGGGTGGGTATTTAAGAAACTGGCGGACGGGCTTGGCTTGGGGGTTTTGCGGCTGGCTGGCGGTCGGGGTTTTCACCGGGCGGAACATGGCGAGGGAGTCCGAGGAGCGGCAGTTGTTGGCATCCGGTGGCGGGGAAATGCAGGGGCGCTTGCTCAAGGATGGCAAGGGCAGCGAAAAATTTTGGTCGGCCCCGGTGGTTTTGCTGACGGGGCCGCAAGCGGGAGCGAAGGTCAGGTGGGAAGGCCGGGGAGAGCTACCAGTCACCGGCTCGCGAGTGAGGGCGCGGGGGAATTTCGGACCACTGCCGGAGCAACGGAATCCGGGCGAGTTCGACCAAGCAGCTTGGCTACGTGGTCAAGGTGTGGCGGCGGTTTTTCATGCGGGATGGGTGCGAGGCGAGGTGGTGACTCATGGGTGGGCGGCGCGCGGAGCCGCACTGCGGCGAGGCTTCCGCGCGGCGGTGACGGAGGGCCTTGCGGAAGATTCAGAGGAAGCAATCGTGATCCGTGCGGTGGTCATCGGCGAGCAACCGCCGGACGCAGATGAGCTGGTGGCGGCGTTTCGTAATAGTGGGACATTGCACGCGTTCTCGGTGAGCGGGCTGCACGTGGCGATGGTCGGTAGCATCGGTTGGCTGCTGCTGCGGCTGGCGGGAGTGCCCCGGCGCTGGGCGGTGCTGGTCTTGCTCCCGCTCATTTTCGGTTACTCTTGGCTGACGGGAAATAGCCCACCGGCGATGCGCTCGGCGTGGATGGCGGCGGTGTTTCTAGGGGCTTTCGTGTCGCGAAGGCAGCCGGATTTATTGAACGCGCTCGGCGCAGTTTTACTCACGGCGATGCTGTGGGACGGGCGCTTATTATTCCAACCGGGCGTGCAGCTTTCCTACGGCGTGGTGGCCGTCATCGCAGTCGGCGCAGGATGGGGAATGCGCCTTTTTTCGTGGATCGCGAAGCCGGAACTTTATTTACCACTGGCAATGATGACGCGGCGACAAAAGGCATGGCTCGGGCTGCGAAGGAACGTCGCGCAATCGCTTGGCGTGTCCCTGGTGGCGGGGCTCGGCTCCACGCCGCTGACTGCGTTTCACTTCGGGCTGGTGACGCCAATCTCAGTTTTCGCCGGGGTGATTTTGGTGCCGTTGATTTTCGTTTTACTCAGCGCGGCCCTGCTCGCGGCGGCGCTTTATCCGGCAGTTCCACCAGTCGCGAGGTGGGTGAACCAAGCGAACGGCTATGTGGCGAAAGCCTGCGTCCTGACAGCGGAGGGGTTTTCTGCCATCCCTGGCGGGCACTTCCAATTGGCGCAGGAAAGTAAGCCGTTTTTGCTCATTTACGACTTGGAACAAGGGGCGGGCGCGGCGTGTTTTTCCGGCGGGAAGAGCGGCGCGGTGCTGATGGATTGTGCGGATCGCTACAATTTCAAACGACGGGTTGCGCCTTCGTTGCGGCGGCTCGGCGCGATGCCTGATGCAGTAATTTTAAGTCATCCGGATGGCAGCCACCTCGGCGGCGGCGCGGAGGTGTGGGCAACTTTCCCGATCCGGCAAGTGCTCTTGCCCGTGGCGCAATCGCGCAGCCCGACCTTCCGCAACTGGTCCACGGACGCGCCACTCGCAGGAATTAAAACCATCCACGCTGCGGATGTGCAGGATTTACCGCTACCGGACGGCGCGCGGCTAGAAATCCTCCACGCCCCCGATTCGCATTCGCAAAACGCCCCAGCAGACGACCGCGTCGCGATCTTCCGAATCCACTGGCACGGCTGGAAATTGCTCTTCACCAGCGATGCCGGAATGCTCACTGAGTCAAAATTACTCGATGCCGGCAAGGACGTCTCCGCGGATCTCATCATCGCGGGCCACCACGGCAGCGATGCTTCTCTGGGCGATGCATTCCTCGACGCCGTGAACCCGCAAGCCATCGTCGCCTCGCATTCAACCTTCCCGCCTGCCGAGCAGTTGAATCCGGAGACTGTGAAACATTGGCGCTCGCGCGGGATTCAAGTCATCCACCAAGGCGAGTCCGGCGGCGTCACCGTGAGGGTGGACGAGTCCGGAAATCTCAGGCTGGAAGGCTTTGCAAATCACTCTCTGGTGACCCTCCAACCCCGTTGAGCGGCTTGCGGCAGCGCAGGCGGAACATCGATTTACCCTCGCTCTCCCATTGTTGTTGAAAATCTGTTTTCGGATAAAAAAACGATTCCTCTGTCCATTCCAGTATTTCGAATTTCCCGAACTCAGTGACTTTTCCCACCGCCCATTGGAAGTATTCTTCGTGGTCGGTCATGAATAGAAACTCGCCACCCGGCACGAGCACCCGCTGCACAGCTTCGAGAAATTCCGACTGCACCAACCGCCGCCGATGGTGGCGCAGCTTCGGCCAAGGATCCGGGCAGAGCAAGTGCAGCCGCGAAACCTGCGCCTCGGGTAACAGCCACTCGACCACGTAGCGGCTGTCCAGCCGCAGCACCCGCGTGTTTTCCAAGCCACGCCGCGTGAGCTTTTTACACACCTTGCGCACTCGCCCAAGCAGTCGCTCCACGCCTAGGAAATCTCGCTCCGGGAACTCGCGGGCCATCTCCATCAAAAACGAGCCATCGCCGCAGCCCAAATCGATTTCCAACGGCCGTTCACCCCGGCAAATTTCTGCCCGCGCGAGTTCCCGGAAATAATCTGCCGGCACGAACTCCCCCGCCAGCGCTGGCCGCGGAAGGACATTGAAAGGCTGCGTCGCAATCACCGCAGGATGAAAATCCGCCGAGCGCGGAGTGGCGAGCGCGGAATCAAAGAAATCCCATCGCGCTCTTGCCTTGCAAGTCCCACTCCGGCTTTGAGAATCCCAGCAGATGACATTTTTCGAGATCCACAACGCCAGCGTCTGGCGCGGCGACACCGAGGCACTCAGGGACTTCTCTCTCAAGCTGCGCGCCGGAGAAAGCACGGCCGTGCTCGGGCCGAACGGCGCGGGCAAGAGCACCTTTCTCAAGCTCCTAACTGGCGAGGTCCGCCCCGAGGCGCAACGCGGGACGCCGTGTCGCCTCTTCGGCGAGGAGCTTTGGGCGCTCGAAGAGCTGCGCCACCGCATCGGTGTGGTGATGCCAGAAGAGGTCGCCCGCTTCGAGCCGGGGGAAATCGCCGCCGACACCGTGCTCTCCTCGTTGCGCGGCGCTTACGGGCGCACCCGCGACATGCGATTTTCTCAAACTGATAAAAGTCGCGCGCTCGAAGCGATGGAACTGATGGGCGTGGCCGCCATCCGCCACCGCCCTTTTGGCGAGCTTTCCTCCGGCGAGCGCCGGCGATTTCTCGTCGCACGCGCACTCGTCCACCAGCCGGAAGTCCTCGTGCTAGACGAGCCATCCACCGCCCTCGACTTCGCCGCATCGCTGCACCTCATCGTCACTTTGCGCCAGCTCCTCCAACAAGGTCGCACCCTCGTCTGGGTGACCCATCATCCGGGTGAAATCCCGCCCGAAATCGACCGCGTGGTCCTCCTCAAAAATGGCCGCATCTTCGCCGACGGGAGGAAGCGCGATGTCCTCACGGAAAAAGTGCTCACGCGGTTATACGAAGTGGACCTCAAGGTTCGCTGGTCCGGCGGCTGGTGCGATGTCCGCTTCCAGTGATTTCTCAGCGAGCAAGACCAACAACTTTTCGAACGACGGTTCCATCATTGGCGGGCGGTGCCCAGGGTTTCTGGCGGATCATCCAGGCATTCCGGCGCAGCATTTCCAGACGTTGCAGCGGCGGCAGTTTGGACAAGCTGCCTCCAACTCTCTTTTTCAGCGGCTCTTGGAAATCATCAACCACGCCGCAAGCTAGCGACGACTCGAATTTCCAACAAGCGCAAACACTGGTCGCCGGAGAAGAGGCGACAATAAGGTCGCCTCTCCTTAGCCCACAAAACCCAAATCTTCATGCGCGGCAGTCTATTTCCTGATCCGCTGAGGGTGAGCGGCTAGACGGGCGAGCGTCCGTGTTTGATCCGGTGAAGCGCCACCGGGACGATGAAGATCAAAAGCGTAAGCGCGGAAGTGCCCATGTCGAAGTAATGGCTGGCGAGAAAGCCGTGAATGGCATCGCCCACCGAAGACAACATTTGAGACTTGGAGGCGAGAAAACCGTGGAATTCGTGGCCTTTCTCAAGGAAATGACGGGGCACGCTGAGGACGAGTTTCACCCCGAGCACGGCGATGACGACAAAGGCGCAGGTTTCTAGGAAATGATAGCGCTGCATGAGCTTCACGAAGCCTTGGGCCGCGAATCGCATGGCCAAGATGCCGAGGAAAACTCCGGTGCAGACAAGCACTAGCTTTGAGGGCATCGGGTAGTTTTTCACGTAGGCGATCGCTGCGACGACGTTGTCGATGGAGAACGCGAGGTCCATGATTTCGACGGCGACGACGGTGGCCCAGAACGGCCCGAGTAGCCCGATGGTGCAACGATAGAGAAAATTCCCCTCTGTCTCCACCACTTCCGCGCCTTCCTCGATGACCGATTCGTGTCGCGAAAAATGGCTCCACGCGAGCCACAGCAAATAAAGTCCACCAAGCGGCTCCAGCCACCAGATGGTGATGAGCCACGCGGCAAGCGCGAGGCAGAGTCCGCGGAAAGCGTATGCGCCGATAATGCCGTATTTGAGGGCCTTGCCGCGTTGATGTTCTGGAAGACGCATCACCATCGTCGCAAGCACGGCGGCATTATCAACCGAAAGCACTCCCTCAATGATGACAAGAATGAGGACCACCATGAGGCCAGCGGCAGGATCGGGTCCGAGAATGTTATAAGTCCAGTCCATGAGATTTACGGCGTACGCTGAGTGAGGCCCCTGCCGCTGGCAACGGAAAATTGCCGTTAGCAGGAAATCTGCCCGGATTTCATAGCGATTGATTGCCGCCCTTGCACCCGTCCCGCCGAGGGGCTAGGAATACCTAAATAGATTTTCCTATGGCTGCTGACTACACCGAAAACGACATTAAATCACTCGATTGGCGCGAACACATCCGCATGCGCCCCGGCATGTACATCGGCAAGCTCGGAGATGGCTCCTCGCCGGACGACGGCCTCTATATCTTGCTCAAGGAAGCGGTGGATAACTCCATCGACGAGCACATCATGGGGCACGGCAAGGAAGTCCGTGTCACTATCGACGAGCAAGGCCGCGTAGAAGTGCGCGACTTCGGGCGCGGGATTCCGCTTGGAAAACTTTTCGACTGTGCCGCCCAGATCAATACCGGCGCCAAATACGACAGCGAGGCGTTTAAGAAATCTGTCGGCCTGAATGGCGTCGGCATCAAAGCCGTCAACGCACTCTCCGACTTTTTCGAAATCCAATCCTGGCGGGAGAACCAGACGAAGGCACTCGAATTCTCAAAAGGTAAACTCACGGTGGATATGAAGAACCCGCGCCGCGACGACGGCGTGAACGGGACTCGCCTCGCCTTCAATCTCGATCGCACGATTTTCCCTCCCAAGGCGAAATACAAAGAGCAGTTCGTAGAGAAGATGTGTCGCTACTATTCCTACCTAAATCCGGCGCTCACTATCAATTTCAACGGCAAGAAATTTCGCTCCAAGGATGGTCTGCTCGATTTACTGCGTGAGGAAATGGAAAACGAGGCACTCTATCCGCCAATCCATTTAGTCGGTAAAGATATCGAAATCGCCTTCACCCACACGCCCGAGAGTGGTGAGGAATACTATACATTCGTCAACGGCCAGAACACCTCACAAGGCGGCACCCACCTCGCCGCGTTCCGCGAGGCGATCGTGCAAGTCATCCGTGGTTTCTACAAGAAACAATACGAGCCGTCCGACATCCGCGCTGGCATCGAGGCCGCCGTCTGCGTGCGCATCATCGAGCCAGTCTTCGAGTCACAAACCAAGACCAAGCTCGGCTCCGCCACGATCGAGCCGGGCGGCGAATCACTGCGCACCTTCATCGGAAATTTCCTCAAGACCAACCTCGACAACTACCTGCACAAACACCCACAAGTGGCCGAGGCGATCCAGAAGCGCATCCTCGCAGCCGAGCGCGAGCGCAAGGATCTCAAAGGCATTCAAAAGCTTGCCCGCGAGCGCTCCAAGCAAGCGAAGGTGCATAACAAAAAACTTCGCGACTGCCGCGTTCGCTACGACAGCAAACACAAACGCCGCGAGGAATCCACGCTCTTCATCACCGAAGGAGACTCGGCCTCCGGCTCTATCACCAAGAGCCGCGACGTGGAAACTCAGGCCGTCTTCTCGCTCCGTGGTAAGCCGCTCAACACCTATAGCCTACCTCGCAAAATTGTTTATGAAAATGAGGAGTTCGCCCTGCTCCAAGCCGCTCTCAACATCGAGGACGGCATTGAATATTTAAGATATAACAAAGTCGTCATCGCCACGGATGCCGACGTAGATGGCATGCACATTCGATTATTACTTCTCACGTTCTTTCTTCAGTTCTTCCCCGAGATGATTCGCGATGGTCATCTATGGATTTTACAAACTCCACTTTTCCGCGTCCGGAACAAAAAAGAAACCATCTATTGTTACGATGATGACGAGCGCAAGAAGGCCCTAGCAAAGTTAGGCAAAGCCGCCGAAATCACCCGCTTCAAAGGGCTCGGAGAAATATCGCCCGACGAGTTTAGCTTCATGATCGGCCCAGAAATGCGCCTCGACCATGTCGAGTATGAAGAAGGCAAAGGCGTCAAGGAATTGCTCGCTTTCTACATGGGAAAAAACACTCCAGACCGCCAAGATTTCATCATCACAAACCTTCGCGACGACGTGGACAAACAGGTGCAGGTCGCTTGATTTGTACACCTTCCACAAAATCTGTGAGTCAAAACCAAATGCTAACCGCAGCGAACCGCTGCGATTAGCCGCTTGAAAGTTGCCAACAACGATCTGGTTCGAGAGTAGGCCTGTAATACTATTTAGCGGATTATTCTATGCGTTCTTGATGGATTAGCCTATCCAAAGCGCATGGGTTCAAATCGAAGTAAAATCGACCACATGAATGAGGCACTCGAAGTCGTCAAGAGACATCGCACGGAGGAAACAGGTTGGAAGAAGGAACGGCTCTTGGCTCTCAAGCTACTGCTCGAAGGGGAGCTGGAAATCACGGAGGTCGCGAAGTTATTAGGGCGTCACCGCAACAGCATCAATGACTGGATCAAGCTGTTCCGTAACGGTGGTATCGAAGCACTGCTAAAGCGTGGAGAGGGCTCGGGAAGAAAGGGAAAGATGACGGCGGAGGCTACGGCCGAACTCACTGAAAAGCTAAGCACGGGAGCATTCCGAACGGCGGGCCAGGCCGAAGCTTGGCTCAAGGAAGCCCATGGCATCGAATTCGGAACCAACTCCATTTACTATCAGCTAGAAAAACTCGGCGGGCGGCTTAAAGTCGCCCACCCAAGCCATTTGAAGAAGTATAAGGAAAGATGAGGAAGCGGCGAGTGCATTCAAGGTCACACTCTCGTCGAGAAAATGAAGGGGTTAGAATTACCCGCAGGCCGTAAGGTTAAGCTCTAGGTTTACGATGAAATGCGCTACGGACTCCACCCATTGGTGCGGCGCGTTTGGTCCTTGAAAAGAGTGCGAGTGATCACGCTCGTGGAGCGCCGCTTCGAATGGGGATACCTGTTCGGCGTGCTCGAAGTGGTTAGAGGAGCAAGCGAATTTCTCTACTCGCCGACAGTCAACAAGGAAGCTGATGCGCATTTCCTCCAGCAGATCGCCGCGAGTGACAGCGATGCAATGCATGTGGTCATCGGCGACGGTGCGGGATTCCATCACCGTAATAGTGTC
>JANMYL010000312.1:0-19802 GCA_031382045.1 Akkermansiaceae bacterium | reverse complement strand
GTAGGCTTCCACCAAGGCGGACTTCTGGTCCTTGGAATAGCGAAGTCGACCTCGGCGGTCGGACTTTAAGATAGAGTGGTTCGTAGCGGTCATAATCAGCAAAGCTATGACGTCTATGCTACGCGCCCGCCAGAATCTTCATATGGCGCTTCGGACTACGCTTACTCTTCAGCATCAGGTCGTGGACGAGCGCCTGCAACCCCGGAGGATAAAAAGACATTCCGCTGCAGAAACCTCGCGAACTTACAGACAAAGATTTAGACTATCAGTCAACTGGTTCACAACGGCTCTGTATGGTAAAGGCATGTTTATAGCTCATGCGTCAGAGATCACACGGTGTGCTCCCCCAAACACCTTAATACCGCCCCACGAAAAAGCCGGGAGTTTCGCTCCCGGCTTTTTGTTAATGACCTAGCTCACGCGGAGCTTCTGGTGATGGAGAAGCCGCATCATGGAGCAGGCACCGCTTTGACTCGCACAAAGAGAGTCTGTGCGGTCAACGGAGCTCCACTGACGGTGACCGCCACGGTTTCCACGCCGTCCAGACTGCTCGTGACGGTTTGCGTGGCGGCAGCATCTACGGGCCAGCTTGCAAGATCCGTGGAGGTCTCAACAGTGTAAGTAATGCCAGTATTCAGCGAGGTAGCACGACGGGTGTAGCTAAATATGCCGGTGGTCTTATCGAGCGACACGGTGATCGGGGTGACCGATGAGCCGAGCGTTGGGTTGAGACCGAAGGCGTATTCCTGTTGGTTGTTCAAGCCGTCGCCGTCGTTGTCGGCAACGGGATTGGAAACATCCGCAGGCGAATAAACGTTTGCCCAGGTGCTGTAGTCGTTGCCACCGGATGCGGTGAGGGTAAGCACGCCAGTGCTTTCGACGAAGGTCCAAGTCTTACCAGAGGCAGTCTTGGTCCAAGTGTCGTTATTCACATTGGCGGTGAAACCAACCACAGTGAACGATGCACCATAGACCCCAGTGAGCGACGGCACATTTTCCAGTGTCCAATTGCCGGCGGTGAGGGCGCTTGCCGCGGAGGTATCAATAAGGAAATTACCATCAAGGACGGCAGTTCCGGCACCGGAGATGCTGTTCGCGACCCCGCTGGTGGCACCAAGTACGAACTTGAGCTGGGCACCGGCGGCGAGACTGAGCGTGCCATCATTGACCATGGTGTTGCCAGTGTAAGTGTTGGTACCGGTGAGCGTCAGAATAGCTGAGCCGTCTTTATACAGATTGCCTTTACCCACAGCGCTGGTGATTGCTCCCGAGAGTTTCAGGTGGTTGGAGCCGTTTGCTAATACATTGAGGTAAGCATCCGATGCGATATCAACAGCATTTCCCACGCCAGTGCCAGCGGATAGATCGGCGGTTGGGATCAACTGTCCGGAATTGGCAGTGGCCGTCTCCGAACGGAAAGTTCCCGTTCCGAGGGCGTTAACGTGCGAAATTTGGATTCGGTTGTTAAAGTTCTGGAGGGTGACACCACCAGCAAACGAGTTATTCGCAGCTAGCGTCAGAGATCTACCTCCCCCTCTCACCGAGAACCCAGCAGTGCCAGTGATTGGTTGACTGAACCACATGTCTTTTTGGGTAAACGGTATATTAAGGGTAACAAATCCTGTGCCACTCAGAACAAGAGCATTGGGCACTGCTCCTTCTAAGCCATTGCCTTCAAACTCTGCCTGCTGGAATGTAGTTCCGGCGGCCATCGTAACCGAACCTGTGCCGAAGCCGGTTCGATTCGCAAGGGTCAGCGTGCAAGCCTCTACCGTAGTTCCGCCGCTGTAACTGTTTGCCGTAGCAAGTGTCAGCGCGCCAGCACCTTGTTTGATGAGGCTTGTTGCACCCGCAATGATGCCGGTGCCGGCGATTGTGTAATCCCTATTTGGATTGTTCACCGTCATACTGGCCGGATTGACCGTCGTGTTGAGAGTCACGGTGTAGGGAGCGACGCCGAAGCCAGTGGTATCGGGGAACAGCACCTCTCCGCCATTCAGATAGGTGACAGGGGTGAGTGCTGGATTTGTCCAGTTGAGGCTGGTGCCGATGTCCCATGTGCCGGTGCCCTTGGCCCAAGTTGCCAATCCAACAATTTCCAAATTTCCATCCACGAAGTCCAAGATGTAATTCGGATTTGTGATGGCCACGTCATTGGCGGTGCAGGAGATAGGATAGCTGCCTGCGGCACTGGCGGGGATGGCTGTCGTCGTTAATGTCGGTGTGCCGGTCAAACCGACAGAACTTGCGTTGTCGTCACCCTGGTAACCGCTGACAGTGGAGGTCAAGGTCGGATTAGCAGCTCCCGCAGCGCGGCTTTTGTCGTCTGCCTTCACCGTGAGCTTGGCGGCGGTGATGGTGCCACTCAGGCTAGTTGGCACGGTTAACGAGTAGTTGCCCGATTTTGAACCAGTGATTGTGGCACTGGAGGCGTTGACCGAGATTCCGACAGCCGGAAGCGCGGTCGCAAAGAGACCGGTGCCAACGAAGGAAACCAAGCCAACGTCACCCGGCAGCACGCCGGTGAGTGTGCCAGTGATGGCAGCATTGACGCCGGCATTGTAGCCACGGGTGGTGACTGCCGCTGAGTCAATCGTGAGCACCTTTTTTGACACTGCCACGCTGATTACATCCGAAACCACGACCGTGCTGTAGTTCTCTGTATCGGTAGGGGTAAACGTACCAGAAGCCAAGTAAGTGCCGACAGACCCAGGAACTGTGGACGAGGCGGTGTAAGTGAAGGTGCCAGTTACATTGGCGCTGCCATCACCATTGAGCGTAGCACTGGTAAGGTCTTGACCATAGACAAGGCCCGCTGTGGTGGGCCATATAATGTCGGTCGGAACCGTCTGTGTGGTCACCGTCAGCGCTGTGGTGCCATTCGTTGCGGCGCTTAAGCTGGTATTACCACCGTAGGAGTAGGTGATGGGGTAAGATATTCCACCTGCACTTCCTACTAAGTTCGCAGTCGGGAAAACAACCGAGAAACTGCCCGTGCCGCCGCTGGTGGTGGTGACACTGGTTTCTCCGTTGATGGTGACACTGACGCTTTCTCCATTAGCCGGGTAGGTTGGACCTGGAGCAGATACGGTGCCGCTCAAGGTCACATTGGCGGTGGTCTCTTGGATGGATTGGCTGGAGGGCACACCGCTGATGCTGGCCTGCAATTTAGTCGATACCGTCAGGATAATATCGTTGCCGCTGACGGTCGCGAACGCTTCGGAGTTGGCGGCGAGTCCGCCACTACCAGAGACACTTACGAGGGCGCTGTTAGGCACGCCGGTGATGGCACTGGGAGTTTTGATCAGCGTGTAAACGCCAGTAGTCATGGGAGCACCGTTATTGACGATAGAAATCGTATTACCTGCGAGGGTCAATGCACCTTGGGAAACTACCAACGAGGGGTGGGTGGTGTCTGTTCCCGATGATGCGCCACCCCAGGTCAAACTGACAGGTTGCGCGCCCAAGCTGATTGTGGTGCCGCCTTTGAGAGTGGCTTGAGTGGTACCAACAGCTGTGCCAGTCCCCTTGGCAGCCAGGGTGGTGCTTGGACTGAATGTGTAGGCGGCGATGGCAGAGACATCGAAGGTCGTGCCGGCCGCAAGGGAAATCACCGGCGAGCTGTCAATTGAGGCGAGCGCGCCCAGTGCCAAAGTGCCGGAGTTCACCATCGTGTTGCCTGCGTAAGTATTCGCACGCCAGAGCTTGACTGTTCCTTGGTTCGCGAGGGTTTTGGTGGCGCTGGAAACCACAAAACTACCTGTGTTACCGATGTTAAGGCCACTGCCGCCGCTGATTATACTGTGCAAATTAAGAGTGCCACCGGTGCCGTTGATTGAAGCAAGGGTCAGCGCATTATTTAGAGTCACTGGGCCATCCCAGCGAGGATTTTTGCCAGCTTCGGATACCAAGGCCAAAGTCCCGTTTGAGCCAGCTCGTGCGGTAAGCGGGCTGCTATTACCCTGATTATTCGCCAGATAAAGTGTGGCCGGGTTTACCCCACTTGTGTCGCCCAAGGTCACGGGACCAAGGCCAGCTGTTTGGTTGGCATTGTCATTTGGCCCACCAGCCACGACGCCGTTGTTGATGGTCAGGCCACCGACGAATTGATTTTGTCCGTTACCAGCAAATCCAAGGGTGCCGGCACCGTTCTTGATCACGGCGGCTGTGGAATACGTGGCCATTTCTTTGACAAATTTCAGGGTATTCGCGACGACTGTGATGGTTGAGTCGTTTGGCAGAGACCTAAAATTGCCATCTGTCCCCAGAGTCAGGTCGCCACTGGTTCCGAGATAGGTGAAACTCCCGGCAACACGCGTGTCCAGACTGCCGCCACTAACTGTGAGGTTAGCGCCGCTTGTGTTGTCCAGCGTGGTGCCCTCGCCGATGGTGAGCGTGCCAGTCGAGGGAATGTTACCCGGTCTCGTGAGATTGAGCCTACCGGCATTTAGCCGCAGGCTAGTGAAAGTGTTGTTGCTGCCGAGTTCGAGCGTGCCCTCACCGGATTTGGTGACGGTGTTGAGCAAGATTGGCGAGTTGATGACTAGCTTGTCTGTGGAACCATCGGTGCGGATGACGAGATCCGACAAGGGAGATCCGGTAGCGGATAGGCCAGTGCCGCCTGAAATGGTGGATTCGCCGCCGCCAGTCTTTAGAATACCGCCGTTGGTGAGCGTCAGAGTGTTTCCAGCGCCAAGCGTCACAGCATTGGTACCGCCGATGCGCAGACTCTTGATGTTCTCAGTGATCCCGGCAGAGATGCTGCTACTGGAGCCAAGATCGACATGTTTGCCAGTGACCGCCGCAGCCGTGAAGTTAGTGGCACTGGCACCCACGCTAGCAGCATCGGTGTCGCTGGTGTAGTTCATGGCCCGCAAATAACCTGTGGCATCGTTGATCGCGTATGCGGAGCCACCGAAGAAGGTGCCTTGGTCAATGAAGGTGCTGACTGTCGGCCCGGCGGTAAAGCAGATCTTACTGTCCGTGCCGTTGATTCCCGGCGCGCCGGCCACCTTGAAATTGAGGGTGCCACCGACCACGCGAGCTGACAGCGAAGCAAACTTCAAGTCGGTCATTTGCGCTGCGGTGCGAGTGAGTTGCACCGTGGCCTCAGTCGCCGAGGTAGAATTATCGTTCGCACTGGCTGCAACGACGTTGAGAGCACCGAGGGTCTGTGAAGTTGTGCCAGCTGCCGTGGTGTTATCGTAATTGAATGTACCGGTGCCCGCGATCGTGAGGGCTGAAGTGGATGCAAGCGAACCACCAGCACCGGCATCAATCTTGAGTGTGCCGCGGGCGACTGTGGTTTTGTTCGGGTAGAGATTAGCTGCGGAAAGGGTCAGCGTATTCGGACCAATTTTCCTTAAGCCTAGATTGGCTTTGGCAGGAATCACTGAGCCGTAACTGAAGTCACCACCCGTGGTATCAATGCCCAAAGCGCCGCCAGCCGCAGTAACAGTGAAGGTGGGATTGGCCACCATGCTGTCAATGTTACCAGAGGTCCATTCGCCCACAGCAGCACCCGCTCTGACGGCTAGAAATGCGCTGCCACTCGTAAGGGTGATCACATTTGGGCTCGCGCCTGAATTTGGCAGGGCGGCAGGTTGGGTGGCACGCAGCCATCCGTTGATGGTGGTGGCACCACTGTAGGTATTAATGCCGGAGAGAATCGTGCCGCCGCCATTGTTTGCAGCCATTGTCACAGTCACGCCACCTTGCAAGTTTGCGCTTACAAGAGCCGGCCCGTTTTTGTAAAGACTGGTGGAAATAATCGTGCCGTTTTGGACTAAAGCATTGCTTAAATCCACATCTTTCACCGTCTGTGTCGTGCCGCCCAAATCCAACGCGCTGGTTCCAGAAAACGAGAGGTTCCCGGTTGTTGCCCCCAGAGTGCCATTACCACCGAGAGTCAAAATACCCGCAGTGATATTAGTGCCGCCCGTGTAGCTGTTGGCAGCAGTCAAATGCAACACGCCTGCGTTCCCGTTCTTCGTCAAAGACCGAGCGCCACCGCTCTCCGTGATGTTGCCATTAATAATCATATCCCCCTGGACGGTGGATGTCGCATTTCCGATCAGGTTGACACTGCAGTTGAAGATAGAATCCCAGCCGCCATTGTCTTGGTTGAGGGTCCCACTGAAATTTAGGGTGTTGCCACTGCCAATTTTAAGAGTCCTCCCGGAGGTTACGGATGGTCGAAGATCCATACCGGTGCAGGAAATATCGCCACCTAGCGTCAGATTAACATTATTTGCCGCCGTGATCGGGCTGGCATTCCATGACAGCGAATCAACAACCGTAGGCACTGTTCCGGCACCCGCATTCCAGTCCGTCGCCAGATTCAGAGTAGTGGAGTTCGCCTTGGTGAGTATGGCCGCTTGCGAGGTGCTTGACAGACCCATCACGAGCCCAGCCAGGGCAATAAAGAGACGGGGGGCTTGGAGGCTGAGAATTCTGGCGTTTTTTGGTTTCATAAATTTTGGGGGCTATGGGCTTTAGATTGGATTTAGTTGATGAAAACGATTAGGGAAAGGGAGGGTAATCGCCCACTTAATACGGTTCGCTCTTTTTAAAACATTTTATTCACCACGAACGCAAATTCTATCAAATCACAAGCTGAAAAACGCCACAGATTGACGGTGATGTGTAAGGGATTGCTTGATCTGCATGCTTAATCTGAAACCATCGGGACTCATCTACGGTTACAAATTTTGGTGGATTTTTGGGAATTAGAGGCAGGCCTTCGGGCGGCACACAACGGTCCTGGGTGGTAGTAGAAGCGTGTCATGGTACAGGCGCCAAAGACAACACGCCATGACGCGTGCGCTGCCCCAGCATCTCAATACCGCCCCACGAAAAAGCCGGGAGTTTCGCTCCCGGCTTCTTGTTAATGACCTAGCTCACGCGAAGCTTCTGGTGATGGAGAAGCCGCATCACGGAGCAAGCAACGCTTTGACTCGCACAAAGAGAGTCTGTGCGGTCAACGGAGCTCCACTGACGGTGACCGCCACGGTTTCCACGCCATCTAGACTGCTCGTGACGGTTTGCGTGGCGGCAGCATCTACGGGCCAGCTTGCAAGATCCGTGGAGGTCTCGACAGTGTAAGTAATGCCGGTATTCAGCGAGGTAGCACGACGGGTGTAGCTAAATGTGCCGGTGGTCTTGTCGAGCGACACGACGATCGGGGTGACCGATGAGCCGAGCGTTGGATTGAGACCGAAGGCGTATTCCTGTTGGTTGTTCAAGCCGTCGCCGTCGTTGTCGGCAACGGGATTGGAAACATCCGCAGGCGAATAAACGTTTGCCCAAGTGCTGTAGTCACCGCCGCCAGAGGTGGTGAGAGTGAGCATACCGGTACTTTCGACGAAGGTCCAAGTCTTACCCGAGGCAGTCATGACCCAAGTGACCCCATCTGCATTGGGCGTGAAGCCCACAACGGTGAAGGTGCTACCGAAGGTTTTGGTCGTGGTATCAACCAGGGTCCAAGTGCCGGTGTTAGCGGTCACGGCGGTGGTATCGATGGTGAAGTCACCATTGAGATTCGCCGTGCCGGGGCCTGTGACTTTGTTGGAAGCACCGTTGGTGAGAACGAACCGTAAGCCACCGTTGTCGGCGAGGGTGATCGAGCCCGCATTGACCGTCGTATTCCCAGAGTAAGTGTTGATGCCGGAGAGTGGCCATCCTTGTAAACCAATCTTCGTCAAACCACCCGAACCACTGATATTACCACTGATGGTGTTGTTGCCCGTGGTTCCCGTATCAAGGGTATTATTGCCGGTCAGATTGATGGTGCCGCTGAAATTGCCAAGCCAACCATTGTTACTGCTAAGTGTGGCATTGTTCAATGTCATGGCATTGGCGAGCACGCTGCCGTTGAAATCGAGCGTGGCATTGGTAATGGAGACCGGTCCAGTTCCGAGTAGAGCCGTTTTTTGCGCGACCAAATTCACAACCCCCGCACTGATAATCGTACCGCCGCTGTAGGTGTTCGATGAGTTGCCGTAGATTCCCAAACTGCCGGAGGTGGTCTTGGTTAGGCTGCCTATGCCGGTAAGCTGGCCATTGAACGATACCGATCCATTGCCAGTCCCGCCCACCGTCGTATTCGCACCGAGATCCACGTTGTTGTTAACCGTGATGCCAATCGTCCCGTTTTGATTGATTTGAGGAAGGATGGCACCATTATTGGTCATGGCGAAGTTCACACCATTCAAGGTCACGGCAGCGCCACCGAAATTGAGTCGGTTTAGGAGGAATCCGTTGCCGATGTTATTAGTGGTGGTGTAGGTGCCAGCTTGAGTGAAGTTGAGCACATAGTTCGATTGACCACCGTTAACCGGTGCGTAGCTGATTCCCGCATCGTTTGTCCAGCCGGCGACATTGTCCCAGAAGCCTCCCGCTGCGTTGACCCAATTGAAGATCGAAGGAACGAGATTCACGGTGATGGCGGACTGGGTGCCAGTGATGGTTCCCGTGGCCGCGTCAGTGGCGGTGATGGCTTGGGTGCCGACCGTGGCAAAGGTTACACCACCTGTGAAGATGTGCACGCCGTTGTCTCCACCATCAAAGGTGTAAGCACTTGGCAAGGTCGCGCCGCTGTCGGTGCTGGTGAAGCTAACTGTGCCAGCGTAGGCACTGTCGGTGTTGTTGAACGCATCCTTGGCCGTTACGGTAACGGTGCCAGCAGTGCCCGCAAATTGTGGACTTGGATAACCGCTCACCATCAAGGTGGCGGCAGCAGCAGGATTGACGGTGATGTCGGACTGGCTGCCAGTAATCAAGGTCGTGGTGTCTGTGGCAGTGATCGATTTTGTGCCGCCAGCGGCCGTGGTCAATGTCACGCCGCCTGTGAAGGTGTGGACTCCATTGTCTGCAGCCACAAAGGTGTAGTCGGCAGGCAAGTTCGCGGCTACATCGGTGCTTGTGAATTTAATGGTGCCCGTGTAGCCAGTTGCTGTTGCGCCGCCGCTCGTCTTGACGGTGACGGTTACACTGCCCGCGACGCCTGCAGTTTGCGGATTTGGAAAATCTGTAACTTGCAGCGTGGCAGCACTTGTATCTGACAAAACAAGAATACCGGACTGGGTGCCAGAGATGGTTCCAGTCACGGTGTCCGTGGCGGTGATGGCCACCGTAGGCCCGCTCACAGTATTGAGCGTAACGCTGAGTGCTTTCACGCCGCTGTCACCAGCTTCAAAGGTGTAGTTGGCAGGCAGTGCCGCCGCAGCATCGGTGCTGGTGATGGCAACGGTGCCGGTGTAGCCGGTGGCAACATTGTTAAAGGCATCTTTGGCGGTGATCAATACGTCGCCTGCTGCACCAGCTGTTTTCGAGGCTGGAAAGCCGGAGACCATCAGCGTCGCCGCCGGGGCAGGTGTCACTTCGATGCCGGATTGGGTGGCGAATTTGTTGGTCGTCGTATCCGTCGCAGTGATAGATTGTGAACCCACTGTCTTGAGGGTCACGCCATTGGTGAAGGTGTGAACTCCGTTGTCTCCCGCTACAAAGGTGTAGTTGGCTGGTAAGGTGGACGTGACATCCGTGCTAGTAAAACGAACCGTGCCGGTGTATTTGCTAGCTGTGTTGCCAGCACCGTCCTTGGCGGTGACGGTTATGTTGCCGGCCACACCTGCGACTTGTGGAGTCGGGAAGCCGACCAGTTCCAGTGTGGGCACGGAGATCGTTAGGACCACATTCGAGCCAATGACGGAAATAGTGCCGACCTTACCGACGCCGATTGCCGTACCGGTGACACCTGGATAGACTCCAGACGATGTGATATTACCGACGGTTTGAGTGGCAATGGTATAAGTCCCTAAGCCCAGTGGCGAGGCGGTGTTGACCGTGAAGGGGTTGCCACCGAGCACCAGCGTGCCTTGCGTCACGGTAAGCGCAGGACTGAGTGCGTTGTAGGTTAGAGTGACCGGGCGTGAACCGAGATTCACGGTGCCAGCTGCGGCCCCCTTGATCTTGGCTTGCGTGGTTAGCGTTACTCCAGTGCCGCTGGCCACCAAGCTATTGCTGCTGGTGAAGCTGTAAGCGCTTTTGGCCGACACATCAAATGTCGCTCCGGCGGCGATGGAAATGAGCGCCACGTTATCAATCGAGCCAACGGCACCCAAGGCGATTGCGCCTTGTGAGATGGTAATATTACCGCTATACGTATTCGCTGCGTTAAGGGGCATCGCTCGATCGGACGTGCCAAGTTTAATTAAGTTCCCTGTTCCGCTTACGATGCCATTGAGGGCAAGAGAACCACCCGTGCCTCCCACGTCAATCGTCGAGATTCCAGACAAGGCGACAGGCCCGTTCCATTCATCATCCGCCCAGCCGTTGGCCGTTGCCACTTTACCGCCGTTGAGCGTCAAATTACCAGTGATCTTGTTGCGGTTCATCGCGAGCGTAGCACCACTTTGCACCGTGACATTGATTGAGCCGGCACCGCCGAGTGGTGATGGATTTGACAACGAGCAATTGACTTGGCCCGCGCTGATCATCGTTCCACCGGTGTAGGAGTTTGCACCGTTGAGATCCAGCGAACCGCCGTTGGACTTGGTTAGACTGCCGGTACCCGTGATATTACCACCAACAACGACTGCGCCCGTGTTGGTGCCGCCAAGTGTGGTATTGGACTCTAAGCTCAGTGGCGCATTAATAGTGATGGCGTTGCCCGAGTTTTGATTGATTGTTGGCAGAGTGGCACCGTTGGCGCTTAGCGCGAGGCCGTTGCCAGCAAGCGTGACTGTATTACCGAAGTTGAGCTTGTTGACGAGGTAACCCGCACTCAAATTGTTTGTAGCACTGATAGCCTGGTTGAAGTTTAGAGTGTAATCCACTTGCCCAGCGCTGATCGGCTTGGTGACAGTGTTCAAATTATTGGTCCATTTGGTATTGTCACTCCAATTACCAGAGACACCAGAGACCCAAGTGAAAACGTTAGGAGCGGCGCCTTCGGTGACCGTTACTGTGTAGGTCTTAGTTGTAACCCCATCCTCAGCGGTGATCGTATAGATTTGTGCGCTGGTGAAATTCCTTGGAGTGCCTGAAACGGGGCTACCGGTGGAATTTGAAGAGGCAGTGTAAGTCGGCGCGAAGGCAGTCACATTTGTGCCAGTCGGCACGGTCAAGCTGATGTTGGTGCCAGATACAACGGTATCAAGCTGATTGGGAAAAACGAAGGAGAGGATATCACAGGAAGTGCTTAGCCCTGGCGTCGCACTGACGATGGAGGAATAGGCGCTCGTAGCGGTGGAATTAGTCGATGACACCTTGAAATCGTAGGGCCTGCCATTGATCAAGCCGCTTGCCACGTAAGGCGAAGTCACATTATTAACCACTTGCGCGACGGTCGTCACGGTATCCGTGATGGACACATTATAACTGGTAGCACCTTCTGCGGCGGTCCAAGTTACAGCGATCGCCCCTGAGGATGAAGGCATGGCAGTCACCCCAGTTGGCACATTCGGTGCGGGCAAAGCGGGATAGGCGCTGGTAAGGCCATACTTGGCCGTGAGATAGGCACCGACCAAGTTGGCCTCGTTAGAAGTCAGAACTCGGTTGTAGAGAATAATTTCCGGAATATCGCCTTTCAGTTGCTGACTGTTGTCAGGACGGTCGCCGATGGTCCAGTTTTGACCACTGCCGTTGTGATAATTACCACCGGTGGCACCGCCGAGTGCTGTGCCGTTGATGACGAACCGATAGACCGAGCTGCTGCTTTCCATGGCAAATATGTGCGAGCCTGTTTGAGGCCATGAAGCATAAGGCATGGTGGTGCGCCCAGTTCGGAAAACTCCGGGCTGAGATTCGTTCCATGTGTTGGCCACCCAGCGGCTGTCGTTATTGCGGTTATCGAATAAATTGTAACGTCCGTCGGAATCGATCGTGGAGACCGCAAACATCGAGCCTGCAGTTGGGAAAAAAGCACTCAAATCGCCAAGCTTCATTTCAGAGCCGGCGTCCTCGCTGGTCTGAGCGAAGCGCAGCACAGGCTTGCCGCCTACGCCGCTTGCAATGTATTTCGGCTGATCTGCGTCGGTGGCTTGAGTGGCATCATGAGCACCACCACTGCCATCCTTCCAAACTTTCACAAAAGTATCAGCACCCACAATTCGAACTTGGTTGGTGTCGGCCGTGTTGATGGAGTCGGCGGACAGCCAGACCACCAGCCCATTGGTCACGGGAGGAACCGCTTGCGCAGTCGGAGTCGAGCTCAGTAAAGCCGCTCCCAGAGGTACAGCTAGAGTGAGATGCCTCAAAGCAACTCGTATGGGGGTAATAAAATCTGTGGTTTTCATGACGATTTGACTCAGGGACTTTGGGGGTTTTGTATTGGCTATTAGAAAGGTGATTGGCCTAAAATTATAAGCACGCTTTTTGAGAACTGCGTTACGAGTAATATTGCAAGCGAAATTTATGCGGCTACTGGATGAGCAAGCGGCCTAGTTACTGCAAATTCATGGTGCCAGAAGGAGCTGGACTGCGCACAACAAACTACCGGGCATCAGAATTTTATAGAGTGGGTGATCCAAGAAGAACTGGTATCACCGTCACCTCCTGATTTTTTGAGAGAGAAAGAAAAAATAAAAGCGTTCCTCTTCCTTATCTTAAAATTCTCATCCACAGCAGATTATTCCCCGACCTCGCTGGGCTCATGTGTCGGAGCAATCTGTGCGATGGCCATTACTCCACGAGTAAACCTAGGTCAATGAACTGGCCATTACCGCTCTCTTTGGAATGGACCGCGAGGGTGTTGCTGCCTTTTTTAAGTGCCTTGTTCATCGCTTCGGTGGTCATAATCATGTAATAGCCTTTGGGGCCTGTGACCGCGGCGACTTTTTCGCCATTGATGTAAACTTCGGTGTTGTCGTTGTGGCGGATGACCAGCGCGCCGTTTTTCAAGGTCCCGCCGCCGTATTCAAAGGTTTTGCGGAAGTAAATGTCGGGAGTTTTCCATGGCGTGTTCGGCTTGTCCTTGTTGCCAAAAGGTGCAAGTCCGGTTTTCCAAGTGGTGTCATCAAATTTTTCTTTCATCCAATCGTCCACAGGTTTTTCGGTGGAATAGTGATAAGGCGTATTGAGCGGCCCGTCTGGCTTTGCTCCTACCAGCACCTTCCATCGAATCCCATCAGGCTTGGGCGTAGGGATGGCGGCCTGTGCCTCACCACGCTCATAGGCAGCGGAACGTGCGGTAATTTCAAAAAGTTTCTTAGGATCGAACTTCGGCTTACGGTCGTAGTAGTAAAGACCGTTGCGCTCTTGCTCGATGTCAGTGAGTTGGGTGTAGCAGAAACCAAACAAATTAGGATTATCTAGCATGGCATCGATGGCGCCCTTGTAGCGGGTGTAAAATTCATCCAAAGTTTTCGGGCCATTGCCGTAGCTCCAGCCGCCCTCGGTGGCCCAGCCGATCCCCCCGATTTCGCTGATCATGTAGGGAACTCCCCAATCGATGTTAAATGCATCTCTATTTCCGTAGCGTGCCGGAACAGTAGGACCTGCAGGTGCAGCGGCGAAATAATCCGTCCACCTCTTTTGCAGTCTTTCGGGACTTTCGGAATAGTCGTGCGCATCGCGAACTTCAGGATTTGGCAGCGTGTGGTTCCATCCGCTGGCTTCAAGAGCGGGGCGGGTCGGATCGATGGCCTTAGTGACGTTCCAGACCATTTGCTGAAGTTCGCCCGAGTCTTCATAATTCTCATTGAAAGCACACCAGCCGATGATCGATGGATGATTCCGGTCGCGCATGAGAATTGCGGTCCATTCATTGACCACAGCCGAGTAGCCTTCCCGCTGATTGTTGTAACCGGCATTGGGATATTCGCCCCAGACGAGGTATCCAAGGCGGTCCGCCCAATAGAGGAAACGTGGCTCAAAGACTTTTTGGTGCAAACGCGCACCATTGTAACCGCATGCCTTGCTGAGTTCTATATCCTTCTTCAACGCCTCGTCTGACGGCGCAGTCCATAGTCCATCGGGGTAAAATCCTTGATCCAGAATGAGTCGCTGGAAAATCGGCTTACCGTTGATCAGGAAATTCCGCCCTTCAATGGTGACTTTGCGAAGGCCAAAATAGCTCGTCAGCTCGTCAACTTTTCCCGTTCCGCTCAATAGTGTGAATTTCAAATTATAGAGAAAAGGAGTATCTGGGCTCCATAATTTTTTTTCTTTGAGATTGATGATTAAGACATTTTGTCCAGGGCCAGAAGCGATATCCGAGCCGACTGACTTGCCATCGGCAAAGGCTTCCGCCTTGAGCTTCAAATCTTTATCCGCGCCATTAATCTTGGCCGTGATGACAACCCGCGAGTGATCGGGGTCCGGCACGATGGAGATGTTTTCAACGAATGACGAGCCGACAGCTTCGAGCCACACCGACTGCCAGATGCCAGTGGTGCGAGTGTAGAAACAACCGGAACTTTTATCGCTCCCGGACTGCTTTCCACTGGGCTGCAAACCTGACGAAAAATTGTCGAAAACCTTCACTACCACTTCGTTGCTTCCTTCTTTCAGATATCGAGTGATGTCGAAATTGAAATCCACATTTTCGCCAACGTGTGATCCCACCAGTTGGCCATTGATGTAAAGCCAAGAGTAATAATCCACACCGCCGAAATGCAGTCGAATCCGCTTATCTTTCATCGCTGCGGGAAGCTGAAAAGTGCGGCGATACCAGACGTTTTTGATGTGCTCTGTCATCGGAATAGCCAAGCCAGACAGCTTGCTCTCCGGGCAGAACGGGACGAGGATTTTTGAATTCAGGTCGGTCCCAGAAGTCAGACCACGGAATTCGCCATCGGCCGCCTTATCCACCTCGAACTGCCATGGGCCGTTGAGCGACATCCAATTCTCGCGGAACAGGTCCGGGCGTGGGTGCTCCGGGCGCGGAATCTCCGCTGAAATGGCGCGTGTACCGCCTAACAAGAGCGTTATCGCGATAAAAACGGGGGTGACTTGGCCAATAATTTTCATAAATAGATGATAATTTTCATCTACGCAGGTTTCGTGGGAATGTTTTCACAAGAAATCCAATTTTTTCTCGGACTCGAGAACAACCGCATTGGATAGAGAAAAAATCCAATCTCAATAAGCGTGTATTTGCATTTATCTGTGATTAGAAATTCTTAATATGACAGCACTCGACCGGGTGCCCGGAGCGATTTTCTGAAACAACAGCACCAATCTTCAATGGCAGCGGGATTTCTCCAGCGCCAACGGTGCGGACCTTGCTATCCTAAGCAACACTCTAATAATGAGTGAGTCACAACATCCAGAGCTTTAATCAATGATCCAGTATCATGCTCAACCGGGTGGAGTTCAGGCCGCTGGCCTGAACAAATCGAGTCATGAATCCTCAAAAAATGAATTTTCAACATTCCACCACGCTCACTGCCAGTCCGCCGCGGGAGGTTTCCTTGTATTTGGATTTCATGTCGCGCCCGGTGTCGCGCATGGTTTGGATCACTTTGTCGAGCGATACGAAATGTGTGCCATCTCCTGAGAGCGCCAGCCGCGAGGCATTGATCGCTTTGACAGCTCCCATCGCGTTGCGCTCGATGCAAGGAATCTGCACCAGCCCACCGATGGGGTCGCAGGTGAGACCGAGGTTGTGCTCCATGCCGATTTCTGCAGCGTTTTCTACTTGCTGCGGAGTGCCACCGAGATAGTCGACAAGTCCGGCGGCGGCCATCGAGCAAGCGACGCCGACTTCGCCTTGGCAGCCAGCTTCTGCGCCTGAAATCGAAGCGTTGCGCTTGTAAAGCATGCCTATGGCGGCGGAGGTAAGAAGAAACCGATGCACACCATCGGGATGCGGTGAGTGGCGGAATCCGACTGCATAGTGAAGGACTGCCGGGATGATGCCCGCCGCTCCGTTAGTCGGTGCGGTGACGACACGCCCGCCGGCAGCATTTTCCTCGTTCACCGCAAGTGCGTATAGATTCACCCAATCGAGGATAGTCAGCGGATCGGAAAGCGCAGATTGGGCAGATTCGCGGAGCTGTTTGTGAATGGCCTTGGCCCGGCGCTTGACTTGGAGACCGCCGGGTAAAATCCCCTCTTGGCCACAACCGCGTTTCACACAGGCCTGCATGGCCAGCCAGATTGCATCGAGGCGAGCACGGGTTTCCGCTTCGGGCCGAAACACTGCTTCATTCTCCAACATCAAGTCACTGACGGAGAAAGAGTTACTTTCGCAACACCGCATTAGCTCGACCGCACTTGCAAAGGGATGGGGCAAAACGACGCCGTCGGATTTTGGCTCTTTCATCTCCGCTTCCGTGGCGATGAAGCCGCCGCCCAGAGAATAGCAAACCTGCTCGTGGACAGGCAGTCCATCGGCATCGAGTGCCATGAAGTGCATACCGTTCGGGTGCAGAGGCAGGGGCCTAAGGTGTTTGAAATCAATGTCCTGCTTTTCCTCGAAAACAACTTCCCCGCCCCACGGTGTATGAAGAAGTTTCCTCGAACGGACGTTTTCAAGACAAGTAGGAATTCCATCGACATCGACAGTTTCCGGCTCTTCTCCGAGAAATCCCAATATCACCGCGCTATCCGTACCATGGCCCTTGCCGGTGGCGGCCAGTGAGCCGTAAAGATCGCAGCGCAGCCTAACCACTCGCGGAGCCAGGCCCGCAGCTTCGAGCTCGCGGACGAAGTGACAGGCAGCACGCATCGGTCCCACGGTGTGGGATGACGACGGGCCCACTCCGATGGTGAATAAATCTAGTGCTGAAAGTGACATAGGAATACAGCAACCAAAGTGCCGCTCAGATTGCTTTATTTAACACTGCTGAGTTCCGGAGTATTCGTCGAGGCTTTGATGGCACGGATGGTTTCGCGGACGCACTTGGCTTTCATGATTTTTAGATCCTGCGGGAATTCCTTCTCTTCCTTTTCGAAGTAATTCGCCAGCTGGGTCAGTTCGGGAATCACCGCTTTCGCGTGCGTGCCGTAACTGAGGAGAATCTTCATCAGTTCAGGAGTGCGTTCTTGGCTATCCCACGGATTCTGAGAGCGAGCGTAGGCGACGCAAGCAGGAATTCCTTCCTTTATACGGTGCTTGGCGAGGACGCGAAGTCCTTCTAAGCGAATGGCATCGGAAAACATCTCGCCACTGGGTGCTGACTTGATGGTAGCCTGATAGATAACGGGTAACAAGGGCTTGATGTCCTTGGTCGAGAGATTTCGATACACCGAGCCGATGCTGCTGCGAGCGCGGCCATCTTGATTCCTGAGTCCAGCACTGACCGCTTTGTAGAGCAACTGGAGATCCACGCCATCTAACGATTCACTGAGCATCCCATCACGCTCACTATCGAAAAGGATGTAGGAAAAATACCGTTGCTGCATGCCGCGCGGATCATTGGCGGTGTCCACCTGGCCCAGCAATTCGAGCATTTGTGGCACGACCTGAATGGCCGGCTTACCAATGCTCGCCAGGGCTTCTGCGGCCTTGATGCGGAGCCACAGATCTTTATCCGCCAATGATTTTTGCAATGCTGCGATGGCAGGCTCGGAGCGCTCGCCGAGAGCGATGAGTGCTTGGCAGGCACCGTAACGGGTCTCAAGATTGGGAGAATCGAGCAAAGCAACCAAGGGGGGAATTGGCGTTTCATCGCGGCGTGCGAGCGCCATCGCAGCTCGTTCACGAACGACTGGGGACCAACTTCTTAAGCATGCAAGCAGTTGGTCACCGCTTAACTTGTCGTAGGCACTGTTCCTGTCTTTATTGCTCCAGCCGCGCCCGTCGAGGATGATGGCTTGCGCGGCGGCGGCGTCTAGCTGCGGAGTGACGGTCAGCCGCTTGCCAGTTAGATAAAGTTTTTTAAGCGGCATCGCGTAGGCAAGCAGGTAGCCGCCCGTGGCATCCCAGCCTTCGTAACTATCATTTCCCATTTCGGGTGGCCCTTGGTGCGGAAAACTCCCGTCCCAACTCCGAGCGAGATCGAAATACCAATCGCCGAATTCCTTCATCCAAGCGCCGGTTGCATTCGGACCGGACTGGGCGACGCCGGGCAGCGCCCACAAAATGTTAAAGTAGTTCCCTGTGTGCCCGGTGTCGCGCTCCGGGCCGTGGGAGGCAAGGCTCATTCGCGCAAAAAACTCGGCACCGCTTTTTTCTCCAATTAGGTTAAAGAGGACGGCAGCCATCCCGCACTTGCCGTTGTCATCGTGACTTTCAGTCCAGGGATTGTGGTCGCCATAGGGGACAGCCCCTTTGCCGACGTAAAATCGCATCAAGCGCATGCTAAGTTCAATGGCACGATCCACCACGGGATCTTTCACGCCTGCCGCACGAGCCATCACCAACGAAATCGTCAACGGCAATCCCGGCGAGTTCATCATTCCATAGGCTCCGAGCAGACCGCTTGGCAGTACGAAACCATGCCCCCATGAGCCGACAGCGCTTTGGCCCTTTGCAGCCTCTAGGGCGAGACGCTTCAAGCCTGGCATCACCGACTGATCGCCAGTGGCCAGCACATACTCTGATAGTAGCATCATGACGTAGCCGTAGTGCCAGGTTTGCATATCATCGGTTGTGAAGTCCGCCGCCCATTGGGCCTCTTTTTGAATAATCGGAAGGTATGCGGGATCGCCACTGGCCAATAGCGCCAGCGCATTGAGCGAGCGCGGAATCGCATCTTGGCTGTCTGCATTGTCTTTCACACGCTCAGCGAGTGCTCTACAACCTCGTTCGAGAATGAGCTTAGACTTCGGGCAATCGTAGGGCGCGGTGGCGCTGTAATTACCGAGCACAGGGAGTTCAAGGACGAGATCTTCTGTCTTGTCAGCCCGCCAGCGGGAAATGATCAATTTTCCACCACCCTCCTTGGATTCGGCTATGGTGAGAGCCTTCCCGAACTCGGTACGCGGATCGTAGGAAAATAGCTTCCCGCCGACCCCGAGAATGACATCGCCGACAGCAAAAGCTCCATACGCTGGCGAGCCTTTATCTACCTGCGTGATGGCAATCTGGCGAGCATCCGTGGTGACCATTTTATCTGAAAAAATCCAGCCCCGAAGTCCGGTGGCACCGAGATTCCAGTCATGGTTGGCACCTTCGGGGATTTTCTCGCCCTTGGTGAAGTCAGGAAGATGGCTCTCCATGGCCTCGTCTGCGGCTAAAATCGGACTTGGCGCAGCGAAAATCGCGACAATGGCGAGAGAAATCAGCGTGTTTTTCATAAATTCTTTTTAATATTCAGTGTTTTACTCAGAAATAATGTGACTCCTTTCAGAGTGCCTATAATTGCCGGACTTGGTGGTCAACATTGTATGGATAGTCCAATAAATTCAGGGAAGCCAACCACCGATGAACTGAGATGCAACGGATTTATGGACCAGCATTTGGTTATTTTTTGGGGTAATTTAGGCGGCTTCGAACTGGACCGGAGTTCGGTATTGCGGGGCTGAGCGCTTGCGATGCGTGTTGTAGTAGCTCTCGATGTAGGCGAAGAGTTCGCGGCGTGCGTCGGTCGCGTTTTCGAAGCTGCCATCTCCTAACATTTCTTTTTTGAGCGTGCCCATAAAGGATTCTGTCCATGCGTTACAATAGGGATTTGCGCGGGCGGACATGCTCTGAATCATCCCGTAGTTGCCGAGGAGTTGCCGGCAGGCGATGCTGCCATATTGGATGCCTCGGTCGCTGTGGAAAACGCACTTGGGAACGATCCTTCGGCTGCCTAGAGCTTGTCGGAGCGCATCCATGACTAACTCGCTGCGCATGTGATCTGCTAGCGCCCAACCGACAATTTTGCGTGAGCAAAGATCAATGACCACTGCGAGATAGAGCCAGCCAGTTG
>JANMYL010000288.1:0-3751 GCA_031382045.1 Akkermansiaceae bacterium | reverse complement strand
GAAAATGGCGCGCTGCTCATCGTGCTGTGGACGCTCTCCATCCTCCACGCCCGCCTCGGCGGCTACATCCGCGAATGGGGCCTTCATTTCGCCGCCGTCTTCACCGGTGCGGTCGTCACTTTCTCTTGGTGGCATGTGAATTTCCTCGGGGTGGGCCTACACAACTACGGCTTCACCGCTGGGAAAGGTACGATCTGGCTATTCTACATCGTTATCCTAACCATCCTCGATTTCGGAGTTATCGCCCGCGCCATTGAGGGAAATCGCAAGTCGCGCACGCGATGATCGGATCAAGCGGGCTGTTGTTGGGAAATGCAGTGCAGTGTGCCGCCTTCTTCGACGAGGTCTAAGCAGTCGATCCCGATAATCTCTCGATCCGGGAAAAGCTCGCGGATCATACCGAGCGCGCGGTCGTCATTTTTGGGTTGGCGGAAGGTGGGGACTAATACGCCGCCGTTGACGATGAGGAAATTCACGTAAGACGCGGGTAGCACCGGGAGGCGCCAACCGGCGACTTCACAGGCCTCGGGCAGCGGGATTTCGAGGACGTCGAACGCGCGGCCATTTGGCCCGCTGAAGGCCCGCAGGCGGCTGAGATTTTCGCCGAGAATTTGTTGGTTGGCTCCGCCATGGTCGATGCAGGCGAGGAGGGTTTGCGGATCGACGAATCTAGCAATGTCGTCGATGTGACCGTCGGTGTCGTCGCCCTCGATGCCTTTTTTGAGCCAGAGGATTTCGGAAATGCCAAGGCCGTCGCGGAGACGTTGTTCGATATCCTCACGGCAGAGCTTGGGATTTCGGTTAGGATTGAGTAGGACTGCCTCGGTGGTGAGAAGTTGGCCGGCGCCGTTGATTTCGATCGCGCCGCCTTCGAGGATCATGCCGCCACTGAAACAGCGCTTGCCGAGCGAGGTGGCGATCCGGCGGGGAATGGCGTTGTCTTGGTCCCACGGCGGAAATTTCCCGCCCCAGGCATTGAATTCCCAATCGGTCACCGCCACCTCGCCCGTCTCGGCATGCTTCACAAAAATTGGTCCGTGATCGCGGCACCAGACGTCGTTGTGGGGATGGTCGAAAAGTTGCACTCGCTCCGGCACGGCTTTCGCCCGATTGCAGGCGGCAGCGATGGCGGCGTGGTCTGCGCCCGGCGCGTTGATCCTCACCGGTTCGAAGCGTGAGATGGCAGCGGCGATTTCGGCGAATTTCGCCCATATCATTTCTCGCTTGGCCCCGCCCCAATGGCGCGGATCTTCCACCGGCCAAGATAGCCACACTGCCTCTTGCGGCGACCATTCGGGGGGCATTGAAAATCCGGCGGTGGTGGCAGTCATGAGCAGAAGATGTATGGTTTGCGGCGGCGGAATCCAGCTTTGATTCATACCAATTCGAGATACGAAGATAGAAGGTCTATCTCGGAACGGCGCGCCAGCAATAGACCCGGATTAACGACGCTTGGACGACACTTATTTTTTCTATCGCTGCGCTGGAATTTGTGCCCTTGGCTTTATCATTCGCAACTTTCACAGGGTGCAGGCGAGACAGGAAATGGATGTGCCCGGAGAAACTTACAGTGCTAAATGAGAGACCTTCAGCCATGTTTTTTCAGATTCAAAGTGACGGATGGAAATCTGAGAAGCTATCCCTAAAATTTGGCACATTGGAGTTTCAAAACCTCGACCGCACAGGCCTTGTAATTCGGCTGGCGCGAGTGGGGATCGAAGGACGGGTGAGTCAGCCGATTCACTTCCGGATAGTGCATGGGAATGAACACTTGGCCGCGCTGCATAGTGGGTGCGATGTATATAAATGCATTGATAGAATCCCGGCGCGAGCGGATGACGGCGCTGTCGTTTTGTTTTAAACCCAGTTCTGCTGCGTCTTGGGGATGAATTTCGACATAGGCCGCAGTGGGGCAAAGTTTTTTAAGGATGTCGGATTTTCCGGTGCGAGTGAGTGTGTGCCACTGGCTGCTGGTGCCGCGGCCTGTAAGTAGGGTGAACGGATAGTTCGCATCGGTAGGCTCGGGCAGCGGTGCGGGTGGGGAGAAGAGGAGTTTGGCTTTGCCGTTAGGCGTGTAAAACTTGCCGTCCTCAAAAAGCCGTCTCTCGGGGAGAGTGGGTTGGCTGGATGTCGAATACGGCCACTGGATGCCGCCTTGCTCGTCGAGATGGGCGTAGTCACGGATGCCAGTGATATCGCAGGGGCGGTCTTGGGTGAGATCGCGCAGGATTTTGAAAACCGATTCCGGGTCGGTCCAGCGGACAAACATTTCACCGCAGCCCCACGCGTTGGCGATGAGGCGGAAGATTCGAAAATCAGATAGAGCAAGTCCGGGGGCTTTGCAGACCGCCTTGAGCGTGCCGATGCGGCGCTCCGAGTTGATGAAGCAGCCGTCCTTCTCACCCCAACCGGCGGCTGGCAAGACGAGGTCTGCGGTGCGGGCGCTTTCCGTGGAGTGATACATGTCCTGCACGACGAGGAAGTCTAACTTCGCGCGCAGTGCTTCGAGCCGGCCGTGATTGACCCATGAATGAAATGGATTGGTGGCGACGATCCACAGGCCCTTGATTTTCCCGGCTTCTACGGCGTCGAAGATCTGATCATAAGCCAGTGACGGCTCGGAAGGGATATTTTCCAATGGAATGCCGAGGGAAGCGGCAACCTTTTCCCGATGCGCGACATCCGCGAAATCATGTCCACCGACGAGTGAAGTGGTGTTGGAGAAAAGCCGTGAGCCCATCGCGTTGCATTGGCCGGTGATGGAATTTGCGCCGGTGCCTGGCTTGCCGATATTGCCGGTAATGAGTGCGAGATTGATCATCGCTTGTGCGGCTCGGACGCCTTCGTGGGACTGGTTAATGCCCATGGTCCACCACCAAGAGACGCGCTTGCCGGGTTCGGAAACTGTGCGAGCGAGTGCCTCGATGGCTTCGATCGACTGCCCTGTCCTGTCCGTCACCGCTGTTGGCGGATAGTCTTGGACGAATTTTGCGAACTCCTCGTAGCCATCGGTATTAGCGATGGACTTGGGATCGACCCGACCGTCGCGGATGATGCAGTGTGCGAGGGAATAAAATAGCGCGAGATCGCCCTTGGGCTTGAGGGCGATGTGGTGGCTGGCGACTTGTGCGGTCTCAGTGGCGCGCGGGTCGATGACGATGATTTGCGGGTTGCGTTTGTTTCGCATCACCCGCTGCCAAAGGATCGGGTGGGCGATGCAGAGATTCGCGCCGACGAGCACGATTACGTCGCTTTCCTCGAAATCTGCGTAGGTCGCGGGGGGCGCGTCGAAGCCGAAGGATTGTTTGTAGGCGGTGACGGCAGTGGCCATGCATTGGCGCGTGTTTGCATCGCAGTGGAGGAAACCCATCCCGAATTTAAACAAGCTGCCGAGAAAGGCCATTTCCTCGAAAGGAATCTGCCCGGTGGATAGAAATGCGACGGATTCGCGGCCGTGCTTTTCCTTAATCTCCCTAAAACGGCTGACAAACGTGTCGAGTGCGGTGTGCCAATCCACGGGCTTGAGCGTGCCTGTATCGTCACGGAGCAGTGGTGTGGTGGCGCGGTCGGGCGCGTCGAGCGGATCGAGTGCCTGCCAGCCTTTCGGGCATGCCATGCCAAGGTTCACCGGGTAGCCGGACTGGGGAGTTAGATTGATCGCCGCGCCAGCTTCATCGAGGTGGATCTTCAACTGGCAGCCAGTGGCGCAGTAGCCGCAGATCGAGGTGACGGTGGCCGCTGGCTTCAAACG
>JANMYL010000246.1:0-23105 GCA_031382045.1 Akkermansiaceae bacterium | reverse complement strand
GGCTGTGAGCACGCCGCGGATGTGATTTCCGCTGAGTAGGAAATCGGTGACTTTGGTTTGGAAACGGACTTCGCCACCAGCGGCGAGGATCGAGTGGCGGATCGCCTTGACGACGTTGGGTAAAAGGTTCGAGCCGATGTGCGGGTGGGCGTCAGTGAGGATTTGCTCCGGCGCGCCGTGGGCGACGAGGACTTCGTAGACTTTGGCGACCGGGCCGCGCTTGGTGGCGCGGGTGTAGAGCTTGCCGTCAGAAAAGGTGCCGGCTCCGCCTTCGCCAAAGCAATAGTTGGACTCCTCGATGACCCGCCCCTCGCGGAGCAGCGGAGCGAGGTCGAAGCGGCGGGCACTGGCGTCTTTGCCGCGTTCCAGCAAGATCGGCTTGAGTCCATTTTCGATGCACCGTAGAGCAGCGAACATTCCCGCTGGTCCACAGCCGACGATGATGACCGGGCGTGCGTTAGGCGAGAGAACGGGCACGGACCATTGTGGCGTTTCGTCAGGGGGCAGGGGACCATCCAGTGCGACATCTAGCCGAAGCTGGACCTTGACGGCGCGTTGGCGGGCGTCGATAGAATGCTTACGGAGCTTGATCCCGCCGATGCGCGCGACGGGCACGCTGAGCTGGATTGCGGCGGCTTGGCGGCGCGCCTCGTCGTCCTCGGATTTCTCCAATGGCAGGACGATGTCAACGGTTTCTATCAAAATTTCCACGGTAATTTTTTTGAGAAGAATAGGCAGGAATGCCTTTATCACATTCCGCCACGGATCGCGCGTTTCAGGCCCGCATCATCGACGCTGACAAAGGTGACCCGGGTGGAGAAGATGGGCATGGATCCGGCTTTTTCGTCGATGACTTTCACCGAGTAAGTGGCACTCGTGTTGCCCTCTCGTTCGCGCTCGCAGGAAATTCTCAGGATCGTGCCGTCGCGCACGCTGTGGTGGAATTCCACGGTTTCCATAGCCACGGTGACGAATTGGCAATGCGGAAAGTCGAGGCTCGCGGCGATCCATGACGCCTCGTCGATCCACGAGAGCAGGCGGCCGCCAAACAGGAATCCGTAGTGATTCAGGTCGCCGGGGAGAACAAGTCGATGTGTTTCCATGGTCTTACCAGCGGCGGCGTTTGCTGTCTTTGTAAACGGCGGCATCGAGCGAGTAGCTGCCGGCTCCTGCTAGTATGATTGCGATCAGTGGGATCAAATACATCAACGCCAGTTCCTTAGATGCTCCGGGTCCACCGGAGAACCACGGGTCTGAGGCGTGTGCGCCGAAAGCGGCGACCACCATTGCGAAGCCAAATACAAATGCGGCGGGCCGAGTCATAAGACCGATTACCAGTAGGGTGGAGGCCACGACTTCTGCTCCGATCGTCATCATTAGGCTTACCTGTGGCGACATGAGGCTGAGAGGGAAGATTTCAGGCTGGTAGAATCCCTTCTTGAGAATTGCTTGGAAATTCTGGATTTTTGGAATCCCGTGGCCGATGAGCATCATCGACCCCACCATCATGCGGAGTGCTAGAAATCCGAGCGATGCGGTTACGTCGCGGGTGCCGCAGTCGAAGAGAAATTTTTTCATGAGGGTGATGGGGGTGTTTGTTTTGATGAAATTGTGATCCGTTTGAGTCGGTCATCGCCTTGTGGCGAATGGGAGGCGATCTGTGGATCTTCAGCGAGAATGTGGTGAACAAGGCGCCGATAATAGGCATTGAGCGGGCGGATCTGAAAAGGCTTGCCGGTGGCTTTCACCCGCGCGGCGATTCCTTGGATTTCCTCCGCTAGGCGGTCTTCTTGGATGGTGCGGAAATGCTCGCAGTCCACCTTGATACGTTCCGCCTTGGGCGAGTGCCGGCGGACTATCCGGTTGACCAGGTATTGGAGATCGTCAAGGCGGTCGCCGTCGTTGCCGATGATCGCCTCACTGTCACTCGAGAGAATTTGAAGGCAGGGGCCGTCAAGTGTTTCTTGGAGTTCGATTGTTGCCGTGAAGCCGAGGTGCCCGAGCATTGTGTCGAGCACTTTGGTTGCTGATTCCACCGTGGTCATGGCGGGAGGTTAATCACATCCTCGGCTGGGTCAACCACCCGCGGCTTGTTTATGTTCGAAACGCTCGCCGATTTCCACCGCGCAGTCTGCCAGTCTCTGTTTTTCTGCCGTTGTGAACTCATAAGGCGCAAATTTTCCGATCCCGAGCGTGCCGATGACTTTGCCGGAGAATTTCGAAAAAACCGGCACTGCGAGTGAGCCGGACACCCCTGTCGTGCGCGCGTCTGGCTTGGCGACTCCGCCGAGATCCTCTTGGAGATTGCAGAGTTCCACTGGCTCCCGGCGCTCTGCGGCGGCTCCGGCGATGCCTTTGCCGAAGGGGATAGATGAAATTTTATCTATCAGACTCTCCGGCACGCCAATCTGGCAGACTAGAGTCAGTGTCTTGCCATCGACGGTCGCTTGATGGAGAGCTGCTGTCTGGCAGCCGAAATTTTCCAAAATGGATTCGAGCAGCGCATTCCAATTCACGGGAGTAATCATGCTCCTTGGAATACCATGGGTTAGGGACTCCGTCACCCCTCATTTCAGGGTTAAATTCGCGCTTGGCATTGTCGGGGATATCGGTCAAACCCCTTCCCGCATGAAGAAAACCCCCACACTTATTTCAGCGCTGGCCATCAGCTTGGTGGCCTGCCAACTCAGCCCTGCCATGGAAGTCACAGAGGATAATTACGGTACGATGCCCGACGGGCAGAAAGTGAAAATTTTCACCCTTATTAACAAAAATGGACTCAAGGCCAAGGTCACTGAATACGGTGCTATCCTAGTTTCGATGGAGACTCCAGACAAGTCCGGGAAGACCGCAGATATCACTCACGGTTATGACACGCTGGCGGGTTGGCTGACCAACACTTCGTACTTCGGGGCGACGGTAGGGCGCTTTGGTAATCGTATCAAGGGTGGGAAGTTCACACTCGACGGTAAGGACTACAAGCTAGCGACCAACAATGAGCCAGGCGGTATCCCGTGCGCCCTCCACGGTGGCTTGAAGGGTTTTGACAAGGTTCTCTGGTCCGGCAAAACAACGGCCGATAAAAAAGCAGTCGAGTTTTCTTATACCGCCAAGGACGGCGAAGAAGGCTATCCCGGCAACCTGACCGTCAAGGTAACCTACGCGCTCAATGATGACAATGAACTCAAGTGGGAAGCAAAGGCGACGACTGACGCTCCGACTATTCTTAACGTCGTGCACCATTCTTACTGGAATCTCTCTGGTGATCCGACCACTTCAATCAATGATCACGTCATGATGATCCAGGCGGATGGCTACCTTCCCACTGATGTCGGCCTTATCCCTACGGGTAAGATTGATCCTGTCGCCGGAACTCCTATGGATTTCACCAAGCCAACCGTCATCGGCGAGCGAGTGGATGCAGACTTCGAAGCTCTCAAATTTGGTGGCGGTTATGATCACGCATGGGTGGTTAAGAAAGGTGATGGCATGCGCCTTGCTGCGCGGGTGAAGGATCCAGAGACCGGCCGTGTGATGGAAGTTTCATCCAACCAGCCTGGCATCCAGTTCTATGGAGGAAACTTCCTTGACGGCACTGTCAAAGGTAAGGGTGGCGTTGCTTACGCCAAGCGCTCAGCGTTCTGCCTTGAAACTGAAGGGTTCCCAGACTCGCCTAACCAACCATCCTTTCCATCGCCCGTGCTTCGCCCTGGTGAGACATACACTCACTCAATGATTCACAAGTTTTCCGCTGAATAACTTCGCTGTCCGTCGTTCTCCAAACGCCAATTAGAAACCTGATATTAATATGTTGAATTCATTCCTTGTTCCGTTGATCGCCTCAATCAGTGGTAGCGGAGGCGGCTCCATGGGAAGCGGCCTCAAGTTCGATCTCGAACTGGTCGATTGGGTGATCCTTGCCATCTATCTGGTGTTTGTCATCGGCATCGGTTTCGCCCTAAACGGCAATCCAAAACGGCGGAGGATTTCCTTCTATCTGGCCGCTCGATCCCGGGTTGGATCACTGGTCTCGCTTTCATTTCTGCGAACCTCGGCGCCCAAGAACTCATCGGCATGGCGGCGTCTGGTGCCGAGTATGGCATCATGACCTCCCATTTCTACTGGGTGGGTGCAATCCCGGCGATGGTATTCCTGGGTATCTTCATGATGCCGATGTACTACGGCTCCAAAGCCAAGTCGGTGCCTGAATATTTAAAAATGCGCTACGATGAGCGCACTCGAGTTTTCAACTCGGTCTCGTTCGCGTTCATGACGATCTTTTCGTCCGGCATCTCGATGCACGCACTCGCAGACTTACTCACCACACTGGTTGGATGGAATTACTATGGTTGGCTGGTCGTCACGTCGGTGATCGTTCTCGCCTATGTCCTCAAGGGCGGTTTGAGCTCGGCAATCTATAACGAAGTCCTTCAATTCTTCATGATCGTCTTCGGTATTGCGCCGCTGGCCTATCTTGCTTTGAAAAATGTCGGCGGTTGGGACGGCCTCGTCACCAAGTTGCAGGCATCCCCACTCGGTGATGGTTCCATTCATTCGTGGGCACAAACCGCCACTGGGGATAATCCGATGGGCGTGCCCTGGTATGGCATTATCTTCGGTCTCGGCTTTGTGCTTTCATTCGGTTACTGGACCACCAACTTCGCGGAAGTGCAGCGCGCCTTGGCAGCTAATTCCATGGGGGCCGCTCGCCGCACACCCATCGTCGGTGCGATTCCGAAAATGCTCTTCCCGGCCATCGTCATCCTGCCCGGCATGATTGCTTACGCACTCACCATGGATGGCCCCGGAAGTGGCTACACGATTCCGGTGAAGCTCGATGCCAACGGGGTGGCTATGCTGGACAGCGCAGGAAAAGCCATCATGAATTACAATCAGGTGCTGCCCTCGATGATTCTCAACTATTTCCCTAACGGGCTCTTGGGACTCGCGCTCACTGCGTTGATGGCCTCCTTCATGTCGGGCATGGCAGCAAACGTCACCGCCTTTAACACCGTGTGGACCTACGACCTTTATTCGCAGATGACAGGCGGAAAAAAAACGGATCGGGAGCTTTTGAATATGGGCAAAGTCGCCACCATCGCGGGTATCATCCTAGCAATGGGGTGCGCACTGATTGCCGCGAGATATAACAATATCATGGCAATTTTGCAGTTGGTCTTCGGCTTCGTGAATGCGCCGCTGTTCGCGACTTTCCTGCTGGGAATGTTCACCAAGCGTTCCAACAATGCGGGAGCCTTCTGGGGCCTCTTGATCGGCACTGGCACTGCTGTGGCTTTCCATGGCCTGTCATGGGTCACTGGCAACGGACCTGGAGTTAAAGGCGCTTGGATTTCCCAAGTTTTCGAGTATCCAAAGGATCTTTCGCAAAGCTTCATGGTGGCTATTGTAGCATTCAGCGTTACCTTCGTGATCAACGCGGGTCTATCGCTAACCAGCGGTCGCAACAAGACAGATGAGGAGCTTGCCGGCTTAGTGTATTCTCTCACCCCAAAACAGCTCTCGGGTCACGAAGCTTGGATCATGCGGCCGGCAGTGCTTGGCATCATCGTCATGATCGCAGCGATCGCCCTCAATATCATCTTCTGGTAATTTCACCTAACCCATTACGACCATGGACCTTCGACTTCCCATCGGCATCATCTTTACCATCTACGGATTCATCCTAATTGGTTATGGCATCTTCACCCGAGCTTCCGCGATCTACGGAAAATCTCTAGGAATCAACGTGAATATCTACTGGGGGATCATACTCCTCATCTTTGGCTTAGTGATGTATTACTTCGCCAAACGCGGCAAGAAATCCTAAAGTCGAACCACTGCGCTTGTGAAGATCACTCTCTACACTGGTGGCATGGTTCAGACCAACGGCTATCTGGTGGAAACTCTCAATGGTAATCTCCTCATAGATGCGCCGGAGGGCATCGCCGAGTGGATTACCCGCCGCGGCGTGCGGGTTGATGACGTATTGCTTACTCATCAGCACTACGACCATGTGACAGATGCGGCCGCACTCAAGGCGCTCGGTGCGCGGCTTCATGCCTACGCGGACTACTCCAAGGATCTCACTCTAGAATCCATGGCCCGCTCATGGGGGCTGCCGATCTCGGTGACTACTTATCAAATCGACCGACTTTTTACAATGAGTGAGTCACTACGGATCGCGGGACTGGAAATCTCTATCGCCCATGTTCCCGGACACTCGGCTGATAGCGTGATATTTCATTTGGTGGACCATGCAGTGGTGTTCTCGGGCGACACTCTTTTCGCCGGTTCCATCGGTCGGACGGATCTGCCGGGCGGTAGCACGACGCAGTTGCTTGAATGCATCGCGCGGCACGTTATGACCCTGCCTGCAGACACCCGCGTTCTGCCGGGCCACGGGCCGGGCACGACTATCAGTGAGGAAGCCATAAGGAATCCCCATCTGGATTGATGTGCCCGGCTTAAATGATCTGGACTCATGGAGAGATGCTCATCTGTCCCACCTTTGGTAAAAAAACAACAAAGCCAGCCGCTCTCCCGTGACGGGCAGCAACCATTGTTTCAAGCGTGCATCCTCAGAGCGTGACCTTTGCCACGGCCCTGGGTGGGACATGTCCAGTTTGGTTTCTCTGGTGCGAAAGTCTCATTCAATCCTTGAGAGAAATGGTGGAGCGTAGCGGATTCGAACCGCTGACCCCTTGCATGCCATGCAAGTGCTCTACCAACTGAGCTAACGCCCCCTTCCGGGTGGGCGGAGGATTATTCGCGGACCTCCGGGTGGGCAAGCCGATTTTTGGAAATCTTTACAAATTTTTGAGATTCTTTGCATATTGGATCATTCAGCGTCTGCGGCGGCATAGTAAGAGATGCCTGATTCCGTTGGGCACGAGGACCGTGTCGTACGGATTGAGATTGCCGATGAGATCAAGGCCGAAACGTTCTAGCCAACAGGAATCACGTGATGGCGTAACATCAAGATTTCGGTATTATTTGACGTCATAATCTCCTCGATGAGGGCTTGGCGAAGCACGGTGGATATTTATCCTCTCACGCATGTCGAAGTATGCTGGAGAAGAAGTGTTAGTGGTGCCGCGCACATTGCTAGATGAAATCGGGGCGTTTGAGGGCATCCGGACTGCGGGGCTGGAGGCCGCAGTCGCGCGTTTACTTGATCCTGCGAACCATTTTTTCATGGACCGGGCGGAGGCGGAAAACGATCCGGGTCACAAGCAATTGATTCCTTACTGCATCTTCCGTTGTGGGGATCGTATTCTTCATTACACCCGTGGGAAATCCGGTGGGGAAAGCCGACTTCACGCAAAGATTTCTGTCGGTGTGGGCGGTCATGTCAACCCGGTTGATACCAATGGCGGTCGCACAGGATCGGACGCCTACCATGCAGCGGTGACTCGTGAAATTGAGGAGGAGCTCGATCTTCCCGAGGAGCACGAGCACCGAATCATCGCTCTGCTCAATGACGAGTCTAACTCAGTGGGCCAGGTCCATTTGGGCATTGTCCACATGATAGATTTAAAATCTGACGCGGTAAATTCGCGTGAGGATGCGCTGACGGATCTAGGTTTCACGTCGCTCGCAGATCTCAACGGGGCTTTATTCGAACGTCTGGAAACGTGGTCCCAATTCTGCATTCGGCATCTTGCGGAGGCGCAGGTTGAATCATGTTTCCGCGCTCCCTGAATTCAAAAATAATTACTAAACTGGGAAAGTTTGAGTTGGCGGTCGTTTGGAAATCTCGCCAAGCTCATGGTGGATAGAGTCACAGCCCTGAATTTCACGTCCGATGTCAGCCAAGTCCACGCATAAGCCAGCTAAGCCGCGAATCCTTATTGTCACGCCGGAGATTACCTATTTGCCCTCGGGCATGGGAAATATGGCTCAGCGGATGTCAGCGAAAGCGGGCGGTCTAGCCGACGTGTCAGCATCTCTCGTTTCTGCTCTTTTCGAGCTGGGAGCGGATGTCCATGTGGCGATGCCCAACTACCGGCGGATGTTCCATGGCGACATTTTTAGCCTGCATGAGAAGGAGTTGCAGAAATACCACGAAGTCCTGCCAGAAGCGCATATCCACTTGGCGGAAGACCGGATTTTTTACTATCGCGACGAGGTTTACAGCAATCATTCTGACGAATCGATGCGGATCGCTTTGGTTTTTCAGCGTGAGTTGATCAATCACATCGTCCCGCGAGTGATGCCGGATTTGATTCATTGTAACGACTGGATGACCGCGATGATCCCGGCAATGGCTCGCCGCCGGGGTATCAAGTGCCTATTCACCGTGCACAATATCCACACCCGGCAAGTCTCGCTGGCCCAAGTTGAAGAGGCCGGAATTGATGCTGCTGAGTTCTGGATGAATTTGTATTTCACAGGCCCGCCCGCCAACTACGATCACGCCCGCTCACATGTGCCCGTGGATCTCCTAACATCCGGGATTTTCGCCGCACACTACATCAACACCGTGAGCCCGCGCTTTCTCTGGGAAATCGTCGAGGGCTGGCACTCGGTGGTGCCTGATTCGGTGCGCGCCGAACTCCGAGCCAAGTATGCGGCCGGTTGTTCAGCGGGAATACTCAACGCGCCGGATGTCTCTTACAATCCACTCACCGATGACGCGCTGGCCCGCAATTTCGGTGTCACAGATTTCGCCGAAGGCAAGGCAGCTAACAAACTTGCGCTGCAACGCGAGCTACAGCTCAAGCAGGACGTCAATGCGCCGATCTTTTTCTGGCCGTCTCGCCTCGACCCAGTGCAAAAAGGGCCTCAGCTTCTCACCGAAATTCTCCACAGCCTGATCTCCGATTACTGGAACCAAAACTTGCAGGTAGTCATCGTGGCGAATGGCCCGCACCAACATTGGGTCGACAAGATCGTCGCCGCTTTCGATCTGCGCGAGCGGGTGGCGATAGTCGATTTCGAGGAGCGGCTTTCCCGTCTCGCCTACGCAGCCTCTGATTTCATGTTGATGCCTTCGTTATTCGAGCCATGCGGACTGCCGCAGATGACTTCGCCGCTATACGGCTCGCTGCCAGTGGTGCACTCGACTGGTGGTCTTTACGACACAGTCCGTCCGCTTGATGTCGAGAACTCGACGGGCAACGGATTTAGTTTCGACCATTACAATGCGGGTGCGTTCCGTTGGGCTATCGACCGGGCGATGGAATTTTACGCGTTGCCACAGAAGATTCGTGATCGGGAAATCCGCCGGGTGATGATCGAGAGCGAGCAAGAATTCAGTCACAAGGAAGTGGCTCGCCGCTACATCAACATTTACGAGGAGATGCTCACGCGGCCGCTGGTTGAGAAAGAATCTGGCGAGTTCATCAAGTCCATCGCCGAGAGTTTGAACGAAAATTCAGTGGATGCCTGACCTAGCGGCGCAGCTTATTGACGCGCCACGTTGCTTTGCCACAGAGGCGACGGCGGTATGTCCTTGGGCCGACAAATGATGATGCCGGCATGTTTGCTTGCGCCATTGACGTAGTCGGCGATCGGTCGATCAATTAAGGTCATTCGGCCCTTGTCAGTGTCTGAAGTCGCGTGGGCGAAATAAGCCCGGTCTTGCAGCCTAATAATAAGCCCGACGTGAGATGTGTAGCAGCCTTGATGGCTGGTGGTGATAGCGCAGATGTCGCCGTTTTGTAGGTATTTCTCGGCGTTTCGGACCTTGGACTTGGGGATGTGATAGACAGGCAGGTTTGAAACTTGTGCCTCGATTTTGCCCATTGGTTCGATCATCGATGGATTCGAGCGAAGGTAGCGATAGGCTTTCCACTGGACGGTCATTTCCTTGATTTCGCGCTGGATTTTTTGTGCTCCGGGAATTCTTGAGGTGATGTTAGTGGCGTAACCGCGGCGTTGGTTATCGTGGAAAACTTCCTCGAGATGATGCATCCGGCTTAGGTAGTTTCCAGTGCAGATGCCGCCGCGGTAACGCTCGATTTCTACCATCTGCAGCAGGTCCTGCGGCTTGTAGGGCGCGGGCTTGTGGCGGAGCATCCGAGCTAAAGCCAGCGAGTTTTCATAATACGTCCAACAGTCCATGCCCTTGAGATTGGCCACTGGCGACTCGATCCGGTCATCGACTTCAAGCGTGTAATTCACGTAAGGCGTGCCCACCAGCTCGCGGGCCACGCGGATAGTCCGCTCGCCGAGCGGGAGATTGCGCCAGTTCTCGCGTTCCGCCTTGGCGACTATGGCATAGAATTTTGACTCGCCCTGAAAGACCGTCGCTAGCGGCAAGCGAGGGTTGGATGTTGGTGGCACGGCTTTCTGAGCCAGTGCCATGCTGTTGCTCGAGATGGCGACGGCTAGGAAGAATCCAATTATTTTCAAATTCATATTCTTTTCTTAATCGGCTTTCTAGTCTGAGGAAAGGGAACATTCGTGGAAATCCATAGCCTGTGGGTCCGCCTCAGCTTTCGCGGATTTGAGACTGGAAGTCGGCGATGCTTATGAGTTGTTGGTGGAGAAGTTTGGTATGTTTCCTGCGCTCGGTTGGGTGGGATTTATTTTACACATCTATTATCTGCGCTATTATATAATATGGCGTGATATACTCGTTTAAGCCAGACAACACCGCATTGATTGGCAAGCCTTACCAGAGTTGTTTTATGGATCTTACTTTCGTCTTGAGCCCTGGCTTTAGCGCAAAGTCGTCAGAAATTTATCCGCTGCTTGCCGATGCGCTTCCTTCTTAGTCTCACTCATTTTTTCCCAAGTTCTCGCCATCATTGATAAGCGCGGATTTTTCAGGAAAAACACCTGATGATCCGCGATGAAGGTCCAGAAAAGCCCGTCCCAGACCTCACACCACGGGCCTTTTTTCTCGTCGGACATCTTGAGCACATAGTTTGACCCAGAGAAATAAGGCTTGGTCGTAAATGTGCCGCCGTCTGCAAATTGGGACATGCCATACACATTGGGCACCATCACCCAGTCGTAAGAATCCACGAAAAGCTCCATGAACCAGCGGTAAACATCGTCTGGCCGGATGCGGCATAGCAGCATGAAATTTCCCAGCACCATCAGCCGCTCGATGTGGTGGCACCACCCGTCGTTCAGAAGTTGGCGGATTACACGGTCCACTGGTGGGATGCCGGTCGTCCCATCGTAAAACGACTGGGGGAGGGGACGCTCGAAGTTCCAAAAATTTCCACTTCGGATCACATTGCCACGGTGTTGATACAGCCCGTGCATGAACTCACGCCAGCCCACAACTTGGCGGATGAAGCCTTCTAGCGAATTGAGCGGGATATCAGCCGCAGCTGCCTTGGCCACCACGCGGTCGATGACGTCTTGCGGATCGAGCAGGCCGATGTTCAGCGCCGGGGTGATGGCACCGTGATAAATCGTCGAGTGTTCGGTAGAAATCGCATCCTCATACAGACCGAAGTTCTCAAACCGTTCGTCGATGAATACATCCAGCCATTCCTCGGCATCGGCGCGGGTGACGGGCCAGCGGAAATGCTCAGATTTCCCGAGTTGATTCGGGAATTTTTTAGAGATGTAGCGGGTTGCCTCTTCGGTGAAGGCATTGCCCTTGGTCCTTGGCTCACGCGGTGGGACGTGGGCCTTGGGGAGCTTCGCCCGGTTCTCGGCGTCGAACGACCATTTCCCACCGGTGGGCGCTCCATCGTTGTCCACTAGCAGGTGCATCCGTTTGCGCTGAGTTTCGTAGAACTTCGCCATGAACGGCTTCTTCTTCGAGGCGAGATGGGCAGTGAGAAATTCTGGTGGACTTAGAAAATTCGGCGATGGATGAACGACGACCTGCGCTCCGCATCGACTGGCGTAGCGGTGGATACGTTTCATTAGAACCCCGTCCGCAGGATCGGCGAGATGGATTTCCTTCGGCGACTTCGGACCTGCCTGAGTGAGTAACTCCGCACTGTCTTGAGTGGATTCCACCGGGACCTCGACGTAACGGACTCTGTGCCCAGCGACAGTAAGTTCCTCGGCGTAAGCCTTCATTGAAGCTCGGTGGAGGAGTAGTTTCTGGACGTGCATGGCTGCTGGCCAGCGGGGATCATTTCCAAAAAACAATGGGTCCTCGACCAACAAGATTTCCCTGTCTTTGGCGATGGCGGGATGATTTTTGAAAAGCTGGTGCGGATAAATTAAAGTAATACTCATAGGATTAAAAGGTCCGCACCGAGGAAAGTCCGCCATCTGGGCGCAGGATCTGGCCGGTCATAAACTTCGATTCTGGACCGAGTAAAAATACCGCCAAGCGAGCGATATCCTCGGCATCACCCAAGAGTTGGAGCGGATGGCGCTTCGCGGAAACCTCCTTCTTCGCCTCAGAGTTCAGCAAGGTCCCGGCCAGCGGAGTGTCGGTCAATGAGGGTGCAATGCCATTCACCCGGATCTTCGGCGTCAGCTCGGCAGCCAGCGAGAGCACCAATCCCTCCACCGCACCCTTAGCTGCGGCGATTGAGGCGTGGAAAGACATGCCTTGTGCCACCGCCACTGTGGAAAATAACACCACTGATGCGGAAGTCGCTGCTTTCAGGGACGGCAGCGCCGCTTGCAGAGCGGACACGGCTCCAAGACAGTTCACTTGATAATCATTCAGAAAGTCTGCAGCAGTTAGCCGGTGGAACGGTTTCAGCGTGATGCTACCGGGGAAATAAATGAAACCATCCAATACTGGCGGTAAGACAAGCGGTCCCGGATTCAAAGCATCGAACGCCTGAACTGGCACCCCGATTTCCTCCAGCGGCCCGGCGGAACGCGCTGCAGCAATGACCGTGTCGCCCTGCGCCAGTAACCGCCGTGCCGTTGCCAACCCGATCCCCGAATTCCCGCCAATCAATAAGATAGTTCGTGCCATGGCGGAAGTTCGTGCGCTTTCCCACCCGGTCAAGGCATTGTCATGTGGTTTTTAGCAATTGATTTCATCAAGGTGTGGTTGCTTCCTGGATTAGCGAATGAGGCGGCATTGTTAGAAAATGGGCCGAAATCTGAGGTGGCCTGAGAAATATCCAAAAGTTTCTGGGGAACACTTGTAGATAATACTGAATGATTTGGGGGATTGAGATGAAGATTTCTCAAAAAAATCCGCCGGCGGGACGAACCCGGCGGCGGATTGGGAAGAACAGGCAAGAATGCCAGCGTCACTCAATGCTCTCGGCAGAACTGCTCGAAGCGGGTGAGTCCTTCATTAAGGATGTCCAGCGTGGTGCAGTAACTCAGGCGGATACCCTCGTCGTAGCCGAAGGCGATGCCTGGCACGGCGGCGACCTTGTAGCGGGAGAGCAATTTATCGCAGAGATTCATCGATTTTAGGCCAGTCTTACCGGTGTATACAAAGAAGTAGAACGCGCCGAGCGGCTCAACGACGCGGATGTTGTTGATCGCCTTCAGACGGGCGAGCATGAACTGGCGCTTGACGTCGTACTCACCGCGCATGTCGTCGATGAAGGTCTGGTCGCCTTCAAGGGCGGCGAGCGCGCCGTATTGGGCGAAGCTGTTGGCGTTGGAAGTGGTGTGGTTCTGGATCTTCTCGATGGCTTCGGCCAAGGCTTTCGGGGCGGCGGTGTAGCCGAGACGCCAGCCAGTCATCGAGTAGGCTTTGGAGAAGCCGTTGATTGTGATTGTCAGGTCGTAAAGTTCTTTGCTGAGCGAGGCGATGGAAACGTGCTTGGCTTCACCATAAACGAGTTTTTCGTAAATTTCGTCGGAGAGGATGACGATGTCTTCGCCGAGGGCGATTTCGCCGAGGGCGAGAAGTTCTGCAGCGGTGTAGATGGCCCCGGTCGGGTTGCCTGGGGTGTTGATGATGACCATCTTAGTTGCCGGGGTCATGGCTTCCTCGAATTGCTCGGGAGTCATTTTCCAACCGGTCGATTCTTGAGTCTCAACGATGACGGGGACGCCGCCAGCGAGGCGGACCATTTCTGGGTAAGAAACCCAGAATGGAGAGGGAATGATGACTTCGTCGCCTTCCTCGATAACCGCAAGAATGGCGTTGTAGCAGGCCATTTTGGCACCGCCGGTGACGCAAATTTGGCTGGCATCGTAGTCGAGGTTATTGTCGATCTTAAATTTCTTGGAGAGGGCGGTGCGGAGTTCGGGAATACCGCCGGCAGGGGTGTATTTGGTTTTGCCGGATTGAAGAGCGTCGATGGCAGCGTCCTTAATGAACTGTGGGGTATCGACTTCCGGCTCACCTCCAGCGAGCGCGTAAACTTCTTCGCCCTTGGCGATCATTGCTTTGGCCTGTGCGGTGACGGCCAGCGTGAGTGACGGGGAAACCTTGGCAATACGTGATGAGATGCTTTCCATTTGAGCGCGCGATTGAGGATTAGGCCGCCAAACCGGGCGGAGCAACAGAATGTGCGCGACCCCGGCATGGGCGGACGGCTTTTGTGAGGCCTCACATATAGAGTGGCAAGCGAAATGGTGAGCCAATTCTAACCCAAAAACACCATTATTAGGCCTTTTATAGAATTGTAACCTTGTCGCCGTGGCCCGCCACTGTAAGAAAAAGAATGCGACGGACTACTGTCTAATTTCTCGTCAAAGCCTCTCGATTCTGCCGCTGGATTCCTTGAACCGATTGTCGTTGGAAAACTCCACTTGACGCTCTTTCCCCGCTCCTTCTAGCTAGCGCTCACGAGTGTCATCCCGTCGGACCGGCGCTCGTTGACCCCAACTCCCAACCTTTTCTCACTGTGGAACTCCAGGAAATCCGTCGCATCGTCGAGCTCATGAATGAACACGGGCTCACTCACTTTGACCTAACTAAAAAGGACTTTCACCTCAAACTCAAAAAGGGAGCCGACCTCGACGACCTCCGCGGCCTGCTCTCCGCCTTGCCGATCGCTCAAGCCTCAGCCGCCGCCGCAGCTCCTCCGGCTCCGACAGCTGCCGCAGCTCCCGCCCCAATCATGGCTGAAGGCGCTGAAATCACCTCGCCCATGGTTGGCACCTTCTATCTGAAACCCGCTCCTGACGCCCCGAATTTTGTGGATGTCGGCAGTGTCGTTTCCATCGGCCAGACGCTTTGCATCATCGAGGCCATGAAGGTCATGAATGAAATCAAAGCGGAGCGCGCCGGTACCATCTGCGCTTGCGTCGCCGAAGACGCCAATCCCGTGCAATACGGTGACGTCCTTTTCCGCATCAAATGATGCGGTTTTTCCTGCCCACTGGTCATTTCACTACTGCCACTTCTTAAAATGTTCAAGCGCGTCCTAGTTGCCAATCGCGGTGAAATCGCTCTCCGCATCATCCGCGCCTGTCGCGAGCTTGATGTAGAATCCGTCGCCGTTTATTCCGAGGCCGACGTGGATTCCATGCACGTTCAGCTCGCCGATGAATCTGTCTGCATTGGACCCGCCTCCAGCAAGGAATCCTATCTCAAAATCGATCGAATCATCGCCGCCGCCGAGATCACCGGTGCGGATGCCATCCATCCCGGTTACGGATTTCTTTCGGAAAACGCCCGCTTCGCTGAGATTTGCGCAAGCTCCGGCCTCACTTTCATCGGGCCCTCGCATCAAGTGATTTCCATGATGGGTGATAAGGCGACGGCACGCGCCACCGCCATTGCCAACGGCGTACCCATCACTCCCGGCACCGACATCATGCCCGACGCCGCAACCGCTCTCGTCGCTGCAAAAAAAATCGGCCTCCCGGTCATGATCAAGGCCACCGCCGGTGGTGGTGGCCGCGGTATGCGCCCTTGTTTCAAAGAAGAGGAATTTATCAGCCTGTTCATGGCTGCGTCGAACGAGGCCATCGCGTGCTTTGGGAATGGCGACTGCTACCTTGAAAAACTTGTGCTCAATCCGCACCACGTCGAGTTCCAAGTCATCGGTGATTCTCACGGAAATTTCGTGCACCTCGGTGAGCGCGACTGCTCAATGCAACGCCGCAACCAGAAGATCATCGAAGAATGCCCGTCGCCGCTCCTCACGCCTGAACTCCGTGCTCGTATGGGCGAAGCCTCCGTCAACCTGATTAAAAACATCGGTTATCAAAACGCAGGCACTATTGAATACCTAGTCGACGAAAAGGCCGAGAATTTCTATTTCATGGAAATGAATACCCGGATCCAAGTCGAGCATCCAGTCACCGAGGAAGTCATGGGCTGTGAGCTTATCAAAGAGCAAATCCGTGTCGCCGCAGGTCAATCGCTTTCAAAGCATGTCCTTGATGCCCAGCCACGCGGCCACTCCATCGAGTGCCGCATCAATGCCGAGGATCCCTATAATAACTTCACGCCCAGCCCCGGCACCATCGCCCTCTGGTATGCTCCAGGTGGTAAAGGCGTCCGCGTGGATACACACGTTTATTCCGGCTACACCGTTCCGCCGCATTATGACTCGATGATCGCCAAGCTCATCGTCACCGGCGCCACCCGAGAAATCGCCATCGCCCGTATGAAGCGCGCCCTTGGCGAGTTTATGATCCGCGGCATCAAGACGACTATCCCCTTCCAGCAGGAAATCATCGCCCACCCAGATTTCGCCGCTGGGACCTATGACATTGGCTGGGTCGCGAGATATCTCGAAGAGCGCGTGAAGTGAGAAGAGATAGGTCTTATAAGACCCATAAGACCTATGAATGACCCGCGCCTCTACTGCATCCTTGACCTCGGCTACGTCCCTGAGGAAAACGCGGAAACCGTCACCGCCTCTTTATTGGCCGGTGGTGCCCACCTCCTCCAGCTTCGCGCCAAGGGCAAAGACCTCGCCACCATCGAGCGAGTCGCACGGCGCCTACTTCCGCTCTGTCGCGCCGCCGGAGTTCCCTTTATTCTCAATGATTTCCCCGCCCTCGCCGCTGCTCTCGACGCCGACGGTGTTCACATCGGCCAGGACGACGGCCCGCTCGCCGCTGCGCGCGAAATCGTCGGCTTTGGCAAAATCATCGGTCGCTCCACCCACTCTCTCGACCAAGCTCGTGCCGCCCTTGCCGAGGGCTTCGATTACATCGGCTTTGGCCCGCTTTTTCCCACTCCTACCAAAGCCGGTCGGCCAGCCATCGGTCTGCGCGAAATCGCCGCCATGGAGTGTGAAGTTGGTTCAAGAATCCCAGCGTTCTGCATTGGCGGCATCACCCGCGAAACTCTTCCGCAAGTCCTAGCCGCGGGAGCCCGCCGCGTGGTCATCGTTTCCGATCTCCTCACCGCAGATGACATTGAGTCTGCCACCCACGGGGTTTTGAATCAAATCAAGTGAGATCACCAAGCCGTTGCCGCGCGGAATAATTCCAGCCGCTCCGCCAAATCCTCTGATGAGAGCTCCTCGAGTCGCCGCGTGGAAAAGGCCTCGCAAGTGAACGATGCGAGCATCGATCCCTGCACGATCGCCTGACGCAGAGCCGCCGGCGCGTAAGGAGGCGCTCCTTGTGCCGCCAGATAGCCGGCCATAGCGCCCAGGAAAGTATCCCCGGCACCCGTTGGGTCTGCCACCGCTTCCAGCGGCCAAGCGGATGCGCGGAATAGCTCGGCCTCGGAGTCCCCGGCCGACGAAAACAAAATTGCCCCGAACTCACCTAGTTTGATTACCACATGCTGCGGACCCTTTTCCAAAAGCATGCGTCCAGCTTTGATCAAATTCGAAGTTCCGGCCAATTCCCTCGCTTCGCCCTCGTTAAGCACGAACAAATCCAGATGAGGCAGCACTTCGTGCAAACGATCATTTGCGATCTCGATCCACAAATCCATCGTGTCCGCGATCACGAATCGCGAACCCGCGGCTTCGCCATTCCCGATCCCGCACTGGCCGAGCATTTCCATCTGATTGTCTGGCGACATATTCGCCAGCACCACGACAGCCGCATCCGCCGATGTGCTCGGCACCTTCACCTGCCAACTCTCCAAGACATTCAAGCCCACCCGATGGGTTGTCCGCTCGTTCATGTTCGCGTGGTATTCCCCGGACCATGTGAATGACTCGTTTTCCGAGCGCTCCACCCCGTCGAGTGAGATACCGCGCGCTTCTAGCATCTCCAAATGTTCCTGCGGGAAATCATGGCCGATGATTCCGATGAGCGACACCGAGCGGCTGAAAAACGATGCCGCCAGCGCTGCATAAGCCGCCGACCCGCCCAGCAGATTGGTCGCCTCAGCTTCCGGAGTTTTGACGTGGTCGATGGCGATCGTACCGCCTATGACAATGGCGGACTGCGGAGTGGTGGCTGGGGATGACATGAAATGATGTGTGGATGGTGTGGATGGCGGGCCTAATCGGTGACAAATCCGCCGCCGCTTTCTAATCTCCAAATCATGATCTGCAATCCCCAATCGTCTGCGCCACAGGCACAGGCCGGTCATTGATCTGGAGATGCACAGTGCCGATCGTTTCCTCGCCGGCGATAAAATCTGGAATCTCACCCGGCTCGACCAGCATCAGCGCAGTGGACCAGATTTCTGCCAACGTTGCGGTGGCCGCAGTGACCCACACGCGGCGGCAGGGCACGGGCGGCATAGCGGTTTCCCCAGCGGGGTGAATGATGTGGCTGCCTTGGATCGCGGTGCCCGAGGCGCTGAGAGATTGGTTTAAAAGCGCGATGCGTTCTGAATCACGGTCGCCGGTCAGCTCGACCGGCCATGGGCTGGGACCGAAGGCGAGCATCGAGCTTGCGCCAGCCGTTAGCAGCCCGCCTTCCGCGCCCCAGTCGAGGAGAAGCTGTCTGAGTTGGTCAAGCGCGAAGCCCTTGCCGATGCCGCCCAGATCGATCTCGCGGCCTGGTGCTTCGCAGGACACGGCGGGCACGTCCGGATGGATTGTGAGCTGGCCGGTGAGCGGTGGTACCGGGCCGGAGTCGGCAGATTTCCGGTGCTCAATGCGGCTGCCGAGCGTGATGTCGAACAAGCCGCCAGTGCGTGTGTAAGCGTCGAGCGCTGCTAACAAGCATTGATGAGTGAGCTCGTTGATATAAAGCGTTTCGCCAGCCTTCATGCGGTTGATGCGCGAGACGTCGCTGTCCTCGATGAAGCGGCTGAGGTGGGTTTCGAGAAAATCGAGGTGGTCGCAGCACTCGCGCGTCATGTCGCGCGCGGTGGCTTCGGCGGCTTCGCAAATCCGCAGGTAAAAGGTCGTGTTCATCGCCTCGTGGGTGAACAACCGGGCTGTGGGGAAAGGCGTCATTTGCCGGATTTGAGCCATTGGTTCCAGATGTCGTTTCGGACGAACAAAGTCACCGGCACCTCGGCGCGCAGGCCGCGGGGCAGGGGAGTGTGGGTTTGCGCGAGTTGGTTCGCCACAGCCTCTGCAGTCTCCGGCATGGCGAAAACAAGCGGCATGGAGGCGAGGTGGCCCGGCGGCCGCTGCCAATAGCCGATTTTCTCAAACAAGCGCAGATACCACGGCAGCGGCCAATAATCTGTGCCGATGACCGCCACCGGCTCCAGCGAATTTTCGGGCGCGGACTGGCGGAGTTGTTCGAGCCACGGCGCGAGCGTCTCGATGTCGGCGCGAGTCGGGACGTAGGCAAAGGGATTGCGCGCGTCCGAGGCGAAGCGCCCGGTGGCACGCCTCGCTTGGCTGAACTGGGTGACGAGACACGCGCCGACTAGCAGACTGATTGAAAACTTCATCCACGCCGGACGAGTGGAGAATCCCGCGACGCCGAAGCCGGCAAGTACGCAGACTTGCGCCCACGGCAAGCACGCAAGCCACGGCGTTTTATAGGCGATGAGGCTGTAAATCGCAAAATGCCCGGCCGCCGAGTAGCCAATGAAGCGGACGACGGGTCGGCGGAAGTGGGTGGCGAAACCCAGCAGCGCGAGTGCCACCACAGGCGTGCCATACCACCAGACGCCGCCGGATTTCGTGGGCAGCGCGAGCAGGTGGAAATAGTAGCCGAAGGGTTTGTCGTGTCCGGCCACTGTTTCATAAATGAAAAAAGTGCGGACCGCATCGATGGCACCCTGCGGCTGGCTGAAGCCGTCGGTGTAGAACCATCCGGCGATGAGCGCGGCGGCTAGTAGCGACATGGCGACGGAGACGCGGTATTGCTGCCATGCAGAAATCCACCACGCACGGTCGAGTTGCTTGCGGTTTTCCAAAGCGACTAACACCGCTGCGCCCGCCCACGCAATTATGCTGATGGCGAAGCTCTCCTTAGTCGCGAACATCAGGCCGACCAGCAGTCCCGGCACGCCCCAGCGCGGTGCGCGCATCAGCGAGGCCAGGGCAAGCATCCCAAATAATACCAGCAATGACTCATGAATAAACATCCGGCTGTAGTAAACGAGCAGTGGGGAGGTTGCTAGAATCGCTGCCGCCAGCAGCATCGGACCATCGCCGAAGCGCCGCCGCCCCAGCAGCGGGACAAGCAGCAGAAGGACGCCCGCAGTGGCGGTGAGCAAGCGGGGCGTGGTCTGGGTCATTTCCTGCCAACGAGTTTCCCCGCGCAGTCGGCAGAGCGACATCGCCAGCCGGCTCAAGGTCGGGCCGTGGTAGTGGAGCGGGTCAAAGCGGTAATCCCCGGACTCCATCCGGGCAGCGGTGAGCCGCACTCCAGTCGCCTCGTCCGCGTGGAAGGGGCGCTTTGAAATCTCGTCAAAGCGAAGGAATGTCCCGGCGAAAATTACCGCGATCCAACAGGCGATAATAGCCGCATGTTTCATCAAAGGGCTGCATACCATGAAAGAAACGATTGGCCGGCAATGTTAAATTGGTGCATTCAAACCTATGCCCGCGCGTCTTCAAGAAATTCTGCTAGTCACGCCTGTCTGGAATGACTCTGCGCGGCTAGCAGGCTTCGGCGCGGAGCTCGCGTCCGCGCTAGCGAACTCTCCGCTCTCGATTCACTGGATCATCGCCGACGATGGCTCGGCCACGCACGATCTCGGGCCGCTAAGCGAACTCAGGGATGCCTTCGCGGAAATTTTTCCCCGCGTGTATCTCCACCTCGCCGCGCAACATCACGGCAAGGGCGCCGTCGTGCGGGAGGCTTGGGCGCTGCGACCCGACGCCGCGTGGCTCGCCTTCGTGGATGCCGACGGCAGTGTCACTCCTGCCGAAATGCTGCGCCTCATCCAAGTCGCAGTGGACTCGGAAATGTCGGTGCTAGGCATCCGCAAGCGCACGGCCAGCACCGAATTTATCGAAAGCCCGTGGCGGGGGATTTTCCACCGCGGCTTCCTGCTAGCGACTTACCTGATTCTGGACCTCCAATGCGCAGACCCGCAGTGCGGTGCTAAAATTCTCTGCGGTAGTCAATATCGGCGGATCGCTGATGGGCTGTTGGAAAACGGCCTCGCCTTCGATTCCGAGCTGCTCTGCGCGCTCAAACGCGACGGCTCGACATGGTCGGAAATTCCCGTGAACTGGATCGAGAAACCCGGAGGTAAAGTCAGACCACTGCGCGACGCGTGGGGAATGTTCAAGGCGCTGTTCCGCATTCGGCAGAAGCGGAAATAGTCTGATAGATCATGCCTTGCCAGGCACCGGTGGGACTTCATCAGGGGCTTTGACTTCGCCCTTTTCGAAGTCGATGGCGGCGGGCGCGCAGAGTTGATTATAAAACGGAGACTTTTCATTTTCCACCAGATCGCTCCACCGCACGATCTCTCCGGTGTAGGCGGAAATCCGCCCCATGATCGCCACCAGAGTGGACTCGGCGATGCTCTTCGCGTCATTGAGCGGCTTACCCGTCATCACACTGCGGATCATGTCCACGTGCTCTTGGATCATGCCGTTATCGGAGTCCATTTTGATTTCTGGAACGTGGATTGTCTTGCCCTTCAATTTCCCGCCACCGTAGCAAACGCCTTCCGTGCCGGTGAATAACTCGCCCACGCGGCCATAAGTGCCACTGATTTGGCGGCATTGGCTGTGGATGTGGACGTCGTCACCGAAGTCATAGTCCACGCTGAAGAAGTCGAACATGTTGCCTGTCTGACGCCGCGCCCGTCCGCCAAAGCCGACCGCGGTCACAGGCAGGCGGCCGAGAAACCAGATTGCGACGTCGAGATTGTGGACATGTTGCTCGACGATGTGGTCGCCGGACATTTCGGTAAAATTGAGCCAGTTGCGTGCCAAGTAGGAAGCGTCGGGCTCGCCCTCATTCCGGTGTTTTGTCCATGGCACGGTGCTGTTCCACTGGACCACGCCGCCCTTGATTTGGCCGATCGCGCCGGCCTCGATGAGTGCCTTATTAGTTAGATAGCTGGCCATATGGCGGCGTTGGGTGCCGGCCACCACTGCGAGTCCCTTGGCTTTGGCCTTCTCGCCGGTGGCGATGACTGAGCGTGCGCCTACCGGATCGACTGCCACGGGTTTCTCGATGAAACAATGTTTCCCTGCCTCAACTGCCGCCGCAAAATGAACGGGACGGAATGCCGGCGGAGTGGCCATTAGGACGTAATCGCAATTGGTGGCGATGACTCTCTGGTAGTTGTCAAAGCCGCCGAAGCAGCGTTCTGAAGGGACCGCATATTTCTTCCCGGCTGCTTCGGCCTTCTCCTTGAAGGCGTCGCCCGTCGCAGTCACCTCGACCTCGATACCGAGAATTTCGCAGGCGGCTATGAAATCTGCGAGCGCGCCATTGCCACGTCCGCCGCAACCGATGAGCCCCACTTTCACTTTTTTGGTGCTTGCGGGAAGGCTCACCGCGAAAACGGAACTGGCAGCGAGGCCAGCACCTAGCAGAGTGGCGTTTCCAAGGAAGGAGCGACGGTTCAGAGATGAGTTCATAGGAGCTTTGGGTGTTGATAGTGAATCGTGGATTGGCGAATCGGTATTGATTACTGCTCACGCGGCAGCCACCTTTCTCAGAAAATTAAAAATGCGAGGCCGGGCGTTCAGCATTTGAGCGAAACGGCGGCTGCTTCGAGAAATGGATAGTCGGTTCAATCATTGGGCCATTCGCGTCAGGTTAAGCTAGGATTCCTTATTCTACGGGAAATTTCCGAGTTTGCTTTTCTCGTTCGACTTGTCTTGGGTCAGGATTAAATGTATCTAACACTGCCAGATCGCGGGCTTTGATCAGTCGCACGGCCGGAAGGTCGCAGAGTTTTTCATAGCTCAGTCTTGCTCGTCCGACTGTGTTTCCGATTCGCTGGGCCATCCTCATGCCGAGCTGGTGGGCGATCACCCCTGCTAGCATCAGGGCTTGCA
>JANMYL010000219.1:0-5574 GCA_031382045.1 Akkermansiaceae bacterium | reverse complement strand
CGACGCGGCCATGAAGGACGGGTTGTGGAAAGGCAAATACGCCAGCGTCAACCACTACGAATACTTCGCCGAAGGCGTGCAATCGTGGTTCGACGACAACCGCGAGAATGATCACGACCACAACCATGTGAACACCCGCGTGGAGCTGTTGGAGTATGACCCCAAGCTCGCGGGCCTGTGCCGGGAAGTCTTCGCGGACACCGAATTCAAATACACCAAACCCGCCACCCGTCTTCACGGCCACCTCGCTGGCTACGATCCCTCCAAAGCTCCCAGCTTCGTCTGGCCGAAACGGCTAGACGCAGTCAAAGCCGCGATCAGGGCCCACGCCCAAGACCGCGGCAAGAAGGTGGAGCCGAAAAACTAACTCTCAGTCGAGAGTTCCAGCACTTACGCGTAGCTGCGGATAGAAACGTGAACTTCCTCGTAAACAAGGGGCTCTTTGTGCAGTGTGGGAGCCTTACCTTCGCCCTTATATTCCCAAGCAGAGACGTGTGAGAAATGCTCGTCATCGCGCTTGGCCTCGCCGGCTTGGGTGCTGCCGGCAATGACTTCTGGGTCGTTTTCGAAAAACTGGTGCTCATTGCGGAAATGCCCGCCGCAGGACTCTTCGCGATTAAGTGCATCGTGACACATCACTTCGCCAAACTCTAGGAAGTCAGCGACGCGACCAGCTTTTTCGAGCTCCATGTTGGCGTTAGCACCAGAGCCGGGGATAAGGACGTTCTGCCAGAATTCCTCGCGGATTTGCGGAATTTTCTCAAGCGCTTCGCTCAGACCTTCGCGAGAGCGGGCCATGCCACACTTGTCCCAAATCGTGAGGCCGAGTTCGCGGTGGAAAGAATCGACCGTCCGCTTGCCTTGGATGGAAAACAGCTTGTTGACACGCTCGCGGGTCTCCGCCTCCGTTTGTTTAAACTCGGGCATGTCGGTGCTGACGCTCCCGGGTTTCTGGGTAACTAGGTAGTTGGCGATGGTTGTCGGGATGACAAAATAACCGTCTGCTAAGCCTTGCATCAAGGCAGAGGCGCCGAGCCGATTCGCGCCGTGGTCGGAGAAATTCGCCTCGCCGAGGACGTGCAGGCCGGGAATGTTAGACATCAAATTATAGTCCACCCAGAGGCCACCCATGGTATAATGGACTGCCGGATAGATCATCATTGGCAGCTTGTAAGGATCCTCACCGGCGATTTTCTCATACATTTGGAAAAGGTTGCCGTAGCGGGCGCGGATGGTGGCTTCGCCAAGGCGTTTGGTGGCGTCGCGGAAATCCAGATAGACACCGAGACCAGTCGGAGCGATGCCGCGACCTTCATCGCAGGCTTCCTTGGCAGCACGGGAGGAAATGTCTCGCGGTGCTAGATTTCCGAAGGACGGGTATTTACGCTCCAAGAAATAATCGCGATCATCTTCGGCGACGTTGCTCGGATTAAGCTGCTTGGCGCGGATTTTCGCGGCGATTTCCTGAGATTTAGGTGCCCAAATGCGGCCGTCGTTACGGAGCGACTCGGACATCAGAGTTAGCTTGGATTGATAGTCGCCGCTGACAGGAATGCAGGTCGGGTGGATCTGGGTGTAGCAGGGATTGGCAAAAAGAGCCCCACGCCGTGCAGCGCGCCAGGCCCCGGTGACGTTGCAGCCCATCGCATTGGTTGAGAGGAAAAATACGTTCCCGTAGCCGCCAGTGGCAAGGATGACAGCATCTGCCGCGTGGGTGGAGATCTCGCCAGTGTTGAGGTTGCGGACGACGATGCCCTTGGCGTGGCCGTTGACGAGGACCATGTCCAACATCTCGGTGCGCGGATACATCGTCACGCCGCCCTTGTGAATTTCCTTTTCGAGTGCCTGATAGCAACCGATGAGAAGCTGCTGCCCAGTCTGGCCGCGAGCATAGAATGTCCGGGAAACTTGCGAGCCGCCGAAAGAGCGGTTGTCGAGCAGACCACCATATTCGCGGGCGAAGGGAACGCCCTGGGCGACGCATTGGTCAATGATGGAATTAGAAACCTCAGCGAGGCGATAGACGTTACTTTCTCGGGCGCGGAAGTCGCCGCCCTTGATCGTGTCGTAAAATAGGCGGCGCACAGAGTCGCCGTCATTTTGGTAGTTTTTAGCAGCATTGATGCCGCCTTGAGCGGCGATCGAATGGGCGCGGCGCGGGCTGTCTTGGTAGCAGAAGCATTTTACCTGATAACCCATTTCTGCGAGCGAGGCAGCGGCTGAGCCACCGGCAAGACCGGTGCCCACGATGATAACGGTGAATTTCCGCTTGTTGGCCGGGTTGATGAGCTTGGAGTCCATCTTGTGCTTGGACCATTTTTGATCAAGCGGGCCGGACGGGATTTTGCTGTCGAGGACGATGGACATGGTAAAATTTAGTTAGAGCTTGATGATTCCAGCGAGGACCGAGATCGGGATGGAGATAAACCCCGCCCAAATCACTAGACTGTAGGCTTGCGAAACATGTTTGATGAGTCCCTGCGCTTTCTTGGAACGCAGGCCCAACGTTTGGAAAATCGAGGCGACGCCGTGAGAGAGGTGTGAACAGAGCAGCGTCATGGAGATGACGTAAAAGAGCACGACGAGAGGATTTCGAAAGCCGACTACGACCATGCCGTAAGGATCGGTGGCACCGAGTTTCGCCAGATCCGAATCTACTCGGACGGTGTAGTGCAAGATGTGAAAAATGACGAAGGCGAGGATGGTGAGACCAGAAACAACCATAATCCGCGAGGACTTGGACGCTTGAATCGTCGCCTTGTGCTCGTAGGCTTGACGGGCGGTCCGATTCTGGCGGGTGAGAGATATGGTCGCCGCCACATGCAGCACCAACGTCACCAAAAGGGCGATCCGGGCGATCCAGACACCCGCACCGTGAAGCATGGTGTGGAGGAAATGGGCGTATTCATTGAACGCCTCGCGCCCGACATACATTAGAAAGTTACCAGAAAGGTGCCCGGCCAAGAAAAGAACTAGGACGAGACCGGTGATGGCGACGACGAGCTTTTTCCCAATAGAGGAGGACCAGTAAGTAGCGAGGCAACGGGTGAGAGTATTCATGGCAATAAAGAACAAACTGCTTAGCAGTCCGCGCGAGAAGTAAGCGGGGTGAAAGGGGTTTTCAAGGGGAGAGTCATCGCGAAGTAAAATCTGTGGAAGAAATGATGAGATTCGCGGACAGTGATCGGCTCTTGAGCCGCAGAAGACCACGCTGGCAAATCACATCTGCTTGGCCGCTTGGCCGGTGCTCCGCCACAAACGTAAGCTTAAAGTGATACAAGCAACGAAAAGTCCCGCCGCCAAACCCCACCAGACACCGGTCGCTCCGAGTTTAAGCCCGAATGCCAAGCCAGCACCGACAGGCAGCCCTACGAGCCAATACGACGCAAATCCCATCACCGCTGGCACTCGCGCATCGCGTAGCCCACGGAGCATCGCTGCTGATACAACCTGAAGACTATCAACCAGTTGGAATACCCCAACGATCACCAGCATGGAAGCCGCTAGCGCGACCACCGTGGGCGCATCGATAAAGAGCGATGCGAGAAATTTCCCCAAAATCAGAAAACCAGCCGCCGCCACCAATGAGACGCCGCCGCTAAGCAACCAGCCCGAAATCGCGATCGGCCGCAATCGCATCATCTCACCCGCACCATACGCCTCGCCGATCCGCACAGTGAGCGCCATCGACAGCCCGAGCGGAATCATGAACGCAGTCGCCGCGAGGGTAATCGCAATCTGATGCGCCGCCATCGCGTCCGGCCCGAAGCGGCCCATGATCAAACCGGCCAATGAAAATGCAGAAACCTCGCAAATCATCTGTATGCTCGCCGGTAAACCGACTGACAACAAACGCCGGAGATCTCCGAAATCCGGCTTACGGAACCATCGGTAAGGCACCCATTCCTGCAAATCCTTGGCCCGCACCAGCCACCCGATCATCGCCAGCAGGATAGCCGTCCGGGAAATAAGCGTCGCCCAAGCCGCTCCTACAAATCCGAGCGTAGGACAGCCGAGATTACCATAAATCATCACCCAGTTCAGCCCGACATTCAGTGCGACGCCACCGAGGAAAATCCAGAATGGCGGCCACGGGCGATTCAAGGCGTCGGCATGATTTTTCAGCGCAATCGATGCCAGCGCCGGGATCACCGAGGCCATGATAATTTGAAAAAATAGCGTCGTCCGCGCAGCCACCGCAGCGGGCTGACCAAAGAAATCGAGATTCATCGAAATGACCCAGGAAATCCCGAAAATTACCACCCCCAGCGCCGTCGCTAAATACAGCCCGTGGCGGCAACTGCCGCGGGCACTCGACGCGTCATTCGCACCGCGCGAGTTCGAAGTGAGCACAGAAATCCCCGTCAGCAGGCCGATTCCAAATACAAAAGGCACGTGAAACAGCGAGTTCGCAAAAGTCAGCGCCGCCAAATCGCCCACCCCCAAATGCCCGATCATCAACGTATCCACCACACCCATCAGCATTTGGCTGAGTTGCCCGATCATCAGCGGTAAAGCCAACCGCAGCGTGAGACGAGATTCGTTAAAAAGATCCATAAGTCGGTTGGTGTCATGGCCCAAAACACCGATTTGTCCATGAGATTGTCGTGCTGAGAATAATGCAAAACGGCTTTTTCACTTGAGGGTATTGTCGCAAAGGTGAGGACGAAGAGCTGGACTCTTTGCTGGTGGGTCCAGCGGATCCACTCCTCGCAGTCTATGAGTTATATAGCGGCTGAATCTCATTTTAAGTTTGTTTAAAACCATTATGCTGGGTTCGGAGACTCGACCGCGCCATTGTGCCGTCGTATTGTCGAGTTGGGCTTTCATCTAAAGCGACCAGAAGTGAAATAAGACGCCTTGTTTAGAATTTCCTATGGCCGTTCTCCAGCATGCCGCCTGCATCTCCGGCACTCCGCACGAATGGCGCTTGTCATCCTTCCCGGCGGGATATAATCGCACCGCGGCTTAAGGAATCATTTCGCCAATTTTACTCATGACCTTCTTCATACTCTGGTGCCTCACTGGCCTCGCCGTCGGTATTATCTTCGCCTCATTTTTCGAATGGACGCTTCACAAATATGTGATGCACCGCCCGGTGGGAAATTTCCGCTACGCCTTCCAAGCACACGCCATCGTCCATCATGGGACTTTCAAGGCGGACAAGACCTATCACTTGCTCGATGAGAAGGACAAGGAGACCATCCCGATGGCGTGGTGGAATGGCCCGGCTATCATTTTAATCGGCGCGATCCCGTTTGCGCTGATTTCTTGGCTGACTGGTCAATGGGCGTTCGTGGTCGGCGGCGCGGTGGCCTTCGCCTCTTACTATTGTTTTTACGAATACATCCACTGGTGCATGCATTTACCGAAGGCGCGGCGCGTGGAAAAACCTTGGTGGTTCCGCCGCCTCAATGGCCACCACCTGCTGCATCATCGCTACATGCATAAGAATTTCAACGTCGTCTTGCCGATCGCCGACTTGTGCCTCGGGACTTTTATGGCCCGCGCAAAGACCCGCTTCGCCCAAGCTACAGGGCCGTCGGTGCCGGACATTCAGCCGCTGGGCTGATT
>JANMYL010000218.1:0-11150 GCA_031382045.1 Akkermansiaceae bacterium | reverse complement strand
AAAAGGCGATGATGGCGGCGAAGGCATCTTGGAAATAACGGACGAAGAAATTGTCGTAAAGGGTGTCGACGTAGAAGCGGTTTTGGAGAAGCGGGATGGAGAGCGGGTCCTTTTCTTTGCCAGCGTAAAGGGCGAATCCGGAGCCCGCACCGAGGATGAGAGCGCCGAGGGAGATCCAGAACAGGAAATTCACATGGAATTCGCCAGCATGTTCGGGAAGCGCCGGGGAGAGCTGACCCGCAACGAACGGGAATCCGGCGATGACGCCGAGGATGGCGAGGATGACGAGCGGGCCAAACATCAAGGGGCCGACTTCATGGGCGTGCGAAGCGTTTTCGGAACGGTTTTTCCCGAGGAATGCGACGACGTAAAGGCGGGTCATGTAAAATGGGGTGAGCACCGCGACGGCCACGGCGATCCAAAAGAGAATGGGTTCCTTCTGATGGGCCGCTTCGAGGATTTGCTCCTTGGAGAAAAATCCGGAGGTGAAGGGAACGGCGATGAGCGCGGCAAATCCGATGAAGAAGGTGAATCCGGTGATGGGCATTTTCTTAAGTAGGCCGCCCATTTTCCAAATGTCTTGTTCGTGGTGGCAGGCGAAGATGACCGCGCCGGAACCGAGGAAAAGCAGTGCCTTGAACCAAGCATGGGTGAAGAGATGGAACATGCCCGCTTCGCCGGAAACGAGGCCCACCGCCATGACCATGTAGCCGAGCTGAGAGAGCGTGGAGTAGGCGAGGATTTTTTTAATATCGTCCTGTTGGGTGGCCATCAGTGCGGCGACGAGGGCGGTGATGCCGCCGGTCCAAGCGATGACGGCACTGGCTTGCAGACCTTCGAAAGCTACGAAACCGAGAGTGAATTGCAGGCGGAACAGCATGTAAACGCCGGCGGCGACCATGGTGGCGGCGTGGATCAGCGCGGAAACGGGAGTCGGGCCTTCCATGGCATCTGGCAGCCAGACGTGGAGTGGAAGTTGCGCGGATTTACCGATCGCGCCGCAGAAGATGCAGAGCACGGCGGCGGAAAGCACGCCACCGAAGATGGCAGGATTGGCGGCTTGGAAGGCTTCGAGGCCGCCTTTCATCGAGTCGAAGGCGAGGTGGCCGGTGATCCCCCAGAGCATGAGGATGCCGACCATGAAACCGAAGTCGCCGATGCGATTGCAAAGGAAGGCTTTCTTGGCGGCGTCTGCTGCGGAGTTTTTCTGATACCAATGGCCGATAAGTAAGTAGGAGCTAAGGCCGACCAACTCCCAGAAGATGAAGGTCATGATAAAATTGTCCGCCAGCACGATGCCGGTCATGGAGAACATGAAGAGCGACAAGCCGGTGAAGTAGCGGGCCTTGGCAGTGTCGTCCTTCATGTAGGCGAGGGAGAAAATGTGGACTAGCAGACCTACGCCGGTGACGACGATCATCATGCCGGTGGAAAGCTGGTCGAGCTTGATGCCGATGTTGATGGAGAAATCACCGATCGTCGCCCAGGCGAAATGGGCGGTTTCATTTTTACCCAAGAGGACGACGGAGAGCACAAAGGTCGCCAGCGCGGAAGCGACGGAGATGGTGGGTGCTAGCCCGGTTTTTTGCAGGACGAGTTGGTTCGCCGCCGCGACGGCGAGCGGGAGGAAGAGGAGTAGCCAGGCGAGGTTCATGAGATGGGAAGTGAAGAGAAGAATTTGACCACTGATTTCACTGATTTACTGATTTTTAAGATAGATGTTAGCGACTCGTTTGAATGTGAGCGAGGCGGTTTTGAAGTTCAGGATCAAACCGACTTGCAACCCCGAAATACTGAGATAGCTCAGGGTTTGGGCGATGTGGACATCGCAGATGGCGGAGGCAACTTTGGCTTCTAGAATGACTTTATTTTCGACGATGAGATCGGTGATGAGCCTGCCCACGCTTTGTTCTCTGTAGAAGACGGGAAACTGCTGCTGTTGAGTGAATGAGAGAGACTCTGCGGTGAGCTCGATACCGAGTGCGTTCTCGTAAATCTTCTCATCAAGTCCGGGGCCTGGAGCACGATGCACCGCCATGGCCGCACCGATGATTTTCTCGGTGAGGTTTGCGTGAGGGTAATGGGTTGGATCGAAGGACATGTGCTGCGACTTAATAAAAGAATTTGACCACTGATTTACTGATTTTTTAAGAGGGGCAAGATTGGAGAGATGAGGTAGGGAGGAGTCTTAAGTCTTCAATCAGTAAATCTGTGTAATCAGTGGTTAAAAATCTTCCTCATCCTTTCAGCGAGGTGAGCTCGTCGGTATGGATCGTTTGGCGGGCGCGGTAGAGGGCGACGATGATGGCAAGACCCACGGCGACTTCTGCGGCGGCGACGGTGATGACGAAGAATACAAGCATCTGGCCATTGTAGTCAGGCAGGCCGTTAGGCGAGACATGGAAGCGGGAAAACGCGACTAGCGTGAGGTTCGCGGCGCTGAGCATGAGCTCGAGGCACATGAAGACGATGATGATATTACGGCGCAGCACCACGCCCGCGAGGCCTATGGCGAAGAGGAGTCCGGAGACGAGGAGGTAGTCGTTGAGAGTGGCCATGGTTGGTGATTAGTTATGGGTGATTTGTTAAAAGTTATTTGGGACGACGGGGTATGATCAGCGAATAACTTTTAACATATAACTTCATTCCGCTTGCCGTTTTGAGAGCACGACGACGCCGATGGTGGCGACGAGGAGTAGAACGCCGAGGATTTGGAGAGGGAAATTGTATTGGGTGAACAAGGTGTGGCCGATGAGGTGGACGTCGGGGAGCTTTCCTTGGGTGAGCGCGGTGGCGATCTTGCCAGTGGCGGGAGAAAATTCACTGGCTGCTGCTGCGAGGGTTTCCTTGTTGAGAGTTGGCGCGATGACGTTCGGCGTGCGCGAAAGAACGCCGATGAGTTGTAGGCTAAAAGCGGCGAATAGGGCAATGCCAGCGGCGATGGGAAGTAGGGGCTTGGCGGCCTTTTGCTCGTCCTTGAGGTCGAGAAGCATGATGATGAAAAGGAATAACACCATCACCGCGCCGGTATAGACGAGGATTTGAATAACACCGACGAAGAAGGCGCTCAGGCCGATGAAAAGACCGGCGAGACCGACAAAGCAAGTGACTACGGATAGCGCACTGGATACCGGATTGCGAAATGCGATCACGGAGATACCGCCAATGAGCATGACGGTGGAGAAGAGCCAAAATAAGTAAGAGGGCATTTGGTTATTTGTTATAAGTTGTCTGTTATTGCTAGGAGATGAGGAGCGATCCTATTAACCAATAACCTTTAACATCATTTCAACTCATTCCACTTGTTGACGAGGCCGACTCGGGTGCCGCCGATTTCGTAGAGGCGCTTTTTGTCATGAACCATGTCGGCGCGGTTGAGGCCGGCGATTAGGTAGTCTTTGCGCAGATAGATAGCCTGCTCTGGGCAGACTTCTTCGCACATGCCGCAATAGATGCAGCGGGTCATGTCGATGTCGAATTCGAGCGGGCGCTTTTCGACTTTGGCCCATCGGTCATCGGACGGGATTTCGCTGGGCTTGATCTTGATCGCCTTGGGCGGGCAAATGAATTCACAGAGCTGGCAAGAGACGCAGCGTTCGCGGCCTTGCTCGTCGGTGACGAGGGCGGGTGCTCCGCGATAGTATTCCGGAAGGTGTTCGTCCCACCGTTGTTCGGGGAACTGCATAGTCACGCCGAGGCCGGAGGAGGCTAAGCTCTCCGCGCCGACGGATTTACCGCGCAGGGTTTTGACCGCGTGGGTCATGGTGAGAATGAAGCCCTTGATGAGGGCTCCGAAGTAAATTTTCTCCCCGAAATTAAGTTTCGGGCGCTGGAGTTTGATGACGGCCATTGGGGATTTGAAATTTGAAATCTTATTTCAGGCACGGAGAACTTTGGGTGCCTCTTCGGAGACTTTGGCGACCCAGATCACTGCGGCGGTGACGATGATTAGCAGGACGGCACCGACGGCGATGATGGTTTTTTCCAACTGCGGCGCGGCGACGATGAGGGCGGCGAGGAAGACATTGATGAGCGCGGCTTCGAAAAACACCACCCAGCCGAGTTTCATGAGTTGGTCATAACGGAACCGTGGCACGGTCCAACGGACGAGGATGAAGAAGAGAATGAAGGCGATCAGTTTTGTGAGAAAGCAGCCCATGTGGATGAATCCGCCATAGTAGAAATCACCAATGTGGAGCTTGGCGACGATGGCATCTAGGCCGAAACCGATCGACCAGCCACCGAGGAAGAGCGTGATGATAAGCGCGGAGCCGATGACCATGGCGGCGTATTCCCCCATGAAGAACATCGCAAATTTCATCGAGGAATATTCCGTATGATAGCCGCCGACGAGCTCGGTTTCGCACTCGGGAAGGTCGAAGGGCATGCGGTTGGTTTCTGCGAAGATCGAGATGGTGAAAATCAGGAAGGCGATGGCGGCAGGGAACCAAAAGAGCAGCTTGCTGATGAACGTGTGGTCCGCATCGTGGCCCCAAAGTGGGAGGAGTAGCCAACCGTGATCGGCTTGTTGTTGGACGATGGTGTTGAGGTTTAGGTCGCCGAAATACATCAGCACCGGTATGATGGAGAGGCCGAGGGCGATTTCGTAAGAAATCATTTGTGCGGTGGAGCGCACGCCGCCGATGAAGGGGAATTTTGAATTGGATGACCAGCCGGCGAGGGTGATTCCATAAACGGAGAGCGAGGCGACGGAGAAGATAAACAGCGGACCAATATCGAGATCCGCGATTAAGAGTTTTTCGGCGTGACCGAAGATACTGATGGGCGAGCCGAATGGGACGACGCAGACAGTGATGAGCGCGGGAACGACGGTCAATACAGGAGCCATCCAGTAAAACGCCTTGCGGACGTGGGCGGGGGTGAAATCTTCTTTAAGGAAAAGTTTTAGGCCATCGGCGATGGGTTGGATCAGACCGAACAGGTGGAAATCCTTTTTGAATCCGAGCAATGTGAGCGGGATGCCAACACGGTTAGGACCTACGCGGTCTTGGATGACAGCGGAGAAGCGGCGCTCAAAGTAAACCGATAATGGCACTAGAGGTAGCACTACGATGAACGTCAGAACGACGATCTTGGTGATGATGATGGCGATTTGGAGTAAGTCCGGCATCGGAGGAAGAGAAGAAAGTTAGAAGTTATTGGTTACTGGTTATCACCCATTAATCAGTCCCGCCGCCTTGCGAGCACGCTCGTTGGCGAGAAGTGGAATTTGATAACCGGTGTCGGTGACCTGTGTGCCTTGGTGGCCGATTTTCGAAAGGGTGAGCCCATTGAAGGCAGGCACGTTTTCGGCGACGACTTTGAAAATGTCTTCGATGTGGTGGGCTTGGTTCGTGTCGCCAGAAATGGCAAGGAGAAGGTCGCGGAGGATTTCCCAATCATCGTGGGCTTGGCCTTGGAGCTCGACGGCGCGGTTGAGGCGTTGGAGACGGCCGGTGAGATTGACCATGGAGCCGCGCTTTTCGGCGAATGCAGCGGAGGGTAGAACGATGTGCGCTTGCTCAGCAGTGGGATTGGCGAGAACGCTGGTTTGAAGGAGGAAATCGAGTTTTCCGAGGTCTGCGGTGGTGAATCCGGCGTCGGTGATGAGATCTTCTCCGAGGACGATGAGTGATTTAATGGAGCCGTTGCGGACGCCGTCGCGAATGGCATCGAGTTGGCTGAAGGGGTTTTCAGTTTGGAAAATCAGCTTAGCTCCGGTGGTGTTCGGGTTGCGGTCGGCGGCGACGAGCAGGGCATCCGCCTCGGCAAGGCGGGGGACGAGCGAAATCTGGTGGGTGCCAATTTCCGCAGCGAGCGCGCGGGCGAGGAAGAGTTCCTCGTTGGTCATGCGGCCGGAGGCGATGATCGCTGTTTGCGCGGCAGGGGTCGCCTTGATTTTAGTGGCGGCGGCGGCGAGCGCTTGACTCCAAGTTTCTGAAAGATGGCGTCCGCCGCTCTTAATCAGCGGCTCGGTGAGGCGAGCTTCGCTGTCGATATAGTGGAAATTTAGGCGATGTGAATCCGGCATCCAAGCGGAGTTCACCTCGTCGTTGAGGCGCGGAGTGATGCGGTGAATTTTATTTCCCCGTGTCCAGAGGGTGATGTTGGTGCCGGTGCCGCAGTTCATGTCGATGGTCGGAGTTTCCTTGAGGAACCAGACGCGCATTTGGAAGCGGAAGTCGTTGGATGTAAGTGCGCCGACGGGACAGATATCGGCGGTGTTGTGCGAGTAGTTGGAGTCCAGCAGGCGGCCCGGATGGACTGTGAGGGTGGTGTGGGTGCCGCGCTGGGTGAAGCCGAGGACGGCATCGGCAGCGACTTCGTCCATGAAGCGGATGCAGCGGCTGCACATGATGCAGCGCTCGTCGTCGAGGCGGATGCGCGGGCCGATTTCGACGTTTTTGGGTTTTTTCACCTTCATGTCGATGAAGCGTGAGACGCCGCGGCCGTGTTGGACGGATTGTTCTTGGAGGCGGCACTCGCCGGCTTGGTCGCAGATCGGGCAGTCGAGCGGATGATTGATGAGGAGGAATTCCATCACGCCCTCGCGGCATTTTTCGACGAGTTCTCCGGTGGTGCGGATGCCCATGTTTTCGCCAATCGTATTGGCACAAGCAATGACCGGACGAGGCATCCAGCCGATAATTTCGTAACCGTTTTCATCGCGGGTCGGCTCTTGACCAGGCGCGGGCCGGGGCGGCATGCCCATTTGCACGAGGCACATGCGGCAGTTTCCGGGTGAGGAAAGCTTCGGGTGATAACAATAATGAGGAACGGTGATCTTTGCTTGCCGGCACGCCTCGATCATCCGTGTGCCTTTGGGAAATTGATGCCAAATTCCGTCGATCTGAACGTTGACCAAGCCATTTTCGGCAGCTTGGTCTCTGGGCAGTTTCATTTCCGCGGTCGCCGAAGGTGTATCGCTCATGGCTAAATAAAAGCGCCGGACGCTTGTGCAAGAAGAGCCCGGCGGTGTTCGAGAAAGAATATGTCCAGCTCGGCGGACCGGGCAAGCGTGCTTTGTGAAAAGTTTCACAAGCGATTGGCGGAGGGATCACGACTGCCCGAGGAGTCTTTTCCGTGTGGTCTCATTGACCGCCTCGCAAAGTCGGTAGCCTTCGCCTTGGCGTGGGATGCTCATCAGCAGCGCATCCCGCTCATAAGGGGAGGGAAAATCCAGCCCGATCAGCGCTCGCCCTATCCGCTCGCCGGACTGACGGTAGTTGAAGTAGCACAAACTTGCATTCCCGCGGATCCGCTGGTTGAGGAAATCATGCAGCGCACCCGGCCGTTCGTAGAAATCGAGCCGCAGGAAGGCTGCATTTTTCAAGAGATCGCCGCGCAGCGGGATCGCCCGGAAGGCAATGTCCACGGCGCCCGTGAGATCTTCCCACGCGAATCCGTGGGCATCGAGTTTCGCCGGTAGCGCGTCGAGCACAGCCGGATCGCCGGCGTGGATCGTGAAGGCGGGCCACGCTTCTCGCTCGTCGGCTTTTCCGTATTGGAAATCAGCTAGGTCGAGGCCCTCGAAGCAGGAGTCGAGCAGTTCGAGCATGGTTCCGGGGCGTTCCGGGATCCGGACGCGGAGGGTGCGGCTGGTTTTGTGGCTCATTCCCACCGACTGGGCGATGAGTCCGAGTTGGAGGAAATCGATGTTTGCGCCACAGAGGACCACAAGGACACGTTTACCGACCAGCGCCTCGCGGTTTTTTAAAACCGCCGCCAATCCCATGGCGCCGGAGGGTTCGGAGATGCAGCGCAGGCCTTCCCAGAGGGTTCGGATGGCGTCGCTGACTTCTGCGTTGGTCACCGTTTCAATTCGCGACAGCGTGTTTTTACAAATTTCAAATGGCAGTTCCCCAGCTTTCCGCACTGCGGTGCCGTCGCAGAACAAATCCACGTCATCGAGCGCGACTGGTTTTTTTGCTGCTAGGGCGGCCTTCATTGACGCTTGGCCAGCTCCTTCCACACCGACGATTTCGATGTCTGGCCAGTAAGTCGTTAGCCAACTGGAAACCCCGGCAGCAAGCCCGCCGCCGCCGATCTGTAAATAGGCTGCGTCGAAGGGACCATGCCCTGATAAGACGATTTCATCCGCCAACGTGCCCTGCCCGGCCATCACTTTCAAATCATCATAAGCGTGGATATAGACAGCACCGCTCGCCGCCTCATCCGCCCGTGCAGCGGAGACGGCCTCGTCGTAACTATCACCGCTGAGTTGGATTTCCACAAATTCGCCGCCATGGTGGCGCACGGCGTTTTGTTTCACCTTCGGAGTCGAGCGCGGCATGTAGATCCGGGCTTGGATGCCGAGCGTGCGTGCGGCGAGCGCGACTCCCTGCGCGTGGTTTCCGGCAGAAGCGGTCACCACTCCACGCGCCGCTTCTGCGGGAGTGATTACCGCCATCCGATTGCACGCACCCCGCCATTTGTAAGATTTCACGGCAGATAGATCTTCGCGCTTCACCCAGATTTCCGGTCCCGGCCCCGGTAGATCAAGGCGTTCCAGCGGCGTCGCCTTGCCGAAGCGATACACCCGTTCGCGAGCGAACAGGATTTCTTGGCGCAATTGCCGGTCCAGCGGTAGATCCTCACGATTCATGCCGCAGCGTTGACTGGAACCGGCCACCCCTGCAAGGCAACTCAGGAGCCTGGCAGGGTTTGCGGAAGAATTGGGGTTTTAAATTCCCAAGCCGCTCGCTGGCATCGCCGGGTTATTTCTTGGAGAAAATAGTCAAAATTATTTCTCTCGTGCCGCCAAGCCGCGGCGCTCGTCGATCATCAGCGTCAGGATTAACCCGGCAAGAATGAAGCCGGCGAGCACCAGCAAGGCCTCTGCGGTTCCCACGGTGTCTTTCACCCAAGCGAAGGGAAAGGTCATGATCGCAGATAATTTCCACATCAGCCCCCAGATGCCGAAAATTTCCGCCTCGCGATTCGGCGGGGCCAAGTAACTGACGAACGCTCGGTTCGCCGAACCCAGCGAACCGAGCCCGAAACCTAGCAAATTACCGATCAGCCAGAGCGGCCAAGTCGGATAGTCGCCGACCGCGCCGCTGCGGGCGTGCGATTCGTATAGGTAGGCGTAAAAAGCAAATCCCAGCGCCGTCGCCAGCCAGATCACGAGGAAAATCACCACCGATCGCCGGTGGCCAAGCTTGTCTTGGTAGAGTGTGGGGATGACTGTCCCGACGATTCCTGAGATGGTGATCACTGCCACGAAGACGACGAGATCGACTTGTTTAAAGCCGTATTCCACGGCCAGCTTGCTGGCGAAGAATACCACCACGCTCATGCCCGTGCCATAGAAGAGCGAGGCGACTAGCAGAATCGCGAGGTCCTTGTAGCGCGCCGTTTCCCGGACCGTCTCCGCCAGCCGCACGAATCCAGCGCTGAGCAAATTTCGTCCGGGATGCATGACGCGAGGCACCTGCGACTCGTCCAGCCAGATCATGGTGGGAATGGTGAAGGCGAGAAACCACAGCCCGGAGAAAACGAAAAATGGCCGCCAGTTGTCCGCTGATTCGAGCTTGAGAGCGAGCATCGCCCCGGCAGTTAGGATGAGTAATAGCAGCGCGGCGGCGTAAGCACAGGCCCAGGAAAACCCACTCACGCGCCCGACTTCGTTCTGTTTCGCCAGCCCCGGCAGGAAACTTGCGAGGAAATTCTCACCGATCGAGAAAGCGAAATTGGCCGGTACATAGAGCAGAATCGCCAGCCAGATTTGCCCCGGCTGGATGAAGCCGAGCGCGCAGGTGAAGATCCCGCACATCAGGCCGGAAGCCACGAGAAAGCGCTTTTTCCAAGCTCGCTCGTCCGCGGCCGCGCCCGCCAGTGGTGATAGAATGGCCGTGAGCAACATGCTGCCGCCGTAAGTGAGCGCCCACACGCGGTCATCGATCGCGTCATTCCGGACAACCACCTGCGAGAAAAAAATCGAGAATAACAGCGTGTTGATGATCAGCGTGAACGACTGGTTCGCGACGTCGAAGGAGATCCACGACCACAATTGCCGCTGTTGCGGAAATCCATTCAACGGATAGAAGCGGCGTAGGTTCATCTACACGGGGTTATAGCGACTTGTCCGCTCACTGCAAGGGTGACAGCTCCGCGTGTTTCTGACTTATTTGCGACATGGCATTTGAACTTCATCCACGTCTCGCATCTGGCAGCTTTGAAATCGGGCGGCTCGGCGGCTGTCGTCTGCTATTGAAAAATAACGCGCTCTTTCCCTGGCTACTGCTTATCCCCGAGGTCGAGGGCATCGAAGATCTGCATCAGCTTCCGCCGGGGCAATACGAGGAAGTGATGCTCGCCATGCGGCGCGTCTCGGAATTTGTCGCCAGTTATTTCCAGCCAGAAAAGCTCAACGTCGCGTGCATCGGCAATCAAGTCCGGCAGATGCACATCCACATTGTCGGCCGCGCGGCAGACGATCCCGCATGGCCGGGCACCGTCTGGGCCTACGAAGGGAAACGCGATTACACGGAAGAAGAAATTGAAAAGATCCGCTTGGCCGCCCGCAGCTTTCTCGGCCTGCCCTGAAATCCATTTTCATTCTCCACTTGCCGAGGCTCTGGGAATGGAATCATGCTCAGCCCATGACTGAAGAAAAATCACTTTGGAAAGGCAGCTCCTCCCAGTGGCTCAATCTCGGGCCATTCGCCGTCGCCTTGATCGCTGCCGCGGGCATCCTTGTCGGAAGTTTATTTTTTCCTCCCGCCGCGATCGCCCTCGCACTGCCAGTTTTTTACTTAGTTTGGCGCTACCTCGTCGTCCGCACGCAAGTCTTTGAACTCACCAGCGAGCGACTCCGCGTCACCCGCGGCGTCATCAACCAAAAGGTCGATGAAATTGAACTCTATCGAGTCAAAGACTCCCAAATGGTCCGCTCGTGGTGGATGCGCCTCACCGGCCTTGCATCCATCGTCATGCAAACCTCCGACCGCACTCTACCCAGCCTCGTCATCCCCGCCATCCACGGCGGCGAACAAGTCCGCGAACTGCTCCGCAAACACGTGGAACTCCAACGCGACCGCAAGCGCGTCCGCGAGATGGACTTCGAAGAAGCAGGCGACGTCGTGGGCTAGCCCACTGATCCGGATCGCTACCAGCAATCACACGCTCTGGCACTGGGAGGATAGCTC
>JANMYL010000186.1:0-6077 GCA_031382045.1 Akkermansiaceae bacterium | reverse complement strand
TCGGCTTGATGGCAATCATGGCCGCTATCGCCGTGATCCAGTTGATCATTTTCAAAAAAATGAAATGGCTGTGATCCACCGGGTATAAAAAACTCAAGTGTCGGCTTACTTGTTCGGAAGCCCACTGGCCCCTGTGGATATAAATGTGCGACCACTTGCGGAAAATAGAATGCCACAAACCGGGCAGTCCATCACACCGCTATCGCGCAGAGAAGCCCGCTCACTCGGACTCGATAATCATATTGCCGTATGCAGTCGGATCGCCGGTGCGGATCAGCCCGATGGCGTGCGGCACGCGCTTTTTAAAATCGACGTGTGCCTCACGAGTCAGCGGGATTTTACCGAAGGATTTCGCAAAGCGCTCGACGGTTTCAGGCGTGTTGGTGGTCACGAACTCGTCCGCCTGCCAAATCCGACCAATCTTGAAAATGGGCGTTAGAAGGTCCAGCACATCGAGCACGGTGGGAATCCCTTTTGTCAGAGAAATATCGACGGTCTCGATTTCTGGCCAGTAGGGAAACGCCCAATCGGCGATCACCAACGTGTTAGTGTGGCGGATGCGGGCAAGCAATTCTAGGAGCTGAGGATTGAGAATTCCGGTTTGGAGCATGGCGCAAGTCTCATACTCTCCCCAGCGTTTCGTCAATCCGCTTTCAAGACGGCCACTGCGGGTGCATAGACTGCCGGAAACGGGACGGCGGCACATGGTGGACGGATTTAAAAACGCGGGAAAAATGAAATGCGTTCTTGAATCCGAGCGCGGCAGCCACGGATTGCACAGAGGCATTGCTTTCCAGCAATAGGCTTGAAGCGTGCTCCATTCGCAGGCGAGTTAGAAATTGATACGGGCTCTCATCTTGAAAGCGCGCGAAGAGGCGGCAAAGATAGGGGGCATCCACCTCGCAAGCTTTCGCGATGGCATGGAGGGTGGTGAGTTGGAGGAAATTTAGCTCAATGAAGTCGCGGCTGCGCGCATACGTGGCGTAGCTCGCAGTGGCGGTGTTAAGCAAAGCCGCCGCATCATCGCGGCACATGAGTAGCAATTGGCGGGTGATCGTCTCGCAGAGCGGGCGCGCGAAGGTGGACTTACGGATGCCTCGGTCGATCAAGCTGTCGAAAGCCCGCCGGATTGGCTCGACCTTGACGCAGCGCGAGATAGAGCCCGGCAGCATGTCGTAACGCTCCAAAAAATTTTCCACCTCCGTTCCCGTGAATCCCACGAAGTATTTCCGCAGCGGATTCTCCGGCGAAGTCTCAATTCGGTGCGGCACCGAAGGCCCGTAAACGTAGAAACTCCCCGGCACCAATTCCGCCTCCGTACCTCCCAAACGGAGCGTCCCCGCGCCTTGACTCACGAATTCCAGCGCATACCACGGAAAATCGCGTCGGTCGATCAGGTAATCCGCCGAGCACCTTTCAAATCCACCGAAAACCACCGCGAAATTCTCGTCCTCGATGAGATCGAGAAAAAATAACCGCGATGACTCCACCTCGTGCGAAACAAAAGATGTGGCGGCTTGGACGGACTCCATGGCAGAAACCCATCTCAAATCCCCTACCCGCTTCAAGACAATAATCTGCATTTCATCTTAGAATCATCATGCCCAAAAGCAGCAAATCTGAACGACGCCTGAATTTCGTCTTCATCGTTAAATTACAGGCTGACAAATCTTACCCAGCTGCCATATCTCCGCCAGATCGCCCCGCTCAAAAATATTTTTATGAAATCATCATCATATCCAAAAATCGGCATTCGCCCCGCCATTGATGGCCGCCTCGGCGGCGTCCGTGAGTCACTTGAAGAGCGCACCATGCAGCAGGCGCACGCCGTCGCCGCCCTGATCGCTGCCGAGCTCCGCTACCCGGACGGCACGCCCGTCGAGTGCGTCATCGCCGACACCTGCATCGGCGGAGTCAAGGAAGCCGCCGACTGTGCAGACAAATTCAAAGCCGCCAACGTCGGCGTCTCGCTGACTGTCACCCCTTGTTGGTGTTACGGCTCGGAGACGATGGACATGGACCCACACCTGCCCAAAGCTGTTTGGGGCTTCAACGGCACCGAGCGCCCCGGCGCGGTCTATCTGGCAGCCGTGCTCGCTGGGCACACGCAAAAAGGCCTGCCCGCCTTCGGGATTTATGGCAAGGACGTGCAATCCGCCACCGACACGGAAATCCCCGCCGACGTCCGCGGTAAGCTTCTATCATTCGTCCGCTGCGGACTCACAGTCGCCCTGATGCGCGGCAAGAGCTACCTCTCCATGGGCGGCACCTCCATGGGCATCGCCGGCTCAGTCATCGATCCCGCGATGTGGGAAAAATGGCTCGGAATGCGCGTCGAAGCCATCGACATGACCGAGTTCGTCGGACGGATGAGCAAAGGCCAATACGACCCGGTGGAATACGAAAAAGCGCTTGCTTGGGTGAAGGAAAATTGCCCAGAAGGCCAAGACTGCAACTCCCCTGCCACCACCCGCAGCCGCGCACAGATCGACAAGGAATGGGAAGACAGCGTGAAAATGGCGCTCATCGCCCGCGACCTGATGGTGGGAAATCCCAAACTCGCAGAAATGGGACTCGGCGAACAAGCGCACGGCCACAACGCAATCGCTGCCGGTTTCCAAGGCCAACGCCAGTGGACCGACCATTTCCCCAACGGCGATTTCCTCGAAGCCATTCTCAACTCCTCCTTCGACTGGAATGGCAAGCGCGCGCCCTACATCGTCGCCACCGAGAACGATGCGCTCAACGGCGCGGGCATGCTTTTCGGCCACCTGCTCACCAACAGCGCACAAATTTTCGCCGATCTCCGCACCTACTGGAGCCTTGAGGCGATCGAAACGGCGAGCGGCCAGAAAGTCAGCCATCCGCACATCGGCGACGGGATTCTCCACCTCATCAACTCCGGCCCCGCTGCGCTCGACGGCACCGGCGAGCAGGAAACTAACGGCACGCCCACGATGAAACCGTTCTGGGAGATCACGGATACCGAAGTTGAAAAATGCCTCAAAGCCACCACCTGGCACCCATCCATCACCGAGTATTTCCCCGGCGGCGGCCTCAGCACCCGCTACCGCACCCGCGGCGGCATGCCCGCCACCATGATCCGGCTCAACCTTGTCGGCGGCATCGGCCCCGCACTGCAAATCGCGGAAGGCTACACCGTCGATCTCCCGGACGACGTCCACAACGCGCTCGACCAGCGGACCAACCCGACGTGGCCGACCACTTGGTTTGCACCGATTCTCACCGGAAAAGGCGCTTTCATCAGCGCCTACGAGGTCATGAACCACTGGGGCGCGAACCACTGCGTGATGACCTGCGGCCACGTCGGCCACCTTTATCTGACGCTGGCCTCTATGCTGCGAATTCCCGTTTACATGCACAACGTCAGTGAGGACCGCGTCTTCCGCCCCAGCGCCTGGACCTCCTTCGGCACCGCCGATCTCGAAGGCGCTGACTTCCGCGCCTGCGCGAACTACGGCCCGCTCTACGGTAAGGCCTGACACCGATCCGGGCTCTCCCCGTCAAAATGAAGGCGCTTTACATTCCAGCCGAAGCCCTTCCGTATTGACCGGGAAAGCCCAACTCTCAGCCTCCCCACTTCCAGAAATTCCCATACCCACCCAACCATGAGTAAACCCGGCATCTTCACCACGCCCGAAGGCAAAAGCTATTTTTTCACCTTCGCGCTCATTTCATCACTATTTTTCCTCTGGGCACTGTGCAACGGAATGATCGATGTGATGGACAAGCACTTCCAAGAATTACTGCACCTCAACAAGCGACAGTCTGCGTGGGTTCAGTTCGCCCATTATTTAGGCTATTTCCTCATGGCCCTGCCTGCTGGATGGCTCGCTCGCAAGCTCGGATACAAGGGAGGCATCATCGCCGGCCTTCTGCTGGTGGCAGTCGGCTGCTTGTGGTTCATACCGGCGACTGGCATCAAGGAATTCTGGGCCTTCCTCCTAGGGATCTGCGTCATTTCCATGGGACTTACTTTCTTGGAAACCGTAGCGAATCCTTACACCACGGTCCTCGGACCGCAGCAGTATGCCGCAGTCCGTATCAACATCGCCCAGATCTGCAACAGTGTCGGTTGGATCCTCGGTCCCATCATTGGAGGCATGTTTTTTTATTCCTCCAAAGGAGCTGAAGCGGCACAAGAAACGCTGTGGATTCCGTATGCTTGGATCGCGGGTGCGGTGCTCTTGCTCTGCCTGGTCTTCGTGAAAGCGAAAATTCCAGACATCGAGTCAGAAGACGTCTATCACTTGGACGACTCCACGCCCAGCGTCTCTAAATCGATCTGGTCACACGGCCACTTCTCGGGTGCGGTTCTGGCGCAGTTCCTCTATGTCGCCTGCCAAGCCGGGATTTTCGGCTTCTTCATATTTTACATCATCGAGGATGTTCCCGCCATTTCTGAGAGCATGAAAAACAGTTGGTTGCTGGGCGGAGAAAGCGGATCGGTCATCCGAGACGGCAAGCGCTTCATCAGCGAACAAGGCGCCACCAAGTTGCTCGCCTACATCGGCTTCACGCTATTCCTCCTTGGTCGTTTCACAGGTGCCTGGATTCTCAATAAGATCTCCGCGCATAAGGTGCTCTCTGTCTATGCAGCCGCCAACGTGGTCCTCATGATCATCATCGTCCTCAAACTGGGTTGGATCTCGTTGATAGCCTTATTTCTAAGCTTCTTCTTCATGTCCATCATGTTCCCCACCATCTTCGCCCTCGGCATTCACGGCCTCGGCAAGAAGGCTAAACTTGCCTCCTCGTTCATCGTCATGGCCATCATGGGCGGCGCGCTGATGCCCAAGCTCATGGGCTGGATCGCTGACAACCACGGCATGTCTGTCGGCTTCATCGTCCCAGCGGCTTGCTTCCTGGTCGTCTCCCTCTACGGCAGTATGTGGAGCAAACTCAGCGGCACGAAAAGCATGCTCGGCGTGGATGCCTCCAAAGGCCATTGATTCCATAATGCAAGAGGACCAAACCCGGCCTTGATCGGCACCATCACCGCCACGCCTTGAGGCTGGCAGTGCTCATTCTTCGCTTCAAGACGTATCATATACCAAGTATGACAACAACCTCCTTCATGACATTCCCCATCCTCAAGGAAACCCTGAAGCAGACCACCTCCCTCTGCCCGACCTGCCAAGCCGCGGTTCCGGCAGAGGTCTGGAAAACCACGGGCACTCCGGCGAAAGTCTATCTAACGCGGACCTGCGCCGAGCATGGCGAGGCCACCGCCTGCATCGCCAGCGACGCGCGGTTCTACTGGCTCGCCAAGGGTGACCCGTCGAATGCCTGCGGGGCGGCTTGCGCGTGTTCTGCCGATCCGGCAGGAGTCACTGGAACGCTCGGTCGTAATGCCGCAGCAAAAGTGCCGGAAGTGGAAGTTCTCTCCACCTGCCTCGCGCTGATCGAGATCGTCGATTCCTGCAATCTCGCCTGCCCGACGTGTTTCGCGGACTCCCCCATCGGCGCAGCGGGCGACCGCTTGAAATCACACTCACTGGAGTCCCTGCAAAGCCGCATCCGAGGCGTAATCGAGCGGAAGGGGAAAATCGAGCTACTCCAGCTCTCCGGCGGCGAGCCGACGCTGCATCCAGAGTTCTTCGAGCTGGTCGATTGGATCCACGCCGAGCCAGGAATCGACTACTGCTTGGTCAACACCAACGGTGTGCGGTTCGCGAAGGAAGACGGCTTCCTGGCAGAACTCGGAAAACGCGCACGGCGGGGAAATTTCCAACTCTATCTCCAATTCGACGGCCCTCAAGAAGCCGGTCAAAACGCACTTCGCGGCGGCGACTTCCGGGAGATGAAACGCGCCGCAATGGATCGTTGCGAGCGCGAGGAAATCCCATTCACCTTGGCGATGACGGTGATGCCAGAAAATTTGCCATACTTGTGGGACACCATCCAGACGGGCCTCGAATACACCGCCTGCCGCGGTGTTTCCTTCCAACCGATGTTTCTCACTGGCCGAACCCACGCCGCCGGCGACGAGCAACTCAACACCGCCGACATCATCCTCGGCGCAGTCGAGCAAGCCGCCGGAAAGCTTCGCTTCG
>JANMYL010000168.1:0-3689 GCA_031382045.1 Akkermansiaceae bacterium | reverse complement strand
GTGATCACATCAGTGGGTCCCTCGATGTCCATGAAATCGCGGTGAACTTGGTCGCTGGTGGCGTCATCGACGATGGCGATTTCTAGGGTCGCAAGATGAAACAACGGGGAGTCTTCCTCGGCGGCATTTTCCAAGGCGAGCCGGGCAGCTTCATGGGCGACGCTTTCAAGCGCTGTGAGCCAGCTTTCCGGGATTTCGGTGGCTTGTTGGTTATTGCCGATGATGACTTCGAGTGACATGGCGGTGTGGGTTTAGTGGATCAGGCGCGCTTGGGCATGGGAATGACACGGCCGCCGTGGGTCGCGTCGCTGACCAAGCGCTTAGTGGCGGTGGAGGCGTCGTCCTTCGGGTAGTCAATACGGCTGTGCAGCATACTACGGAGAGTGCCGGTGAAGCTTTCTTTAACGATGGCGAGGTCTCGAAAAGTGAGCGGACAATTATCGAGTTGGCCGCTGCTGATCTTGGCGTTGACGAGATCATCGACCATGGCACGGATCTTCGCGGGGGTGGGCTTTTTAAGAGAACGCGAGGCGCTCTCGACGGTGTCGGCGAGTGCGATGATGCCGCTCTCGCGCGAGCTCGGGCGTGGGCCGGGGTAGCGGAAATTTTTCTCATCCACGGCGGGCAGGTCTTCGGGATTTTCGAGGCGACGATCCACTTTCTCCATCTCGGACTTCTTCTGCTCTTGGGCGCGACGGTAAAAATAATAGACCAGTGAATCGCCGTGGTGCTCTTGGATGACGTCGATGATGCGGGGGTTAAGCTTGTGCTTCACGGCCAGATCTACGCCGTCCTTGACGTGGGCGATGATGATCAGGGAACTCATCGTGGGGGTGAGCGTGTCGTGAGGATTTTCCACGTCGTCTTGCTGGTTTTCGATAAAATAACCAGGTTTTTTGAGTTTCCCCACGTCGTGGAAATAAGAGCAAACTCGGCACATCGGGGCGTTTGCACCTATTTTCTCAGCGGCGGCCTCGGCGAGCGCCGCGACAACGAGGCTGTGGTGAAATGTGCCAGGCGCTTCGAGCTGCATTTTACGAAGCAGCTTGTGATTTAAGTCACTGAGTTCCAACCAACTGATGTCGGTGGTGAGGTGGAAGGCGCCTTCAAACAACGGCAGCAAGCCGCTGATGAGCAAGGCAGTCACGACAGCGGTGCCAAATGCGGCGGCGCTACCGGAACCCAAAAGTTGGAGGTGCCCCATCGAATTGGGCCCAAAAATCGCAGGGACATCCAAGCGCCCGAGCACCATGCCGATGACCAGCGTGACTGCACCCACGTAGATGCCCGCTTGCAGGAGTTGGAGTCGTTTTCGGACTTGGTAGGCGAGCAAAACGCTGGTCATGCCGCAGACCAGACTGAGAATCATGTAAGGAAGAACTTCACCTTGAGGGACGAGCAGGCAGCCGATCAAGGTGACATAGACGACTGAAAATGAAGCCACTGCGCGGCCGAGCAGCACGCCGTGAAGCATGGGCGCGAGAGCAAAAGGCACGGCGAAAAACCGGAAAATTTCCGGAATCGTACCGACATCGACCAAGCCCATCACTGCGCGGACCATCAGCAAATGACCGACCAAACCTCCAAGCACGAGGACGACGCGGCTGTTGCGGCGGCAGCGGTCCTGCAAGCTGACTTGAAACATCACGATGGCCGTGATGGCGATGATCAATCCGTAGGACGCGCCCTTGAGAGGCGCTGCGGCGAAGGCCGTGCCGCCGGACGACTTGAGAACGAGTACGGCGCTGCCAATCGCGAAGGTGGCATAAAGTGCGAGCTTGACCCAAAAACTGTCTTCCAGCGCCTGAATGACTGGATTTTCACTATGAACCCGGCGTTTTTTTCCCGACGAAAGTCCCTCTCGGGCCAAGCGCCAGCGTTTGATGACATCCAAAAATCCCACAGCGGTGTCGTATTCGGTTGGTCGCGCAGGCACCAGGAGAGGTGGTCTGCGGGGAGGCATAACTAAGCGCGATCCGGGCGATTGGCAACCCACAAATCCTGTGGTGTTCTCTGGCGTATTTTGCAGTTTCCGCGGGCGATTCAGAACCTTAGCGTAGGCGAGTGATAATGAACTCAGGAGGAATGCTGGTGGCTGCGCCGGAGCGCTGGGATGAGGCGTGTTTCGCTGTGCCCGCGCTGCGAGCGCTCGTGGCGTCGGGCTTGGACACCGGGGTGCTTTGTGCAGCGGCACAGCGCGAATTTTGGGAAACGGTGGAAGGGCTGACGGTGATTGATTTCCCGGTGAAGGCGAGAGCGCGAGCAGTGGCAGCGGGGATTTCAGGAAATTGGGATGCGTCGCTGGCGTGGGAAACTGGCATGGCGGCGGAGGCATTCAAAGCCGCGGCGATCCCGCGTAGGCTGGGCGCGGACGAGCGGAAATTGGCTAAATTGCTGACGCACCCACTCGGATTTACGGCAAGCCCGCTGGAGCATCGGGTGCGGTATTATTTAGCGGCTGTGGAGGAAATCGGGATTGAAACCGGGCGGGCAGAGTTTTTCGCACCAGCCGCGCTGGGCGCTGATCCAGTGCTTGGGAAGGTTTTGCTTTGCCCCGATTCGGACTTCGGGCCCAGCCACGAATGGCCGATTGAGCGGTGGATAGAAATCGGGCGGAAATTGATTGAAAGTGGCAGACTCGTTACGGTCACCAGCATCGACAACGGGCGGGGACGAGGGAAAATTTTAGCGCAAAATCTCGGGGATTCGGTCGAGTTTTTCCAAGCTGCACCGCTTGCTCGGACATTACCCTTGCTGGCGGTTCACGGCTCGGTCATCGCGGCGGACGGCTCGCTGCCGCACTTGGCTGCACATGCCGGGGCGAGGTGTGTCACGCTTTTTGGCCCGAATGATCCTGCGTGGAAGCGCCCGCTCGGCCGCCGCCATGCCGTGGTCCGGCGGCATGTCGAATGCGCGCCATGTTTGCTGGCGAAGTGCCCGCTCGACCAGCGTTGCCAGAACGAGCTGGATACCGACCGCGTTTGGCAAGCAGTGCAGGGAGGGCTGGGGCAGTCGAGTGGGCGCTGAAGGCACTCTTATTTCTGGAATCAAACAAACCTCACAGCGTGTTTTTTCGAGAGCTTCAGGACATCGCCCGTAGCCGGTGTAATCACGGCGTTGGGGTCGGTGAGTTTCTCGCCGTTTAGCTGGACGGAGCCAGTGGTGATGAATTGTTTCTTCAACTCGCCATTGGATTTATCCAAGCCGTAAGCGGCTTGAAATGCGTGGGCGGTGAGGCTGAGGACGGTGAGATCCGCGGGAAGATCCGCGAGGGAAATCTCTGGCAGCTCGGCGGCGGCGAGGTCTTTTTTCGAAAAGCGCGTGTCCCAATCCGCCCGCGCGGCGAGGCCTGCTTCTGGGCAGTGGTAGCGGCTGGTGATTTTCTCAGCGAGCGCCTTCTTGGCATCCATCGGGTGGCTGGACGGATCACGGGCCTCGCCTAGAAGAAGGAGGTAGTAACGGTCCATCAGCTCGTCCGAAACGCTCATGAGCTTGCCGAACATTTCCTGCGGTGCGTCGCTCACGCCGACGTAGTTGCCGTAGGATTTGGACATTTTTTTCACGCCGTCGAGGCCTTCGAGCAGAGGCATGACCATGACGACTTGCTGCGGCTGGCCTTCCTCTTTCTGGAGGTCGCGGCCGACGAGGATGTTGAAGAGTTGGTCGGTGCCGCCGATCTCGACGTCGGC
>JANMYL010000164.1:0-9868 GCA_031382045.1 Akkermansiaceae bacterium | reverse complement strand
ACGGCTTGCGCTGCTTTGGCGGGAATGGATGACTCAGCACTTGGTAAAACGCTACTTCAACAACCGCGCTTACTATCGCTTGCGAGGCTCCCAAAGCGTGGATAACCCGGACCAGCGGATCAGCGAGGATGTGCGCAATTTTACCACCAGCTCGCTGTCCTTCTTGCTCATCGCACTCAACTCGCTCGTCACCTTGATCGCTTTCATCGGCGTGTTGTGGATGATTTCCAGCACACTCGTGGCCATCATGATCGCTTACGCCGTCGCAGGCACCGCCGTCAGTATCTTCATCGGCCGCAAGTTAGTGCGCCTGCATTATCATCAATACGAGAATGAGGCAAATTTCCGTTACGGCCTCGTCCGCGTACGGGATAACGCCGAGTCCATAGCCTTCTTCCGCGGGGAAAAGCGCGAACATCTCGACTTATTTAACCGCCTCTCCGGCGCTATCTCTAACATGCGATTGATCATCATACGGAACCGCAATCTCGGGTTCTTCACCAACAGCTACAACTACCTCGCCCTTGTCCTGCCAGTGCTCGTCGTCGCACCTATGTATATGAGCGGAAAAGTTGAGTTCGGAGTGGTAACCCAAGCCGCCGGAGCGTTCGCTGCAGTGCTGGCGGCAGCATCTTTGATCATCACGCAATTTAGCGGCCTGAGCAACTATCTGGCCAGCATCCAGCGGCTAGGCAGCTTGTGGGACCATCTCGACGAGCACGATGCCGAGGAAGAACGGATCGTCGACGAGGCGACGAAGTCACCGAATGAAAACAGCCAAATCGTCAAACTCGATAAACTCACTATCTGCACGCCAGGCATAGAAAAAATCTTGGTAGAAGAGTTAACCTTTGAACTCCATGCCAATCAGAGCCTCATCATCATGGGCGCAAGCGGCACCGGAAAAAGCTCTGTCCTCCGCACCATCGCCGGCCTGTGGCCTGGAGCCTGCGGCGAACTTAGCCGACCCGCCATCGACCACCTGATGTTCCTCCCGCAGAAGCCCTACATGGTGGAAGGCAACCTGCGTGACCAGCTGCTCTATCCTTATCCGGACCGCGGTGCCAGCGACGAAGAAATTCTCCAGGTCGTAGCAGCAGTCAATCTATCCGATGTCTTCGCCCGCGTGGACGACGACCTCACCCGCGTCGTGGACTGGGGCAATATACTCTCACTCGGCGAGCAGCAGCGCATCGCCTTCGCACGGCTGTTTTTGCGCAGGCCGCAGTTTGCCTTCTTGGACGAAGCCACCAGCGCACTCGACGAAGAGAATCAGGGCGAACTCTATCGCCTGCTCAAGGAATCTGAGATTAGCTACATCAGCGTCGGCCACCGGACCACCTTGATCCAGTATCACGGCCGCCTCCTCACACTCGACCGGTCGGGGTCTTGGGAAATTAAGGAAGTAAAGGACGACAAATCCCTACCATCTGGGTGACAATAGATTCTCCACCACAGGCAGCGGCAGGCGTGTAGCACTCCGGAGCTCGTGACTCGTCATTACAAAAAAATAGCAGCCCTTACGGACTGCTATTTTTAAATCAATTACCAGCGGGAGAAATCAGATTCCTTTTTTCACGACGTCGGTGAGGAGGTCGATAACGCGGTTGGAGTAGCCCCACTCATTGTCATACCAGCTGACGAGCTTGAAGAATGTTGAATTCAGCTCGATCGAAGAGCCGGCGTCGAAGATCGACGAGCGCTTGTCGTGGATGAAATCACTTGAAACCACTTCGTCTCCAGTGACGCCGAGAATGTCCTTAAGGTAGGTGTCGGATGCCTTTTGGAGGGCGGCGGTGATTTCCTTGAGGGAAGTTGGCTTGGTGGTTTTCACCGTAAGGTCCACGACAGAGACGGTCGGGGTCGGCACGCGGAAGGACATGCCTGTGAGCTTGCCTGCCACTGCGGGGCAGACGAGAGCGACAGCCTTGGCGGCTCCGGTGGTGGAAGGGATGATGTTGATGGCGGCGGAACGACCACCTTTCCAATCTTTCTTGGATGGACCATCGACGGTTTTTTGGGTCGCCGTGTACGAGTGGATTGTGGTCATCAAGCCTTCTTCGATGCCAAATCCTTCCTTGAGGAGGACGTGGACGATCGGCGCAAGGCAGTTGGTGGTGCAGCTTGCGTTGGAGATAATGTGGTGCTTGGTCGGATCGTATTGATCATCGTTCACACCGACGACAAAGGTGGCGTCTTCACCCTTGGCAGGTGCAGAAATGATGACTTTCTTGGCACCAGCGGTGATGTGGACTTGGCTTTTTCGGCTTCGGTGAAGAGGCCTGTGGACTCGATGACAACATCTACGCCGAGTTCTTTCCATGGAAGGCCTTCTGGGCTACGAGCGCTGACGACTTTGATTTCGTGGCCGTTGACAACGATGATGTCATCTTCTTCGAGTTCTGGGGAAGACTTCTTAGAGGAAACCGTGCCGGAGAAGCGACCCTGCGTGGAGTCATACTTCAGGAGGTAGGCAAGGTTATCGGCAGGAACGATGTCGCCGACGGCGACGACGTTAAAGGTGGTTCCGAGGTGGCCTTGTTCGACGAGGGCACGGAAGACAAGGCGGCCGATGCGGCCGAATCCGTTGATGGCGATGGTGGTCATGACTGTATTTAAAGATGCCGATGCGGCTCTTCCGCCCGACGGCGGGATTGTGCATGCGAAGTGCCGAGCGTCAATCTTCGGGGTCAAAACTGCGGAAATTCGTAAAATCCTTGAAATTTCCATAAAAAAAGCGGGTCCTCCGTTTCGGAAGACCCACTTGGGTGATGCTAGGGAGAAACTACTGCGGAGGAACGGCTTCCTTGATTTTGTCGGCGGCCTTCTCGGCGGCTTCGGCGGCGTCATCCAAGACCTTCGCGGCAGCGTCCTTGGTGGCGTCCTTGACCTCAGCAGCCTTTTCTTTGGCTTTTTCGCCGGCATCTTCGATCGCCGCCTTCGCGTCGAATTTAGCGGCATCGAGTTTTTTATCGGCATCTTTAGCCATGTCCTTCATGCCTTCAGCCATTTGCTCGGCACCGGCTTCCATTTTCTCGGAAGCAGTTTTCTTAGCCTCACAAGAAGCAAAAATGACAGGCAGGGCTAGCACGGGGATCCAAAGTTTAATTTTCATGATGTTGTATGGTTAATCTTAATGATTTTGGCCTTAGCCAGTCCGGAAAATAACTGATTCAGAACACTTGTCAAAGAATCTAATTTCCTTGGTTTAGCCGGAGATTTCACGGTTTACGGGACAGCGCAAGCTGCCAAGATAGCGCGCGTGCAACCCACCGAAAAACGCCGCGCCGGAATCCTAATCCCCGCTTTCACTCCACGCCGCGCCGGCGATCTCGGGATCGGCGACACACTGGCCTTGCGGGAATGGATCGACTGGGCGGCAGAGCATCAAGTGGGGTTCATCCAGCTTCTACCGATCAATGAAAATGGTGCGGAAGAGAGTCCTTACAGCGGGATTTCCTCGGTCGCGCTGGATCCGATTTATCTAGCCTATGAGGTTGGGGAAATCCCCGGGCTGAAGGAGGCGGACATCGTGCTGGCCCGGGATCACCTACAAGGCGCTCGGCTCTCGCCGTTGGCAAACTACCCGTTGGTGCGGAGCGCGAAACGAAACCTGCTAGAGTTGGCTTGGTCGAGATTTGACCAAGCAGACCCACTGCAGTTAGATGAGTTCGCGCTATTCCGGCAGCAGGAAGACGAGTGGCTAGCGGACTATTGTTTATTCCGCTATCTGATGGAACGTCACGGCGTAAATTTAACCTGGGACAAATGGCCTGAAACTTGCCGGACACCTGAAAAAGCACGCGAATTCATCGATAAACAACGCTTGCGGGATGAAGCAGCGGTGAATGATAGGCTCGGTTTTTTTGCATTCGCGCAGTGGCTGTGTTTCCGCCAGTGGCTGGCTCTGCGCGCCCACGCGGACCTGCGCGGCGTCAAGTTGATGGGCGATGTCCCCATCGGGATCAGTTGGCATTCGTGCGATGTGTTTTTCAACCAAGACGACTTCCACCTCGACTGGTGCGGCGGCTCTCCCTCCGAGGGAAGCAGCCAGTCCGATTTGTTTTTCCAACAGTGGGGACAGAATTGGGGCATCCCACTCTATCGCTGGGACCACATGCAAGAGAATGGCTTCACTTGGTGGAAAAAACGGATCAAGCGGCTGACGCGGATTTTTCAAATTTTCCGGCTCGACCATATCCTCGGTTTTTATCGAATCTACGCCTTCCCTTGGCGGCCCGAGCGCAACCACGAATTCATAGGGCTCAGCCATGAGCAAGCTGCAGCGCTCAACAGTAGTCGCCTGCCCCGCTGGTTCTTGAGGGCGGACGATACAGTGGAAAACAAAGCCGCAAACCGAAACGACGGCGACTTCCGGCTGCGCGCCATTCTCGAAGCTGCGGAAGGCTGTGAAATCATCGCAGAAGACCTCGGCTGGGTGCCGGATTACGTTCGTCCCCATTTAGCCGATCTGGGAATAGCCGGCTATCGGATTCCACACTGGGATTGCAACGAGCACGGCCATCCCACTCCCGGCAATGCCTTCCCGGAAAACTCCTTCGCCACCTATTCCACCCACGACCACGATCCCATCAGTGGAATCTGGCGCGGCTGCCTCGGAGCCATCCAGCAGCACCAGGAAAACCCAACAGAACAAACAAGTTGGGCACTGGGCGGCGCACAAAACACACTGCGCATTCTATCTGAATTCGCAGGAATCCCAATCGCCAATCACGCGCCCAGTCCACCTTTCACCGAGGGCGTCCGGCTGCGGCTCATTAAAGCGCTCTTCGCCTCTAACTCCCGCTACGCAGCATTGATGATCACTGAGCTTTTCGGCCTCGACGATCAAATCAACCACCCCGGCACCTTCGGCGGAGAAAACTGGCGCTTCCGCTTACCATGGACGCTCGACGAGATCCGCGCAAATCCCGAACTGAAAGGAAATTGCCAGAAACTCGCCACTCTGATCAGTATCACCCAACGAGCGTAATTGGATAACTTGCCAATGCTAGCTGCGAGCATCTCGTTTCGATATCTATCAACTCTCCGTCCAATCATCCGCCAGCACCTCCACTTGCTTCAGCATCAGCGTAATGGCCTCATTGGACACCAGTAGATAGGAAATCCTCCGCCTGATAGGTCTGAAGTTGATCAAAAGCCTGCCACACTACCCCTGCTGATCCGCCGGATTCTTCAGCACGATCAATCCCAGCGGCACCCGTTCACGAAATAAACCAGATCCGGCCGCCGCGGATTCGGGCAGCTTCGGGTTCAAGCGCCGCTCTGCCTCTGCCGAACTCCTCTTTTCTTCCTTTCGATATCCCCCCCGTCTCCTAGGACCACTGGATGGCGAGCTGTTCGAGTTGTTCTTCGGTATCATCTTAAATCGGATATTAATCCGCTAGAACTCCAATGACTAGAATCACCCCTTACCCCGAAATCCTACAATCTCTCGTAACATAAGCGCAGCGCCAAAAATGTAGCCTATACTAATCATACCTACCCCTAGGCATCCGATAGTGAGCAGACCCATCCAAAAAGCATCTATTGAAAACGCCTCGCTAGGAAACCTCACAATCATCAGTAGTCCGACCTTCAAGATCGGTCTTTTAATATACCTTGCTCGCCGATTACAACTTGTTAGGTAATTTGTATAAAATTGGAGGAACCACCGTGAAGCTGATTAATGCACTCGCTATAAATTCCAGTATGAAACGTCATCACATCACTTGGTCGGGCGATTTCTGCCGTTTTCAAAATGGTCTTGAACATCGCACAGGGTGATCCGTTATGCTCATTATTACCCTTCGGTGAAACGTGATATTTTGTGGTAGTCGCCAATATTAAGAAATATACGTTGGTGGTCAAAGCGGTAGGCACAACATGAAAGGAGCGCGAAGTGACTATAAATTTCAGTAAAAGATGACAGACAAAAAAAGAGAAAAAGGTTACCCTTTCTCTCTTTAGAAATTGAAAAAAGCACTGTCAGGCCAGCAATCAGATTCTGCGGCGGCGTAGCAGGCCGAGGACTCCAAGTCCGCCAAGCAACACTGCGGATGGCTCAGGGATCGGGGATGTGACACTGATATTGTCAAAGGATAAGCCATTACCGCCGCCCAAGAAGAGTTGAGAGTTACTTGCAGTAAAACTATTGTTTGATCCATCGCGGGTAAAAGTAAGAGCAGGATCATAAGTCCCGTCGTTGCCCAAGTCGAAGAGGAACGTGGCTTGCATGGTCGTGGCGTTCCAGTCCATCCGCATGCCATGGGTGGTTGCGGTTAAGCCGATGTTAAGAAAAGCAGGGGCTGCCACACCATTGTCACGGCTCGTGAGACTTCCACTAGCGGAGTCATCAGTGCCGCGAAGAGCCATCATGAGGTTGGAACCAGACGTCGGCTCACCGAAGCCGCCACTGGCATCCCGGCTGCCCATTCCGAAGAAGGCAATTCCCCACGGACTACCAAGATTAGGAACAAATACATCAGCCTCGAAGGTGAAGTCGATGGTGCTATAATCTGTGTTATTTGTCCCAAGATAAATGCGATTGCTGTCACCAGACGTAATCGTGAAGGAGCCGGTGGTAGTGGTGGTCGGCGAGCCGAAGACCGCGCCCAGCGCCATGTTAGGATTGGCGGAATTGTCCAAAAAATCCTCGGTGAAGAGTGTCGCGCCGTTGGACGAGGCCGTAAGGCTTGCCAGTATTGCTAATAGTTGAATGATATGTCGTTTCATTGGGTAAATGACTTGTTTGTATTGGGCTTATTCAGTGCTCTAAATTTATTTATTCTCACCTGAAATTTAATAATGAATTGCGATTACATATATTGTCCAAAATCTTTTTATTTGCAACTAGGTCGGTTAACAACCCAGTTAATGGGCTGATTTATTTGATACATACATCAAAGCAAAGCGTTAAAGGAACTTCACAATCAGCATTAATCCTACCCGCAAACTCGACCTTTCTCGCTTGATCCACAATACCAACCGTGACAGCGAAAACACTGATCAGCCCTTCACGGAGATGTCGATACTGGCCAGACTTGAATCGACTGCTTACCAGCGGGAAGAGCCTCGAATGGCCCCGCTGATGGATTCATCTTGGATCGCGGAATTCCGGCGTAATCGTTTTCAAGCCGATAAGGAGTGCCATCGGGCTGAACGAAAGGCAGGGCGCTGACTACGGTTTTGCCAAGGAGTTCGGAAGTGACGAGTGGTCCGATAGATTTTCTGCTTCCGCTGAGATTGATTTCAAGGAACCACTTTTCATCTTCTTCGCGTATCTTCCATGCCGGATCGATGTCGGGTAGAAGAAGCGGCGATTTCTCGTGGTGAGAGGGCTTGGCCTCTTGGGCAAAGACGTTGCCCGCCATCGGGGTAGGGCTAGCAGCCTTGTCGTAGGAATCGAGTCCGGCGGACGCAAGAAAGAGGTTATTGTAGAATCGACTGTCGCCGCCTTTGATATTTTGCAAACCAGCAATTTTAGTGCCGTGCACTTCGAGCCATGGAGTTTCGCGTTGGAGGTCAGGGCGGACGTTAAATTTTCCCGCGAAGATGTTGTGAGCGTAGGCTCCACCCTGAGACCAATCCGCAAGGGAAATAGTTGATAGAAATAAATTATGATCTATAAGGAATGGGCCGTGGTTGACCTCGACAAACAAGTCTTCATTGGGAGAGATGCTGTGGACTAGATTGCCAGTGACTCGCGTGCCTTGCGCCATCCAGTCAAGCCAGATCCCGCGATTGCAGTTATGGATGTGATTGCTTGAAATGAGAGTATCGATTGCGGCATGGATCTTGATCCCGGCCTGCTCGGCTCCGCCGAAGAGCTGGCGGATATGAATGTGGTGGATGTCGTTGCCCGTGATTGTGCTAAAAGCCGCTCCAAGGCTGCCAACGATGCCCGCTTGTTCGCAGTGGGAGATGTGGTTGTTTCGCACCAGATGATGACCAATTTTTTCCTTGGACCATCCTGCTGTGTATCCGCGTTTAATGGTTTCCACGTAGCCTTCGGCGGAATTGGCGGAGGTGTTGTCGAACTTGTCGCCGTGTTTACCGAGCGTAACTCCGGTGCAAGCCGAGTAACGAATGGTGTTATTTTCGATCACCCATCCCTTGCTCCAATGAGTGCCAATTAGACCAACCTGCTCGGCCGTAGGCGGGGCCCAGTTGGTGGCGGCGTGTTCGAGGGTGAAATCGCGCACAGTGATGAAATTACGGCCGGTTTGGCTTGGATAGAAAACTGCTTTCCTGACATTGATCTCAATTTGATCTGCGTTTGGATCAGTGCCGGGAAACTGCGCGGTGATCGTGGTGGATTCGGCATCCACCGTGGCGAACCAAAGTGGGTCTTTAGTGGCAGGAGCAAGCACATCTTCGGCTTTGACGGCCTCGGTAAGCCAGTGACCGTTGCTATAGACAGCGCCGGTGTGGTGTTTGCGGCTATTTGGACTGAACCAGTCACCACGAATTTCGTCGGTGTAAGGATTGAAGGAGCCAAAGAAGCGGTTGGGTAAAGTTACTCGCCAAGTGTCGTGTTCCAGCTTGGCCCAACCCTTGATGACCTCCGACCCCTTGATTGAGACTTTTGCTCCGGGCGCGGCCTGATAGGTAATGCGCTTAGCATCAGCTTCCCCACCTCTCGGCGGATCGATGCGTTCGCGATAACTGCCCTCGTGAACGGTGATTGTATCGCCGGGCTTGGCTAGGTTTGCTGCAGCTTGGATGGTACGCAGCGGTTGGCCGGGGCCGCCTTCTGACGCATCATTTCCAGTCATTGCCACATGAAATTCCCGTGCAAACAAGGGCGCTGTAAAGAGAAGGGAAACAACTATAACTTTAAGATATACTTTCATAATGGGGATGCGAGACTTCAAAATACAGGATGTTAAGCAGTGGAGTTACGTATTCTACTCCGCTTTTCTTGCTTTAAGTTTCTCACATTCACGCCAATCATTCTTTTTTAAAGATAGGTAAATCAACTCTGCGGCCAATCACCCCGGATTTTATGACTCATCTCAGACTTAAGCTGCTCCGGCGTTAGAATACTATAAGCTTTAGGATCCCAAGTGACTTCCTGTCCAGACTTGATAGCCATCAACGACAGATGACTGAGAGCATCAGAACGAACTGCATCTTCGATGGGCGCAATCGACGGTGTGCGCTCGCGGACTGACTCGACGAAGGATGCGTAGTAATTGTTTCGATAAGGCACACGCTTGTCGCCTTCGCATTTTTTCATTCTAAGCCATTCTGGATTGCTGGCTTCCGAGCCATCGCGGCTCAAACTTACCCAACCTTTTGGACCGAAGAATGTTGTCCCATCACCCGGAACATTTTTACGATATTTGCTCACAATGGGTTGGGCATATTTCGTGCTCATGAAGTGCATAGGAAGCCCACCGGCGAATTTAATCTGCACATCCCAGTCCGCGCAGTTGTTAAACAAAGCATCAGGCGTGGGAAACTCTCCGATCCCACTAAAACTAACCGGACCTTTTTGGTCGTATTCATGACCCCAGATCGCAATATCCAAAGGATGAGCACCCCAGCCCGCGATGAAGCCCAAAGAATAATCCGAGCAATACCACGAGGCTGAGCTGGTGATCCTATCCACACTGCACGGCTTCATGGGAGCAGGCCCCAGAAAAAGATCATAGTCGAGTCCAGCGGGCACAGGGATTTCCTCAAGCGAGCCGCCGCCTGCACCTGGCGGTGCCCAGACCTCGATGCGTTCGAGATCGCCGATGTAGCCGTTGAGGACCAGCTCAATGCCGCGCTTGAGCAATTCTTGGCTGCGCTGCTGGGTTCCGTATTGGAAAATGCGCTGGTGTTTCTGACAAGCCGCCAACATCGCGCGGTTCTGGTC
>JANMYL010000152.1:0-5159 GCA_031382045.1 Akkermansiaceae bacterium | reverse complement strand
ATTTCCAGCTTTTCGGCAATGTCAGCGGCAGCTACGAGCCGCCGTCTTTTTCGGAAACCAACGGCGCGCTCACGCCTAACGAGGCGCAAACGGCAAATACCATCGAGTTCGGAACTCGCGGCAGCCATGCGAATTTCCGCTGGGACGCCACGGTTTACGCCTCGGCGGTGGAGAATGAATTTCTTTCCCTCAGTAACAGTGCGGGAGTCCCGCTTGGCACGACCAATGCCGAGCGGACGAGCCACCAAGGCGTTGAACTTTTCGGCGAGGCAGATCTACTTGGCACTGCCTTGGAAGATCTGCCAGAAAACCGATTGTTCCTCCGTGGCGTGTGGACATACGGCCGATTCAAGTTCGACGAGGACTCGAACTACGGCGACAATACCATCGCCGGACTCCCGCCGCATTTGATCCGCAGCGAGTTGATCTGGGAAAACAAAGCCGGTTACTACGCGGGGCTGACCGTAGAATGGGTGCCCATGAAATCGTATGTCGATCACGCGAACACCCTCAGTGCCGATCCCTATGCGCTGCTTGGTTTCAAGCTCGGCCGCAGGTTAGAAAACGGTGGGTCGTGGTTCATCGAGGCCAAAAATCTCACGGATGAGAGATACGCTGCCACCACCGGCGTGGTCGCGAGTGCTGGCGCGGATCCTGTGAACCGGTCGCGCAATTTCCTCCCGGGCGACGGGCGCGGAATCTTCGCGGGCATGGAGTGGAGATGGTGAAAAGTAACTCAAAAGGATGGATTCGAGACGTTGAGAAGACCGGTGCTTGCCGGTAAAAGCCCTGCGCACCGCACTTTGCCTGCCCGCAAGCCTTGACGCCTGCGCCCTTCATTTTCAGAGTGGAAATCTTCTCAATGTCCGACTCCATCACACCAAAACTCGACTTTATCCGCGAGATCGTCGCCGATGATCTCGCCACCGGCAAACATGCCAACGTCATCACCCGCTTTCCGCCGGAGCCAAACGGTTACCTCCATATCGGTCACGCGAAGTCAATCTGCCTAAACTTCGGTATCGCCCAGGAAAACGCTGCCATCGGGGCGAAGTGTCATCTCCGATTCGATGACACCAACCCCGAGAAAGAGGAAACTGAATACGTCGAGAGTATCAAGGCAGACGTGAAATGGCTCGGCTTTGATTGGGGTGAGAACCTCTATTTCGCCAGTGACTATTTCACGTTTTTCTACGACTGCGCTGTCCACCTGATTCATGAGGGTAAGGCTTACGTCGAGCAACAATCCGCAGAGGAAATGCGTGCCAACCGAGGGAATCTAACCACGCCTGGCACGCCGTCGCCATTTCGCGAGCGCCCGGCGCAAGAAAGTCTTGATCTGCTCACTCGCATGAAAGCTGGTGAGTTTAAAGAAGGCGACTGTGTCCTGCGGGCCAAGATTGATCTCGCCTCGCCAAATATGAACCTGCGTGATCCGGTGCTCTATCGGATCATGCACGCTCACCACCACAATACCGGCGACGCGTGGTGCATCTATCCACTCTACGATTTTGCGCATCCGCTGGAAGATGCGCTCGAGCACATCACCCACTCGCTCTGCACGTTGGAGTTCGAGAATCACCGCCCGCTATATGATTGGTTCATCGAAAACTGCCCGGTGCCGTCCAAGCCGCGGCAAATCGAGTTCGCCCGTCTGAATCTCACCTACACGATCATGAGCAAGCGCAAGCTGCTCCAACTCGTGCAGGAAGGGCATGTTAGCGGCTGGAATGACCCTCGCCTTCCAACGATTTCCGGCCTCCGCCGCCGTGGTTACCCCCCAGAAGCGGTGGTGCATTTCTGCAAGCGCGTCGGCATCACAAAGTTCAGCGGCACCACGGATGTCGCGCTATTGGAGTTCGATGTTCGGGATTTCCTCAACCACTCCGCACCGCGCCGCATGGCAGTGCTCGATCCCGTGAAAGTCGTTCTTGAAAACTGGTCCGCCGAGCCATTTGCCAGCGTTGAAGTGGTCAACCATCCGCAAAACCCAGAAATGGGAAATCGTGATATTCCTATTTCCAACGAAGTCTGGATCGAGCGCGAGGACTTCATGGAAGTGCCAGAAAAGAAATTCTTTCGTCTCGGCCCGGATCGCCACGTCCGCCTCAAAGGAGGGCACATCATCCGCTGCACCGGATTTGAAAAAGATGAGGATGAGAATATCACCCTCATCCGCGCGAAAATCCTGCCCGGCACCATCGGCGCGGATGCGCCCGAAGGCATCGTCTGCAAGGCCGCCATCCATTGGGTGGATGTCGTCACCGGCATCGATGCCGAGGTCCGCATTTACGATAGGCTCTTCACCGAAGAGGATCCTGATTGCGCGGAAGGCGGGTTCCTCAGCGTCATCAACCCAGATTCGCTGAAGACCCTCACCGCAAAAATCGAGCCCGCACTCGCCGCTGCGGATGCAGGTTTCTCCTGTCAATTCGACCGCACCGGCTACTTCATTACAGATTCTATAGACCACCAACCCGGCGTGAAGCCTGTCTTCAACCGCACCGTCGCGCTCAAGGATTCTTGGGTAAAAAAGGGCGGGAGGTAGTGGGATAGGGAAACCAGTATCCACTATCAAATGGCTTTTTCTCCGGTCGAGGGGTTATCTCGGAGGCTTCATGGGGTCGTGTTAAGGTCACCGTGACGTGATTGTTCTTTCTCGAAGATAGATCTTAGTTTTTGGGCGATGACTTTTGAGGCTTCCGCGACGCTAATTTCCCGGCCGGTTTCGGTTTCGAGGCAGCTCATCGAAACGCCTTGAATGCCACACGGCGTGATGGCGAAAAATGGGGGCAGGCTGTCCCGGGTGATGTTGATAGCGAAGCCGTGCATGGAAATCCATTTCCGCACGCCGACGCCAATGGAGGCGAGTTTGCGATTTTCCACCCAAACGCCGGTGAGTCCATCGCGGCGGCCGGCTTGAACACCGAAATGCTGGCAGGCACTAATGAGCGCGTCTTCGAGTTTCCGAAGGTGCTCGTGGAGATCCTTGCCGCGTGAGGTGAGATCCAGAATCGGGTAGCCGACGAGTTGGCCTGGGCCGTGGTAAGTCGCTTGGCCGCCGCGGTTGATTTCGTGGACAGGGTGGGGAAGTGAGGCCGGATCGCGGAGGGAAGTTTGATCGCGCAGGCGGCCGATGGTATAAACCGGCTGGTGCTCTAGCAGGAGGATGGTGTCGTGGCCGCTGCCGTCGAGGATGGCGGCGACGTGTTGCTCCTGAATGCGAAGGCCAGCTTCGTAGTCGATAGGATCGGGGAGGTGGAGGATTTCCAGCATGGGGAAATTGTTAGGAGTTATTGGTTATGAGTTATTGGTTAAAAGAAGAAGCGCTATTCTTTAACTTTTAACCAATAACAAATAACCCGTCTCAAACCAGTCGGCGTTCGAGGAGTTTGGCTTTGAGTGGGTCGGAAGCTTGGAGGTGGGCCATGCCGATGGCGAGGGCGTCGGCGGCGTCGGAGGGAGGGGTTTCTGCGAGGCCGAGGATGGCACGGACCATGAAAGCGACTTGTTTTTTGTCGGCGTTGCCATTGCCGACGACGGCCATTTTGACCTTTTTGGGTGAGTATTCGAAGATTTTGAGCCCGTGGTCGGCGGCGGCGATGAGAGCGGCGGCGCGGGCAGCTCCCATGGAAATGGCGGTCTGGTGGGATTGGACGTAGATGATGCCCTCGACGGCGACTTCGTCCGGCTGAAATTTTTGGATGACGTTGACCAGATGCGTGCGGATGGCAGAGAGCGCGGCGGATTGGGCGATGGTCTTGGGGATGGAAATCACGTCGAAGGCGAGCACGGTGGGCTTGCGCGGATCGCCTTCGAGCACGGCGTAGCCGGTGTTGCGGACGGCGGGATCGATGGAGAGGACGCGCATCAGATGGGAACGATGAAGCCTGCGTTTTCAGCGAGTTTTTTCTGGTTCGCGTCGAAGGTGAGGAAATGGGTAGCTCGCATGATGCATGCTGCGGCGACATGGAGGATGTCGAACCCGCGATGACCGCCGGTCAGTGTGTGGGCAGCGGAGAGGCGGTGCGCCTCGGCGAGGATTTCCTCCAGTCTGGACGGGGCTTCGATGAGCCGGCCATCGGCAATGGCATTATGGAAAAGCTTCTGATGCATTGTGGCTTCCTCGGGTTTCAAAGTTTTGCGGAATTCGGAAAAACGAAGGGCATTGAGCAATTCGAAACGATTCAGGGAACTGATTGAGACGGGCAACACATTTCCTTTTCCCCATGCGACCGCCGCTGGGGTGTTGCTGTCATTTCCGTAGAGGGAAAAAAGGAAACTGGTATCTGCGGAGATTACCATTTGCCTCCGGCTTCGTGGATAAGATCCAAAGATTCCTGCGCTGAGAGCATCCGCTCGCCGCTACGGTCGCGAGTAATTTCCGGAGCGTCCGCCCAATTTACCGTTTTGGGTGGTACGGGTTGGTCGGGAACCAAGCGGGCAACGCGCTTCCCGCGCTGGGTAATTACCACTTCTTCTCCCGCTTTCACCCATTCAAGGAGGGTGGTGTAATGGTTCCGGAATTCCCTGACGCTTGCGGTTCTCATGGTGCTACAGTGATGTAGCACCAGACGGAGGTCAACGCCGCTTTTTACCGCCACCGGTCTTCTTGCGGCGGATGGACTTGATCGGCGAGTCGTCGAGCAGTGCGGTGTAGATGTAGTCGAAGTCTTCGAGCTTGCGGCGGGGAATGGTCTGGTCGATGAAGATTTCGACGGATTTCGCGTAATCGAGCTCGTCGGCGGTTAGGATGGTGAAGGCGTCACCCTCGGCCTCTGCGCGGCCAGTGCGGCCGATGCGGTGGACGTAGTCCTCGGCGTTTTCGGGGACGCGGTAGTTGATGACGTGGGAGACGCCGGAGATGTCGATGCCGCGGGCGGCGACGTCGGTGGCGACGAGGATTTCGTAGTCACCGGCTTTGAAGCCTGCGAGTGCTTTCATGCGGTCCACTTGGTTGATGTCCGAGTGCATGGCCGCGACTTTAGGCTGGCCGGTGGATTTGATGAGCGAGGTGAGCTGGTCCGCTTCCTTGCGAGTGCGGGTGAAAATCATCACCGAGTGGTAATCGGTTTGTTTTAAAAGTTCGAGCAGCAGTTCGTCGCGTTGATCCATGGCGACTGGATAGAAGGCGTGGGTGACGCTGGTGGGGATGGAAG
>JANMYL010000117.1:0-33823 GCA_031382045.1 Akkermansiaceae bacterium | reverse complement strand
GCACGCGCGATTTCATCGCCGAATTTGCGGAAACCGGTGGCAGTAGAAAGCTCATCGGAGGGCAAGTGATGGACCTCGAAGGCGAAGGTAAAAAACTCACAAAGCGCGACCTCGTCCGTATCCACGAGGCAAAAACCGCCGCGCTCCTCACCACGTCCCTGCGGCTCGGGGCGATGACCGCCAACGCGACTCCGGCCAAGCTTGAAGCACTCACCCTTTTCGGCCACGCTCTCGGCCTAGCCTTCCAAGTCATCGACGACATACTCGACGTAACTCAAAGCACCGAAATTCTCGGCAAAACAGCGGGCAAAGACCAAGCCATGGAGAAGTCCACGTATCCAGCCATCCTCGGACTCAATGCCTCTCGCAAGGAAGCTGCTCGACTCACGAAAGCAGCGATGGACGCGCTCAAACCTTTGGGCACTGGGGCGGGACGCTTACAAGAAATCGCCACGCACTTGCTGCAGCGGGAGTATTGAGCCGTAGCGGCGTTCACCGGTGGTTGCCGCCACATCCAATTCACTCCGTCTCCTGCGGCATGAGCGCGCCCCACGGGGCATCACCCATTTTCGCGATCACAACCGCCTTCGACCACGACGGTGATGAGAAATCCAGATTCTGCCAGCCTTCTACGGACTCACCGCCGCACTGCCAATTCGCGTCAGAGACGATGTGCAGCTTCTTCCCATCTTGAAGAGTTGCGCGGAAACGCAGTGCCATGCCAGCAGCCCCGGCTTTATTGAGCCCTTCGACTGCGATGACGTTGCCACCGCCCGGCTTGAGATGAGCTAGCACGTCGTAGCTCTGGGGAGCCTTCCAATCGCCCCCCACGCCAAGGTCCACACCATTGACAAGAAGACGATGTTCGTCGTCGCAAATCACTGTGATAGAAGCGCTAGCAACGTCTGCCGGCAGTTGAAACTCACGCCGGAAAAACACTTTTTCATTCGCAGCAGGCTGGGCGCTTTTCCAAATCCAAGCCGCGATGGGCGTCCCTCCCGGCACGACCTTACCGCCCTGATTGATTCGCAAATCCTTAAACTCCGTCTTCGTAGCTGGACCAGCATGGACTTGCAATGCAATGACACCTTTGGCCGCGCGTTTTTCCGGATGCTCGTCGTAGATTTCAGCTGCCAGCTTGCCGTTGATAAAATGGCGGAGCATTTGCCCTTGGGCCACTATCCTGTAGGAATTCCACACTGCGAGATCCACGGGCGGCACCTCAAGCGTTCCTATGACTTCTGGAATCTCCCCGAGCTTGACCCGCTGGCCGCGCTCGCAGGCGATACCACGGCCCTTTTCCTCATACAGCATTCCCAAATAAGATGCTTGGGGATGCAAATCCATCTGATAGCCGCCGACGACCCACGCCGCAGGATCGATCACACGGCTGCGGTATTGGACGCCAGAATTATTTCCGGTGACGCGAGCTTGAAATTCGAGCTCAAAATCCCCCGGCTCTCCACCCTGCCAGATCAAGAAGGAATTGGCGTTGATTTTTCTTTCGGCATCGTCGGTTTCGCCAATCAGCACACCGTCCTCCACCCGCCACAGCTTCGGATCACCGGACCAACCGGCGAGATCCGTGCCGTTGAACAGCGCTTGCCAGCTAGCCCGGCACGGCAACATCGCCATCAACAGGCAAAACGGGATTAAAATTCGAATCATGTCGCGTCTTATACGGTGCACTGACTCTCGGCTTTTCACAAATTATCGCCAACAGGATACTTCCTATTTCAGCCTATTTCAACCTTCCGCGAGAAGCTTACGGAAGTAGTCGATGGTGGCGTCGAGACCGTGATCCAAAGAAATAGTCGGCTGCCAGCCGAGCTCGGTCCTGGCCAGCGTGATGTCCGGCTGGCGCTGCTTTGGATCGTCGCCAGGAAGCGGAAAATGGGCAATTTTCGACGAACCACCGACTTTTTTCAGAACGAGCTCTGCCAGCTGAATCATTGTGAATTCTCCCGGATTACCAATGTTGACCGGACCGGTGAGCGTCGGGTGGTTCATCAGCCGGATGAAGCCCTCGATTAGATCGTCCACATAACAGAAGGAACGCGTCTGACTGCCGTCGCCATAGATCGTAAGATCCTGCCCTCGAAGCGCTTGGACGATGAAATTGGAAACCACGCGACCGTCGTTCGGCAGCATCCGCGGGCCGTAGGTGTTGAAAATGCGGACCACCCGGATATCCACTTGATTCTGGCGGTGGTAGTCGAAAAACAAGGTTTCAGCGCAGCGCTTGCCCTCATCGTAGCAAGCGCGAATGCCTATGGGATTGACGTTTCCGTGATACGATTCCGGCTGCGGATGGACGTCGGGATCGCCGTAAACCTCGGACGTGGAGGCCTGGAAAACCCGGGCTCCGGTCCGCTTAGCCAGACCGAGGCAATGAATCGCACCCATCACCGAGGTTTTGGTCGTCTTGATGGGATTATGCTGGTAGTGCGGCGGCGATGCAGGGCATGCGAGGTTGTAAATTTGATCCACCTCGTATTTAAAAGGCTCAGTCACATCGTGGCGGACGAGCTCGAAATAAGGATTGCTCATCAAGTGAGCGATGTTGCGCTTACGGCCAGTGAAAAAGTTATCAAGGCAGATGATTTCATTTCCCTCACCGAGAAGCCGCTCGCAGAGATGGGAACCTAGAAATCCCGCTCCACCGGTAATTAAAATGCGCATACCCAAAAACCACCGGAAAACCGGGCCAGTGGCAAGTCGGGATCCTCGCCACCTGCCTGCAAAACACGTTTACTCTCCTAACCCCTTCGCAAAGACCTCGTTCTCCGTGAAGACGATCACCATCGGGCGGCAGCAGATTTCGCAATCGTAGTCCACTTCCGCCGGCATTTCATCCGGCTGCGGCATGGCGACTTCGAAAACTTCAAAACAGGTCGGACAAGTGACTTCAGCGAGTTCCATGGCGACAGAATAACGGTGCGACATCGCCACTTGCAAGCCCGCACCGTCCTGTCATCTTACTGCTGTTATGGTCGAGAAGACACTGTTTGAAAAAATTTGTGACCACGAAATCCCGGCGACGATTGTCTTCGAGGACACGCGCTGCGTGGCTTTCAGGGACATTTCTCCGCAGGCCCCGCTGCACATCCTCATCATCCCGCGCAGGGCAATCCCCCGTGTGGGGCTGGCGGAGGAAGAAGACGAAGGATTGCTCGGCCACCTATTACTAACCGCCGCTGCGGTCGCGCGCAGCGAGGGTATCGCAGACACCGGCTACCGGCTAGTCATCAACAATGGTCCGGACGGCGGCGAAGCGGTTCCTCATTTGCACGTCCATTTACTGGGCGGACGGCAACTCCAATGGCCACCCGGCTAGATTCAAACTCATGATCCGCAAATTCTACCACTTTTGTGCCGCGTCACTGTTGGCGGGCACCTCTTGCAACGTCACTCCACCCACAGCACCGCCGCGCGTCAAGCGGGTGGTGCTCGTTCATGGATTTCTCGAAACCGGCTCTGCCTTCAAAACCCTCCAAACCCGGCTCGAAAGACGCGGCTTCGAGTGCTACGTGCCGCGCCTAAAACCCAGCGATGGCCGCGGCGGACTGGAAAATATCGCCGTGCGTCTCAAGCAGGACATCGATACAAAATTCGGCACAACCGAACCCATCAACCTTGTCGGCTACAGCATGGGCGGCATCGTCAGCCGTCAGTATTTGCAGCATCTCGGTGGGGCGGAGCGCTGTGAAAATTTCGTCACAGTCTCCTCTCCCCACCACGGCACCAAGGCCGCTTGGCTCTACCCGACCCGAGGAGCCGAGGAAATGCGGCCGGGCAGCACGTTTCTAGCAAGCCTCCATCACTCGCAAGACCGCCTCGGAAAAATCCCGATCACCTCCTATCGCACGCCCATGGATCTGATGATCCTGCCACCGGAAAGCTCCGTCTGGGAGCGCGCGGAAAATCTGGAATTCCCCGTCCTCATGCATCCGCTGATGCTCACTTCCGAGCCAGTCATGAATGACATCGAGCGGCGCTTGGCCAAGTGATTCACTCCTCCTTCGCTTTGATTTTCCCGAGCACTTCGATCTTCACAGTCGCCACGCCGCGATGGACAAAACCGAGACGCTCGGCAGCACCGATGGTCACATCAAGGATACGGCCCTTGGTGTAAGGGCCGCGGTCAGTGATGGTCATTACCTCGGATTTTCCATTCGACTGATTAGTTACGCGGACCTTCGTGCCCATCGGCAAAGTCTTGTGTGCAGCAGTGGCGGCGTGGTTGGAAAGACGCTGGCCACTGGCTGTCCGGGTGCCGGAATTGGTTCTCACGGAATACCAGGATGCCTTGCCCTGTTGCACGGACTTTACCGCGTATTGGGAGTCGCCCAACTGGGTTTGAGATTTCGATTTTGCACTCCCTGTTGTGGCACAACTGGGAAGAAGAATGACGCCGGCGATTGCCAGGGCCACGGATTTGAATTTCCGGGTCAGGTTCATCGTGTAAAGCCCCATTTGGGGGCCGTTTTTATAAGAACCTCGTAATGTTTAAGCAAGTAAAAACGACTTGGTGCTAATCCGCCCACAAACGCTTGTCGCTCCAAGCGATTCCGGCAAAGTTTTAAAAGCTTCTTAAGTATTTTTAGAGCAATAGATCATGTCCGCTGGCTTCAAAATACGCGAATGAGACATCAGCAGATTTTGTCGCCCGAGGCACAACCCGCATCATGCCGACGGATTTTTGTGGCTCGGATCATAAAAAATCCGGATTTCTGCCTTGTCCGTGCCGAGAAGCTGTTGCGCGCGCTTGAGCGCGGCACGGGTCGATAGATTCGGGTTACGCGGATTGGTCAGGAAGATGTTGCTTTGTCCAGCACTGCGGTCGCAGCCCGCTTGCAAGGTAACAAGAATCCCCGATTTCTTGAGAACTCGGTAAACCTCGCGCGTGGCGCCGGACACGATCAGGTGCAGCCCTTTTTTGCGCATGAAAAAAATTAGATCCTCCAGCGCCATCACGCTCGTCGCATCGAGATGGCGGGCATTTTTTAACCGCAAGATAATAACTTGGATCGCCGGATCCGAGACAGTTCGCTGGATCTGCGTCCTGAACAACTCCGCGGCACCGAAGAATAAATCCCCCTCCACATGCACGATCGAAATCGCAGGAATCGGCCGTTGCCGCTTCTCGCCCATTTCTCGCAGCTCGCCTGCTTCGCTGAATTCATACTCGATCAAAAACGGCCGGCTCGCCTTGCGCAGGAACAGCGTGATGGAAATCGCCACACCTATAAAAATAGCAACGTGCAACGGGGCCAGCAGCGTGGCTAGAAAAGTGATCACCAGCACCGCCGCATCGTCCGAAGTCGAGCGCAGGCAGATCCGAATGTGGCGGAGGTTGAATAGCGAAAACGACAGCGCGATCACCAGTGCCGCCAGCCCCGCCTTGGGCACGAAGTCGATCAGCGGAAATCCCCAGCCCACCGACGCCGCGATCACCAGCGCCGCCACCATCGTGTAGAGCCCGGCTAGCAGAGAGGAAAACCGCGTCCGAGCTCCGGAATCATGGTTGAGTGTGGAGCGCGTCAATGAGCCCGAGGCCGGCATACCGCCAGCGAAGGCGGTGACGAGATTGGCCATGCCCACGGCCAGCATGTCTTGGTTCACGTCTGCCCGGTCGCCAGTTTTGGACGCCAGCGTTTTCGCCATCAACGTGTTTTCTAACGAAGCCAAGAAAGCCGTCGCGAAGGCGATACTGAGCAGCACGGATATGTCAGCGAATATATCAGCCCTCCAGAGGTGGGGTGCTCGCGGCAGCAGGTCTTGAAAATTAAAAGTCACGAAGGTCTGCGCGCCTTTGAACGGCACCACCCCCGCCCGAATCAAAGAGCCGAAAATGGCCGAGGAAATCAGCAGCGCCACCCCGAAGGCAGGCCACGATGGACGCCACCGCCGCAGCGCAGCGTATATTAATAATGTCACCGTGCCGATCAAGACAGAGACCCACTGGGTGTGCGGCAAAGCCTGCGCCAGCCCCCACACCAAGCCCGCAAACGTCGAAGAAGCCTCGTCACTCACACGCCCCGAAAGCCCGAGAAACGGCTTCAATTGATTCGCGAGAATGAGCACCGCCGCTCCAGAAATATAACCGACTAACACGCTGCGTGAGACGTATTGCAGCAAGTCCGCCACTCGGAAAAGCGCCCCCACAGTCGCAATCAGCCCCACCATCAACACCAGCAGCGGGATGAGCTCATCCCAGCGTCCGACCAGCTCCGGATTCACCGAAAAAAAGCTAAATAACATGAACGCAGTTGCATTCGTCGGCCCCAGCACCGTGTGGCGTGAGCCAGCGAATAATGGCGCTACGAAAGCCGCCACCGCTGCACAGGTGATTCCATACACAACCGGCAGCCCTGCGATGGCGGCAAACGCGATGCCCTGCGCCAGTGCCAGCACCGTCACATTTGCAGCGGCCCACGCGTCTTGGCGGAATTTTGGCAGCGTGTAATTCCTCAAATCCTTCGCAAACGGAGCCAGCGTCACTCGCTCCGCCGCGAAGAAATCTCGGATATTCCGGGTGGCCTTAATGAGCGGACGGAGAATTTTCATCGAGACACCGAAACTTATTTGAATCGCGCTCTGCGGAACAGGAATAACCCTAACACTACACAGAGAATATTCGGTGCCCACAGCGTCATCGCCATTCCTGGGCCAGTCTTAAACTGGTCGGCTAACATCGTTACCAGAAAATACCCCGAGCCGATAAGCAAACTGATGATCAACCCCCGGGAAGTATCCCGGCGGCGTGTCTGCAACCCCAGTGGCACCGCCACGAAGGCAAACGCGAAACAGGCCATCGAAAACGAATAACGGGTCATAATTTCCCGCTGCATTTTACGCTTTTTATCGTCGCTCAAAGTCGGATTGGTCGCCATTTCGTGGCGGATCTGGTCATTCGACATCGAGCTGACACTGAGCTTGCGGTCCCGCGGAGTTTTTAAGTCGATCAGCAGCGGTTCTGCCTCCCCCGCGAAGCTAAGCTCCATCTTGCCCTCCCGGTCTCGGGACTCGAAATACGCATCCTCCAGCTTCACCCGTAACTGGCTTTTGATGGGGTCGATCGTCAACGCCGCACGGGTAGCATGGACGTAAGTCATCTCGCCAGCCCCCTCCTCGGTCTGCGGCAATATGTAAAAATGAAACCCTTCCACCCACTCGCCGCTTTTCCCCTCGATGAGCAGTTTCTGGACATCCGTCGCATCACCCTTGAAATCCCCCTGCACGACTCCGGGCTTGAGCAGCGAATCAGGATCGCGTGCCGCATGTTCGTAGATTAGCTGCTTCGAGGAAGCCTTAGAAAATGGCACCACATTGATGTTCAGCCATAAGCTTAACAACGATAACAAAATTCCAATCACGAACACCGGTGCCGAAAGCCGCACCAAACTTAAGCCCGCCACCCGGAAACTTGTAATTTCTTGGTCCGACGAGAGCCGCCCGAAAACTAGCAGCACCGCCGATAGAAAACCCCACGGGATCGTATACATCAACGAAAGCGGCAACACGTTGATCACGAACCGAAGCACCAACGACAGCGGCGCCCTTTGGTCCACTAGCAAGGGCTGTATTTGCTTAAAAAGATTCCCCAGCACCAAAACCACTCCCAATACCAACACGGCATACAAGGTGCCCGAGAGCACCTGCTTGCCGATGTAGCGGTCCGAAATACGCATAAAGTGAATGCACTCTGGTGACAGCGCTCCGCCCTGTCCAGACAAGAGACAAATCTGTCCGCAATGGCCGCCTGTGAAATTTCCCACGATTCGCGGGATTGACAGCCTTGCCTGATCCATCGAGCCTCCGCCCACGAATTTCATCACGAAATACTTGCGTGCCATCATCCCGACCGCGGCCGGGTTGGCACTCGCAATCTCAGCCACCATCCGCACCGAAACTGTCATGCCTGAAACACCATCCGACGTAGCCGCCGCACCAGCCGATGCCACAAAAACCGCCTCCGGCCTCGCCTCGAAAACCCTCCAAGCCGGCAAAGGCTTACAAAAACCTGCCGCCGCCGACACCGTCACAGTGCATTACTCAGGCTGGACAACCGACGGCAAACTCTTCGACAGCTCCGTCGAGCGCGGCCAGCCCACAAGCTTCCCGCTTAACGGCGTGATCAAAGGCTGGACCGAGGGCCTCCAACTCATGGTCGAGGGCGAAAAGCGCCGCTTTTGGATTCCAGCCGACCTCGCTTACGGTGAAAAACCCAGTGGTGGGCGCCCTGGCGGATTGCTCGTCTTCGACGTCGAGCTTCTCAGCATCAAGGCTGCTCCTAAGCCGCCCGCCACCCCGGAAGACGTCGCCACCGCTCCCGAGACCGCAGAGAAAACCGCCACTGGCATCGCCTCTCGCGTCCTCACCAAAGGCAACGGCACCACCCATCCAAAGGCCTCAGATCAAGTGAAAGTCCACTATTCCGGCTGGACCACCGATGGCAAGATTTTCGACAGCTCGGTCATGCGTAACGAGCCCATCGTTTTCCCGCTCAACCAAGTCATCCCCGGCTGGACCGAGGGCGTGCAACTCATGGTCGAAGGCGAAAAACGCCGCCTCTGGATTCCCGCCAAGCTGGCCTACGGCGAAAGCCCGCCGCCTGGAGCCCCCGCTGGCATGCTCGTGTTTGACGTCGAGCTGATCCAAATCGTCAAATGACCTCCCACCAGTTCCGATTTCTTGCAGTAGCCATCGCGCTCGGATTCGCTTCCTGCGCCCAGCCAGCGCGCCAAGCCACGCCAGAAACTCCCGTGGCCGCCGTGAAAAAACCGGTAAAAATGCACGGCCGTGGCAAAATCACCTCCATCTCGCTTAGCGAGCTCTTCGCCCTGCAACAGGCGGACCAAGTGCTGCTCTACGACGCCCGGCCCAGATTTTTCTACAATCTCGGCCACCTTCCCGGAGCTATCAGTCTGCCGAAATCAGCGGATTGCGACGCGCAAATCACCCAGCGAGAGCCCGAAATCAAAGCAGCCCTCGCTGCGAAAAAAATCATCGTCGTTTACTGCACCAACCTCGCCTGCCCAGACGCCCGTTCCATCGCCATTCATCTAGCAGGCTTCGGCTACTCTTCGTCCACCCTCACCGGCGGCTGGGATGCCTGGCAAGAAAGCGGCCTGCCAACCGAATAATTCCAACTCCTAACATACCGATACCAGATCATGTCCTCTTTTTCCAACGTCACCGTCGATTCCAAAGCCAACGTCTATTTCGATGGCCGCGTCATTTCCCACACCGTTCATTTTGCAGACGGCACCAAGAAAACCTTAGGCCTCATTTACCCAGGTAGATTCCACTTCGGCACCGCCGCCCCCGAGCGCATGGAAATCATCGCCGGGACTTGTGAAATCACCATAGACGGAACTTCAGACATTCTCACTATAGAGGCTGGCTCCGCCTTCGACGTCGCGGGCAACAGCGGCTTCACCATCAAGGTGAGCGAAGGCATTTGCGAATACATCTGCTCGTTTCTCACCGCCTGATGCCAAGTTTGGGATTCATCCAAAATCTCTCCGGGCTGATCCTCGCAGCGGTGGCATTGAGCTCATGCGGGATCCGCCTGCCAGACACGCCCGCGCTCACTTATCGGGCAGAAGTCGCCAAGACTGAGACGCCTGCAAGAGATCCAGACGTCCTCGTCTGGTTAGTTTCTGACGAGCTGCACACCGGGATGGTTTTCCCATACGACTGGCTCATCGAGTCCGGATTCATCCCGCCTACAGGCTTCGGCGCACCCCGATACGTCACCCTCAGTTGGGGCGACCGGACCGCTTATGTGGAGAAGGGTCTGCATACGCCTTGGAAATTTTTCCGCGCGCTCTTCACGCCCACGCCCTCCGTGATGGAACTTATACCCGCCAACTGGAACATCCCCGAAGTCTGCCCGCACCAGCGGATTTGGAGAAAACTTGTCGCACGAGAAAGAGGCCGCGACCTCGCAGCCTTCCTCAACGATTGCAGCGTCCACAGTGCTGATTGCAGGCCTATCGTCTGCGGCACCTCAAGCTGGGGTGGCGGGGTTTTGCTAGAATCGCGTCACAGCTATTTCGTCCCCCGAGTTTGCAATGTATGGACTGTCCAAGCCATCGAGTCCCTCGGCGGCAAGATGCAGCCATGGCTTGCCATCACCGCGAATGGTCTGATCCGCCAAGCCGAAAAGCCACCCAACGATTTTGAAAAAATCTGGTCCGGAGAGAAACCCTAATAAATCCTAACGCTCGATCCACAGCCGCCCTTCGCGGCGCCGCAGCTTGCCGCCTCCGGGCAAATTTATCACCGCAGGGTTTTTAACCTGCAACAGGCCAAGCCCTCGCTCGATCAAATCCCGCTCCGGCGAGCAGATCCCGCCATCCTGGAGAAACTTCCGCAACGCGATCCGCTGCAAAGCCAGCGGCAACCCCCGCAGCACCGGCAAATGCAGCCGCCCTTGCGGATCGCGCACCGCCGCTTTTTCCAAGGCCCAAATTTCCAGCTCTGCCAACTCCTCCATATCCGCCGCCCCGCGGACTAAAGCCAGTGTCGCGTCCCGCCCAGAAATTTCCACCAATAAGGGGAAAGCCTCGTTCCGCAGTCGGTTGCGCACCGCTATCGGCTCCGCGTTACTCGCGTCCTCCCGCCATCGGTGACCTTGCAATTCCAGCCATCCGACCAACTCTACCCGGCGAATCCCCAACAGCGGGCGGATCAACTCCAGCACCACCCCAGATTCCGTCACCAGCCGCTGCTCCTCTCGCATGCCCTTGAGCCCGTGCGAACCGCGTAATAAATTCCACAAAACCGTCTCCGCCTGATCATCCGCGTGATGCGCAAGCAGGATGCGCCGGCAGCGATATTTCCGCGCACATTCGCCGAAAAAATCATGCCGCGCGTTTCGCGCCGCCGTCTCCAGCGACTCGCCGCGCGCCGCCATCTGCGCGCGCACCTCCGCCCGCCCGATCTCGCATTCCAGCCCGAGCTTTCTGGCCACTCGCATCACAAACTTCCCATCCTCCGTCGCCGCCCGCCCACGTAAACCGTGATCTAAATGACACACCACCAGTTTTCTAAACCCCGCCGCCACCAGCAAATGCAGCAACGCCATCGAATCCGCCCCACCCGAAACCCCCACCAACCAGCGCTTCCCACGGGATGCGCCAGCCAACCACGGAACTCTTTCAACAAAAATCACGCTGTCATCTTGAGCATCTCCCGCACTCCCGCAACTCTGATCCACAAATTCTCATGCCCATTCTGCTAGCTCCATCCCAAGAAGATGATTCCTCAAATCGACTCGATTCTATTACGCGGACCACGGGATTAAAGGATTGAGCTTATGGATATTTAAACGGGGAGAAAGACGTCGGCGACGAAGTTCGAGCTTGGTCGCTGTCGTAAGCGCCGGGCCGGCTATTGCCCACCCCAGCAAGACCCCGATGATAACCATAGATATGGAAGCCGCCCGCACCGGAAAGGACACAGCCACTCCGAAGTGCTGCAAAGAATGACTCAATCAAACCGTCGCAATTCCCGAAATTTTTAGCAGCTGAGAACGTAACTTAAACTCACCGATGAAATACTTCAAAAACATTCTTCCCGCACTCTGGCTATCAGTCACCTCCACCAGCGCGGTCGCGGCTGCTCCGACCTATCCGACTATCGATGAATCCATCGCCAAGGGCGACTTACCCGATGTGCGGCTTCACATCGCTGCGAATCCAAAAAATATCAACCAGGGTGGCCGTGAAAAATCCCGCCCGCCGCTGGAACAGGCGGTGATCCGGAACAAGACAGAGATCGCCCTCTACCTGTTGGAAGCAGGAGCGAGTCCCAACACAGTGGACGCCTCCCAGCGTACGCCGCTGCATCTTGCTGTGGAACGTAATAATCCGGCTGTGGCCGCCGCGCTACTCAAAGCTGGTGCCAAACCCAATCTGCGCGACAAGGACGGCTGGACTCCGCTCCACCACACTGCGGCGAAGAACCAGCTCGAAACTGCCAAAGCCATTCTCGCCGGCGGCGCAGATCCGACGACGCTCAGCGAACTCGGAGGAACGCCTTTGCACGAAGCCGCCGCCAGTGGTGGAGCAGAAATCATCCGTCTATTTCTAGACCACAAGGTGAATCCAGCAGTGGTATCGAAGCAGGGCGTCACCGCGCTCGACATCGCCAAACAATACAAAAACCAACCTGCCATCGACGAGTTATCGAAGTGATAGCGCGTTTTTGCAACCCGATGTCCAGACACGGAAAAGCCCGCTAACCTGGTGGCTAACGGGCTTTTCTTAAATGCTGTCACTGGCAGATCATGGCACTGTGCCGCTGATACTGTATTGACCGAGAGAGCCGTAATCAACATAGCCGCCTGCAAGAGGATTTCCGCGGCTTACTCCAGAAACGCGAAGGTTATAGCGGCCTGCTGTGAGGCTCTTAACGACTGTAGCGTCAGTGTACGTATCCGGGTTAGAGGATGCGAGGACGTTGCCTCCAGCGTCGAGAATTTCCGCTAACACATCTAGATTCTGACTGGCGGCATCGCCAAGGACAGTGATGCTAACTATGCCACCAGTGGTGGTGAAAGCGAAGGTGTCCGCGTCAGCACCAGTCTCAATAATTCCTGAGTCAGAAACGGTCGTTTCTTTAACTGTAAGCGTGGGCGCACCAATAGGAGTGCTAGGCTGCAAGTCGCTACGATAGGTGAATCCGTTGCTCGTGGTGATGATGGCAAGATCGTCCTCCTTGTTATTGGCACTTAGGTATTCACCGCGCGACCACTGGACAAGTGATTTATAATAGCCTACGCCCATAATTGGAGCCCAGCCGACTTCGCCAGTGCCATGGCCTTCATAGTAGCCTTCGGGGGGAGAGATCCGGCCGTCGTGGAGCAGACCTAAAGTGTGGCCTATTTCATGCGAGCATGCTTCCGAGATGTAGCGTGGGATGTTGCCAAGTTGGTCGGAGAAAACCCAGCAAGGCGTATCGCCAGTCCAAGTGAAGGAATTAACGTATGCGACTCCACCGGCACCGCCAAACCACTCGTTATCAGGGGTGATGATGCAGCGGATGCGGCGGTTTGAGGGAGCAGCGAGATAGACGGCTTGGTCGGTGGTGACATTGATCTGAAATGGCGCGAAATCTTCCGTAGTGCGCTTCCAGATTTCTGTCATCTGGGCTTGAGTGTAAGTCGCAGAAATAGAACCTGCGGTGATGGTGCCGCCGTCCCGCCACGGGGTGCCAGTGACTATTTGGCCATCCATGTCGAGGTAAGCGACGGCCACTGCGCCAGGCAGGCTATTAAGAATCGGCACGTTGCCAGGTGTGAATTCGTCATTGCTGATCGTGCATGTGGCGCTGGCACCTGAGATCACTGCATTCATGGGCTTGGAAAGTAGAATGAGGAAGTCTTCGTTAGGCTCAAGCGTGGTATCGCCGATGATAGGCACGTAAATCGTGCGAGTGACGGAGCCTGGCGCGAAGGTGACGGTTCCGCTTGTGGCGGTGTAATCGCTGCCTGCGGTGGCGCTGCCGTCTTGGGTTACATAATTCACGGAGACGATTTTCGTGCGGTCAGCCTTTGAGAGCTTGACGGTGACGGATAGATTCTTGATTCCTGAATTCCCCTCGCTTACCGAGGCGTCCAAGACTGAAAGACCTTGAGCCACAATGCTGCCGAATTTGGCTTGTTGTGTAGGCTGATTTTTCACCTTGGTCACTTGCGCGGTGTCAAGGCTGGCTTTGGTCTTGTCGAACTTGGGCAAGCCCATCGCTTCGATGTTGTCTTGTTTTTGACTGAGCATCGAGCAAAGCAAATCACTAATCGCGTGACGACTGGCCATCAAACCGGTGCCGGAGGGACGGAATTCGTATGCAACAGGATGAGCGTCAAAATAAAGCTGGCCCAGGAAAAATCCGAGCTCCTTGTTTTCTTGGACGGTCAACGTGCCTTGCGGCTCCCCGTCGATGCTGACTTGGGTGATCACTGTGCCGTCTTCTTGGGTGGAAGAGGCGGTGACTTCTCCGGCAAGGGCAGCGAAACGATCAGACAAATCAATTTTCACGCGAGTTCCCACGGCTTGGCCAGTGACGGCGCGCAGGGGTGCTTCTTGCACTGGGATGGAGGCACGGAGCTCCTTTTGTCCGGCAGGGCCGCGTTCCCACAAGAGTCCTTGCGATGCGAGCGCTGCGTCCTCGGCCCGTTCTGCCGCAGTTGCCGCGCTTACTGCCGGGGCTGAGCTAGATTTGGCGGCAGGCAGAGAAATCCCGGCGACAGGTGCCGGAGCACCTGAGTTTAGGTAAATGGCAGAAAGGCATGCCGCTGCGAGCAGGCTGGCAGCCCCGTAAAGGGCGATGTTCTTTTTTGGCGGCGGATTCATGGGTATTTTGGATATTTTGATATTTTAAACAGGATGACAATAGCAAGCAATAGCAGGGTTTCAATGCAAATCCCCAATTGCGATGAAACGCAATTGAGGATTTTTATGACCGGGATCTTCCATGATCCACGGGTTCGAAAATCAGAGGGCTTTACCAAAGACTTCCACTTCGATGTAGTGGTTCATGTCGTTGGAGGTGTTGCCCTTACTGTGAAGACGGACGTAGCGGCCTTTGGCGCCCTTGGCATCGGCTAGGAGGCCGAAGCGGGACTCGACGTATGGGCTGTCTGTGCCTTTGCCAAGCTTGGAGGAGTCGTCGTAGTCGTTGTTATAGATCGTGGTGACACCAGTTTTGAACTCTGCGTCGTCGGAGACTTGGATGATCACGTCGCTGTAAGCGCGCTTCTGGGAGTGGAAGTGCCAGAGCCAGATGGCGGACAGGGCTGCGCTTTTTTCGAGATCGATCTGGACCCACTGGGTGCCGTCGAGAAGCTCGACGAAGTAGCCTTCGCCGGCTTCTTTGTCGCCGTCGGTGACGAGGGTGAGATCCCCAATGATGGGGGCATCGTCACTGCTCGTGACTTTTTTGCCCTTGGAGAGAAGGGTGGTGCCTTCGGGGACGAGGAACTCGGGTGCTTTCCCGGGAGCTTGCACGAGGTTGGGGACGTTCATCGGCTTGGGAGTGCCTTCGATGAGCTCGGGTGGAAACTCGGTGACAAGGGGCACTCCGCCGACGGTGCCACCGGAAGGAGTCGCGGGCGCAGCGTTTTCCACTGAGCCTGGCGCGGATTCGGATTTTTTGCCGCAACTGGTGAAGGCGAGGGCGGAAACGGTGAGCAAGGCTGGAAGTATCAGTTTATGTTTCATACGGAGAGTTGTTCGGGTGTGAATATGATAGGTTGTTTACTAAGAGCGGAAGGGTTTACCCAGTAGATGGGCGCTTCGCTCTCGAATGCGTGGCGGGCATCGCAGTTGAGTTTGGCTTTACCGCGGAGGGTGGCGAAGAAGTTCTCAAGATGCGGCTGGTGAGCGGGCTTACTGAAGCCCCCAGGAAGCTCGAAAACCTCTGCTGCAGCAGATTCATAGGAGGCCACTGCATCGGCCGACGGCGGGGGCTTGGGCGCCGCGGGCGATTTTTTAAGGATACCGCGGTTGACGAGATCATCCCACGGTGGCGCACTGTCTTCGCGGTAAATAGCGGAGGTGGAGGAGATTTCAGACATTTTGATGGTGGCATCGGTGCCCATGAAACTTTCCCAGAATCCGCCCCCGGAGCTGGTGGTGGTTAGGACTTGGTAGAATGCGCGCACTTGGCCTTGCGGGGTGTCGTATTCGAAGATGCACATCACGTTATCGAAGTGTTCGCGGTTCTTGAAGTAGCTATTGCCACCCGTTGCGTAAACCGACTTGGGTGCGGTGCCTAGGAACCAGCCGAAGATGTCGATCTGGTGGGCACCGAGGTCAGATATGGGGCCGCCGGAGAGGTCGCGGAAGGTGCGCCAGTTCATGAATTGCTGCATGTCCTTGTAGCCATATTTGGTGAGAACATCTTGCTTGATCGTGAGCTTGGGATTGAAGCCGATGTCTTGTGAGGACTTCACGGCGCGGTTCCACTGGCTGTTGATGTTGATGATCTGGCCACAAATTTTGTGGCCGTTAATGAGTTGATCGAGGGTATAGCGGTAGCGTGGATTGCTGCGGCGTTGGTGGCCGATCTGGCAGAGTTTACCAGATTTCTCCATGGCGCGGACCATGGCGCGAGCACCTTCGATGGTGTTGGACATCATTTTCTCGCAATAAACGTGGAGGCCGGCTTCGAGGCACTTGACGGTATGCGGTGAGTGCCAGAAATCCGGAGTGGCGACGATCACTGCGTCGAGTCCTTTCTCGGTGGCGAGCATTTCATCAATGTCCGAGTAGCCCTTGGGCGTGTGGCCTTGAAGGGCGCGGACCTTGGAAACTCCGCCATCAAGATTGTATTTCCAGATGTCGCAGACGGCTTGAAAATGGATGCCGGGGATGTTGGACATGGCCTCGAAGAGGACGCGGCCCTGCTTGCCCATGCCGACGAGGGCGACATGGATTTTGTCCGAGCCGTCAGCATTGGCGGCGCGTAGGATGGAAGGCGCACCGAGGATGAGACCCGCGCCTGCGGTGGCCATGGTCTTCGAAAGGAAGTCCCGGCGACTGATGGAAGAAGGTGGAGGTAGATTCATAGGTTTACCATTTTTTGAGGATGCTGAAGCGGTTATGGCCAGCCAGCGCGAGGGCCATGACGACGAGGATCATGTGAATGCCGAGCCACGAGACTCCGTCGTCCTGCTTGATCAGAATAAGGCCCCAAGTGAGGCTGATGTAAAGTAGGCCGAGCACAAAAAGTGAGCTGCGGTAAGCGAGGCCTAGCAGGATGCTGAGGCCAAGGATGATGAGCGCAGGGCCGAGGATCTTATCGTAGAGCGGCAGGGCGAATTTCATCATCAATGGCTCGGCTTCGAACTTCTTCATCAGTGCAGCTGGCACACCGTGGTAGTTTTCAAGCGCGTATTGCTTGATCGAGCCGCCAGCAGAGAGGCCATATTCGTTAGGCTTACCATCGATTTTGACGACTTGGTCGGCAGCCTTGGTGCCGGCAAATTTTTCAACCCCGGTTTGGATTGCGCGCGCACCCAGCCAGAGGCGGAGGAGCATCGAGCCGTAAACGAGAGCGAGTGTGTTATTTTGGCAGCAGGATTCCCCGGATGATCCGGCGGTCGATTCCTTGGCAGTTTCGGAGCAGCATTCTTTGGACATGGTGATTTCTGATGGTGTTGGGAAGAGGATTCTTGGGAGCGGAGCGAGAACCAAACTTAGAGGCGAGCTCCGAGGCGGGGGTGCTTGGCTTGTTCAGGATTGTCGAGGACTTTTTCGGTCTTCGGGTCCCAGTTGAGTGTTTGTTTCGTATCCATGGCGACGATGGCGAGTTGGCCGAAGGAGGCGGCGCGGTGGGCAGCTTCGGCAGGGGCGACGGTGAGCTTGCGCGAACGGACGCAGTCGATGAAATCTTGGTAGTGGCTGGGCGGCTTGGTGTTGAAGTCGGCTGGGAGGTTGCGGAGCATTTCACGGTCCGAGGCGAGGAGCTCGCCGCGGTCCACATGAATCCAGCCTTTTTCGCCGGTGAACTTGGTGCCTGCAAAGTCGCTGCGGACTTCGAGGACGCGGCCATCTGCAAAGGTTCCTTTGTAGGAGTATTCGGTGTAGGTGTTTAGAAACTCGTGGTCGCCTTTTTCGCCGCTGCCTTCCATTTTGACTGGGCCGGTGCCGTCGAGGCCGAGGGTCCAAAGCGCGATGTCCACGTGGTGACCGACCCAGTCGAGAAGCTGGCCGCCGCCGAAGCTGTTGTGCCAACGCCAGTTCCATGGGTGAATCATTGGGTGGTAGGCGAATTCTCCAACAGGGGCGCTGTAGGTTTTCCAGTCGAGATGGGCAGGCGGATGCCCGATCATGGCGGCGACTTGGTCCACAGGAACATACTGATGGATGCTCATGCCGGAGGGCGTTCCGCATTCGAAGCGGGTGATTTTGCCAAGGGTGTCGTTTTCGATGAGCGCCTTGAAGCGGCGGAATTCACCGCCAGAGCGTTGCCATGAGCCAGTCTGCCAAACGCGTTTATTTTTGGCCATGGCATCCACCAGCATGCGGCCTTCTGCGAGGCCCCAGGTGAAGGGTTTTTCGCCATAGACATCTTTGCCGGCGTTGGCGCAATCAATGCCGATGCGGGCGTGCCAATGGTCTGGAGTGGCAAGGCTTACCACATCGAGGCCGGGGTGCTGAAGGAGGTCGGCGTGATGGGCGTAGATCTTGCAGTCGGTATTTTTATAAAATTCATCCACCTTAGCCTTGGCTTTGGCGGCTTGGATGGAGTCCACATCACAAACGGCGACGACGCGAACACCTGCGATATTGAGAAAATTACCCATGTTGCCGCTCCCCTGTCCGCCAAGTCCGACGCAGCCCATGAGAATCTCGTCATTCGCCGAGCCCGGCTGTGCGCGGAGATACGCCATGGGGGCGAGGCCGAGGGCCGCTGCCGTGGTCGTGAGAAACTTGCGGCGTGGGATCCAGTTGCTGGTGGCGTTCATCGTGATTGGTTTTTAAGTCGATTAATAAATCAGGAGAATTTTGGTTCCCAGCCGGCGCGGTATTTCCGCTTTAGCATCGCTTTAACTTCGGGTAAACCTCGAGCTTCCATCGTTTTGGAATTCCAATCGATTTTTTTACCAAGGCGGACGGAGAGATTTCCGGCGAGCACCATTTCGGTGAGCGGGCCGGCGTGATCCACGAAGTTGGAGATTGGCTTGGGCCCCTCGCCACGGATAGCGTTGCAGAGTTCTTGGGTGGGGCCGCCTTTGACCCGGGGGTAAACTTTCGCGATTGAGCGGGTCTTTTCGCGCAGCGCTTCAGGGAAAACCACGGGAGCGGTGCCGCAATAGGCATCATTGACGAAAATGCTGCCCTCAGTGCCGACGAAGACTTGGCCGAAACCTTCGTTGAGCTTGATATCGGCAGGAATGCCAGGTGGACGAATGAAGTTTTTATCCGTGTTCGGGTTATTAATGCCGTCTTGCCAGATGATTTTGACGGCGGCGCGATTGCCCTTAGCAGGAAAGTCATAAACGATAGTAGCACGCTTAGGTGCCATGTTTTCATCAAACTCGGAAACATGGTCGGACTGCACCACAAAGTCGCCTTGAAGACCGAGCACCCAAAAGGCTGAATTCATGCTGTGGCAGCCGATATCGCCCAGCGCACCGCAGCCATAATCCCAGAAACCGCGCCATTTGAAAGGGTGTATGTCCGGGTGATATGGACGATCCGTGGCGCAAGTGCCTTGCCAGACGTCCCAATTGAGAGTCACTGGCACGGGCGTGGCGGGAAATTTGAGTCCCGTGCCCTGCGGCCAAATCGGGCGGTTCGTCCAGTAGTAAACTTCCTTCACCTCGCCGATGAGCCCGGACTCGATCCACTCGCGCAGGACGCGGGTGCCTTCCATGGTGGCACCTTGATTGCCCATGACGGTGAGCACATTTTTTTGCTTAGCGTAGTTCGCCAGCGCGCGGGTTTCCCAAAGATTATTGCACATCGGCTTTTGCACCATCACCGGCTTGCCGCGCTTGATCGCTTCAAGCGCAATCGGGAAATGCATGTGGTCGGGCGTGGAAACGGTGACCACGTCGATCTGGTCCGCTACGGCGGCGAACATTTCTCGGTAGTCTGAGAAATAACAAGCCTCCGGAAAACGCTCGCGCATGCCCTTAGCTTTGTTTTCATCGACATCGCAGAGGAAAGCAATGCGGTTGCCAGCAGAGATTTCGGAAATATCGCTCGCACCTTTGCCGCCGCAGCCGATGGCGGCGACGTTGAGTTGTTTTAGGGCTTTCTCACGGCCAAGAAGAAGATTTGGGGCGAACACCGTGCCGGCCAAGGTAGCGGCGGATTTAATGAAGCTGCGACGGGTCCGATGTAGCATGACAATTAACTTTTACGAACTGGGGTCGCCGAATTGTTCAAGGTTTTTCGAGAAATTGGATTGGCCGAGGGTGCGGGTCTAAAAAAAGCTAGCGTTTTTTGCGGAGCCGCTTGCCGCTGAGGCGCGTCGCGATGAGATTTGGGCAGCGGCCTTTGAGGCGGAGTTGTTCGCAGTTTGCCTCGATTTTGATCGTCTGCCGGATGGGCTTGTAACCGAGCCTGCGAGTGATGCAGTCGTTGAGCATGTCGAGGTGCGTATCCTCGAATTCCAACACGCGCCCGCAGTCGATGCAGAGCAGGTGGTTGTGCGAGGGCTTATCGAGGAAGTTCGGATCGTAAGTGGTCTGGTTCTCTCCAAGATCGATTTCGCGGAGTAAATCCGCTTCCACCAACAAGCCGAGCGTCCGGTAAACGGTGGCTCGGGAAGTTTCGGCGTCGAGTTTCCGGACTCGGTCGAAAAGCTCGTCTGCAGTGAAATGCTCGTCCTTGGAGAACGCTGCCTTCGCGATCGTGTCACGCTGGCTGGTCCGGCGCAGGCCTTTGCGCCGGATAAAGTCATCAAGTCGTTGTTGGATGCTGGCTTCCACTCAGTGTCTTCTAGCGCGACCGCCGAGTTAGGGGAAGTGGAAATAAGATTCGTTTGATAGTCGCACGCCAGAAGCCGGCGACAGAAGCTCCATCGAGTGGTTGCTTCTGAGGCTCAAAACCCGATTGAAAGTCCAGAGAAGTCACTTTCGTAGTCAAAAATCTATGAGCACGAATCTCACTCGCCGGAAATTCCTCGGAACTGCCGCCCTCGCCATCGGCATGCCCACAATCATTCCGGGCTCTGCCCTCGGCAAAAACGGTGCCGTCGCGCCGAGCAACCGCATCGTCATGGGCGGCATCGGCATCGGCCCGCGAGGGCGGCAAGTGCTTGCCTGCTTCCTCGCCCAGCCGGACGTCCAGTTCGTCGCCATCGCCGACGTCCAGGAATCGCGGCGCGAAACCGTCCGACGGATGGCCAACAAACAATACGGCAACGAGGACTGCTACAAATGCAACGACATGATGGAAATCCTCGGCCGCGATGACATTGATGCGGTCCAAATCACCACCGGCGATCATTGGCACGCGCTCGGAACCATCCTTGCGTCGAAGGCCGGCAAGGACGTATATGCCGAAAAACCATGCAGCATGACGATCCACGAAACCCAGGAACTGGCGGACGCCGTGAAGCTTCACGGGCGGGTGTTCCAAGCCGGCACCCAGCGACGAAATGTGGCCAATTTCCGCTTCGCCGCCGAGCTTGCCCGCAGCGGGCGACTAGGAAAAATCCACACCGTCCATGCCTCCATCCTGAAGCTGATGCCGGACCTCGCGCCGTTAGCTGCCGAACCCGAACCGGACCCGGCGCTCATCGATTGGAACCGCTGGCTGGGGCCCGCCCCAATGCGGCCGTATAACAAAAAATACGTCGAAGGACGCTGGCGTGGCCACTACGCCTTTCACGGCGGCGCGGGCTTGCCCGAGTGGGGCGCGCACACCCTCGACCTTTGCCAATGGGCGGCGGGCGCGGATGGCACCACCCCAGTCGAGTTCGAGAGCAAAGGCGACACCCTCATCGAGGGCCGCTACGCCAGCGGAGTGAAGCTCGTGATGCGCCTTGCCGGATTCAACGGCGAGGGCGACTGGGTTGTGCCGGGCACCTGCCCAGTGCGTTTCGAGGGCGAAGACGGCTGGGTCGAGACCGCCGATTTCGGCAAAATCGCCGCGAGCAACCCGTCGTTGTTGGTTGGCATGCCGACTGGAGAAATTTCAGGAACTGATCCCACAAGGCACGTCAGAGATTTCCTCGACTGCGTCAAATCCCGCGGCGCTCCTGCGGCAAACGAGGTGGTCACGCGCAATGGCCACATCGCGTGCCACGCCGCGGCCATCGGTTGGCAGCTCGGCCGCAAAGTCCGATTTGATCCCGCCACCGAGAAATTCATTGGCGACGACGAGGCCAATAAAATGTGCAGCCAGCCCCGCCGAGCGCCGTGGCATGCATGATGCGCGAGTAGAAATACGTGGAAATTTCTTGCAGGAAACGGAACTTAGGAACGGTATTCGGCCACATGATGAAACTGAACACACTGCTGAGCTTGATGGCGGCGCTGGTGATGCCAGCACTGGCGCAGGACGTGCCGAAGGTGTTAGCGATCGGCGCGGATCTGCCCGCATTTTCGCTGCCGGGCACGGACGGGAAAATTTACGCAGCGGCGGATTTTAAGGATGCCAAGGCGCTGTGTGTGATCTTCACCTGCAACCATTGTCCAGACTCGGTGGCGGCTGGCTCGAGGATGGAGCAAGTCTATCAAGATTATAAAAGCAAGGGCGTCGCACTGGTGGCGGTGAATGGAAATAATCCGGCCAGCCTCACGCCAGACGAGCTCGGCTACTCACCCTTCGGCGACTCACAGCAGGAAATGGCGCCCTTCGCCAAGGACTTCGGCTGGACGTTTCCCTATCTTTATGATGGCGCGAAGCAAGAGTTCACCACCGCCTGTGGCGCGCAATCCACGCCGCACCTGTTTGTTTTCGACGCCCAGCGCAAACTGCGCTACACCGGCCGGATGGACGACGGCGGGCGAAATTCTGGCCCAGTGCCAAAAAGCTATCTGCGAGACGCTCTCGACGCTGTGCTCGCCGGAACCGAGGTAAAAGAACCCGTCACCCGCTCGTTTGGCTGCTCCACGAAGTGGCTTTTCAAAGCCGGACGCGTCGCGGCGGACCAGGCGACTTGGGAAAAAATGCCTGTTACAGTAGCGGATCTGAACGAGGAAATTTCCAAGAAGCTCCGCGCGAATAACTCGCAAAATCTGCGTCTCATCAATTTCTGGTCCACCAGTTGCGGACCATGCGTGAAAGAATTTCCTGACTTGGTCGATACCGGTCGGCGTTTTCAAAATCGTCCGCACGAGTTCATTTCCATCAGTGTTGATCCGGTTGCACTGTGGCCCGCAGTCGTCAAATTCCTAGAATCCCGCCACGCTGCAGCTCCCGAATCGACCGCAAAATCCCTCGCCGAGCAGGGCCTCACCTCCAACAACTATCACTGGACCGGCGGGAATCCGGACGCCATGGCCCAAGCAATCGATCCCGAATGGACCGGTGCCCTACCGCACACCGTGCTCGTCGCGCCCGGCGGCAAAATCCTCTGGAGGCACAACGGCGAGCTCGACATTGTCGAAGTCCGCCGACAGATCCTCAAAGGACTGGAATGAGTCCTCAGAATCATGAAAATCGAACGTCGCCCGTTTTTGAAAACTGCCATTGGAGCATCGCTCGCCACACTCGCCGCCCGCGCGCAAGATACGCTACCGCCCGAGAAAAAACTTGGCTGGGCGCTCGTCGGGCTTGGCTCGCTCAGCACCCACCAGATCGGCCCGGCCTTGTTGAAGACTCAGTACGCCAAGCTCGCCGCCGTAGTGACCGGCACCCCTGAAAAGGGCGTGAAATGGCGCGGACAATACGGCCTAACTGAGGACAAGATTTATTCATACGAGAACTTTGATAAGATCATCAACGACCCAGCGATCGATGTGGTTTACATCGTCCTGCCCAACAGCATGCACCACGAGTTCACTCTGCGCGCTGCCAAAGCGGGCAAGCACGTCTTCTGTGAGAAACCGATGGCAAACAACGCCAAGGACTGCCAAGAAATGATCGCCGCCTGCGAGGCCGCGAACCGCCTGCTCGGGATCGGCTACCGCTGCCAGTTCGAACCACATCATTGCGAAGCGATCCGCTTCGCCCGCGAGCAGGTTTTCGGCCCGCTCCAACACGTGGACGCTGGCTTTGGCTTTGCCATCGGCGACCCTAAACAATGGCGTCTGCGCAAGAATCTAGCAGGCGGTGGTGCGCTGATGGACGTGGGCATTTACGCACTCCAAGCTTGCCGATATCTTGCGGGCGAGGACCCACTGGAGGTGCTAGCGCTTGAAACCAAGACCGATCCGGTCAAGTTCGCCGAGGTGGATGAAACCATCGCCTGGACCATGAAATTTCCCTCCGGGCTCACGGCAAACTGCCTAACGACATATAACTTCAACGGCCGCGAGGATCTCACCGCCTACGGCACGAAAGGTAGCTTCGGGATGAAAACTTGCTATAGCTATAAAGGCCTAACGGGTTGGACATCCAACCCGCAAATTCCACTTTCATTCCCGCAGACCGACCACTTCGCCGCAGAGATCGACGCCTTCTCGCAGGCAATTCTTCAAGGCAAGCCGTTTGAGCCCTCAGGCGCGGAGGGCTTGCGCGATTTGCGGGTGATCGAAGCGATTTACCGGTCCATCGCCAGCGGGAAAAAAGAGCGCATTTAGACTGCAGAAATCTGCCAGACAGCGAACAACGCTGCGGTAGTTAGGACAGCAAACGCTGCTGCTCCCGCCACGCGATCGGTGATGGTAGAGCGCGGTCGGACCGGCGATGAGGAGCTGGGGAAAACTATAGCCGCGTAGAGCATGCCTGCGATCAGTCCACCGGCGTGAGCCGCGTTGTCGATGAATCGGTAGCCGACCAAACCAATCAGGGCGGTGACAAGCACGCCCGCCGCCAAACGGCGTCTGGCAGGGCGTGGAACAAGACGCGCGTGGAGCGTCTCGAAGACGAGCAAAAAACCGAGCCAACCCATCAAACCACCGGAGGCGCCAACTGATGACGCGGTGACAAATCGCGCAGACGCCTCGCCACCGACGCAAGCTGCGAATAGGAAAACCAAAGGTAAATGTGGCCAACGTGCGAAGACTTCGACGCGTTTTCCCAGATACGCGAACGCCGCCGCATTCATCAGGAAATGCACCCCATTTCCATGGAGAAAGGGTGCGGTTAACAACCGCCACCACTCGCCGTGCAGATAGCGCTCCTTCACCAGTCCAGCGGCACCGACACCTTCCCAAGCATGGATCAAGGAGCCCCAGCCAGTGGATCTTACGCCAGCAAAAATTTGCACGAGAGCCACCAGCGCGATTAAGCCCATGAAGACTCTCGTCAACGGAGCTTTCTGTCGTTCCAGCCATGTCTCGAAGCGCAGCGTTGGAATGATTTCGGCAATGCCAGCTTCAGTCCAGCTGGCAAGCTCCTTCCGCCGCTTCCGCGCCTGGTACCAGGGAATGAAGGCTAGAATCAGAAAAATCAACAAGGCAAGCCCACACGAGGTCGAACCCAGCACCCCCCGCGCGGCGAATTTGAAACGCTCAGGGAAATTGATGGTCGTACCGGATTGCGCCGCAAGATTCCCCACGACAGAAATACCGCCGTAAAAAACGTACGCGCTCAATCCCAGCAGGATCATGCCGAATCGGCGTAGCCTATGCGTCGTGTCGTCCAAGTCATCACGGGACCAGCGCTCACGCGCAGTTCGCAAGGCATCGCCCATGCCTCCAAGTTCTTCCGGCAGGATCATCTGCCCATGACCGGGTGCCCAGACGAGTGTCACGCTCGCATCTCGATCGTCGCGGATCGCGGCTGCGAGCGATTCGAAAGTTTCGCAAGAGTAGGAATTCCCCTTTGCGTCCATCCAGCCCCATCCGGCAGGAGCTTTTGGAAATGCGTCTTGTCGCGCCCAGACTGGAACGTCAGGGATTTGCGGATCAGTCTCCTTCACGCCGGAAGAGCGTTAGGCATCGACTTATTTGTCTGCCGGAGCTTCTGGCGAAGCTGGCGTCGGAGTCTCAGCCGGAGCAGGAGTCGGCTCAGGAGCCGGAGTGATTTCCACTGGTGCCGGGGTCTCAGCAGGAGCTGGCGTAACCGCAGGAAGTTCTTCGCTGAGCGATTTCGGAGCAAGTGCTTCGACGGGCTTCACCGCTGGCGCATTTTCCACTTTGGCTGCGATGTCCGCCTTCGTCACAGTGCTGATGGTTTTGTTTTTTTGGCCGATCAAAACGGCGAGCGCCAGGCTCAGGATAAAAAACAATGAACCCAGATAAACGGTGCCACGTTGCAAAACATTGGTGGTGCGCGCACCGAAGACTTGGTCGGTCACACCGCCGCCGAATGCCGCGCCTAGGCCTTCCTGTTTCGGGCGTTGCATCAGAATGATGAGAGTCATCAAGAAGCAGATGATCACGAAGATCACCAGCAGGAGGTTGATGCTAATTGAAAGCCAGTCGATTGCGGCAAGGGTCATGGGCGGCGGAATATGGGTGGCACATCCGAGGTTGTAAAGCGGCGAGTTTTCGGAATTTTTGGCTCAGAAATCCGCCTAAAATCAAGCATTCGCGCTTCTTGGTGGCCAAAATCCGGACTTCCCAGTAAATGTAGCGGCAAGTTTCCTACCGTATGAAATTCGCCCGATTATTCGCCTTTCTGTCGTTATTCCTCAGTTTTCTACCCCAAATCCACGCGCACCAAGTGGCCACGGTGGAGCTAGAGTTTCAAAAGTTCGACGCCCAGTGGCGGCTGCTCGGCGAGATGGACGTCGCGTACATGTTGCCCGAAACACACAACGTAGCCGGTGGGTTGCCAATGAGCCGGGCCTCAGCACTCAAGTCCTCACCGAAGGAGTTCGCACGCATCCGTCGAGAGACAGAAAACACCCTGCGGAAGCTCCTGCACTTCACCTTCGCGAGCAAGGATTTGGCGTGGCGAGTCGAGTTTCCGGACTTTGAAAAGCAGCCGTTCAGTCTGCCACCGGAAGCTGGGGATATCGCCCTGATTTCTGTCAGGCTGGTCCTCGATGCACTGCCCGGAGCTGGCGAATTGCGGGTGCATTGGGCAGGTGAGCAGGAAACAGAGTTGATCATCCTCGACGAAGAGAGCGGCGAACCTCCCGTGAGCACCTTGCCCGGTGGAAATCTCATGCTCGTAAATCAGACGGGCTCCGGGAAACCAACACTCGTTGAGAAGCCGCTCACCGGCGGCTGGGTGCAGTCGGGATTTCATCATGTCTTGCCGCTTGGGCTAGACCACCTGCTCTTCATTCTCGGACTTTTCCTTCTACTACCTAAGTGGAAGCCGCTGCTGGGCCAATCGCTTTTGTTCACCCTCGCGCACTCGATCACGCTGGCCCTGGCGGTTTTCGGCGTCGTCCATGTCCCCGGAAAACCAGTGGAAATCCTCATCGCCGTCAGCATCGCCTGGGTGGGGATTGAAAATCTCATCACTCGCAAGCTCGGCAGACAGCGGCTAATTCTAGTTTTTTGTTTCGGCCTCCTACATGGCCTTGGCTTCGCCAGCGTGCTCTCCGAGAAACTTGGCGACATTCCCCGCGACAAGCTCGCGGGCCCCTTGTTAGGATTCAATGTTGGCGTTGAGCTCGCCCAGATCACCGTGCTGTGTGCCGCCTTCCTCGTGCTCTGGCCGCTGAAGAAATGGACGCGGCACGTTCAGACCATCGGCTCAGTCTTCGTCGCCCTCGCCGGAATCACCTGGGCGGTGCAGCGCTTGTTCTTTCCCGACTCGCCGCTGTTTTGAAAGTGAGATCGAGAGGAGAGTTTGGGATTAGCGGACTTCCACCACTCGCTGTCCGCTCTTAAATGCTTCCTCAACTGCGGGCCACACGTTTTCCAGCGTGGCAAACAGTGTGTTTCTCCGGCAATTTCCCACCCGTAACCACAGCAGTCTGCCACGGTCATCCGGGCGCATCGCAAAAAGAAAAAAGTCCTAATCCTTGCTAACCATGATCCGTTCTTCCGCAATGGCGTTCTCCCACAAGGCGTGATCTGCCACCTGCCCCCTGGTCCCGGTCCAGGACGTGAACCGCATCATGCCCCTTCCCAGACAGCCATCGTGCCAGTGACCAAGGAAGCTGATTGTCCACGATGAACTTCACGCCACAGCAACCAGAATGGTGTGGTCCGCCTGCCGGGCGGCATAGGTGATGACGGCGATGATATCTTCAGCTTCCAAGAACGGGTAATCTTCCAAAATCTCCTGGTGTGAAGCACCGGCGGCGAGCAATTCCAGTATATCGGCAACTCGCATCCGATAGCCGCGGACGCAAGGCCTCCCGCCACATTTGTCAGGCTCGATAGTAATGCGCTCAAGAAGTTTCATGTCATAATGAAGCCGCTATCCAGTGGGGTGTGGAAGCTCTACTTGGCCCATCTTTAATAATCAAGATATTAATAGTTTGATGCTGAATGATTTACATCATTTTAAGGTCAGCTCTGGCACTACATTTCGCTCAGTTTGATAAATGGTCATTCTTTGGCGGGCTCATTCAGAAGGGGGATTGGGTTTCCTGATTGAGGAGTTCGAGACAGGCGGAGTAGGTGTAGAATCGTCCGTATTTTTTGCCACTGCCCTCGGTGACGATACCTAGAGACTGAAGAGCGACGCACAATTTCTGGGCGGTATGGAAAGACATGCCCGTCTCGGCAGCGGCAGCGGATGCGGTGGTGACCAGATGGCGCTGTAAGTGCTCCATAAGGCGCAAGCCGGAGGTGGTGAGGCGACCAAGACTGCGGATCTGTAACTGGTGTTCCTGAAATAGGGCGAGCAATTGATGCGCGGTAGTGGCGGCCTGTGTGGCTACGGAAATGACGCCTTCAAGAAAAAAGGTAATCCATTCCTCCCAATCGCCTTCCGTGCGCACGGATTGGAGCAGCTCATAGTAACGGCTGCGGTGTTGTTTGAAATAGAGCGAGAGATAGAGCAATGGTTGCTGGAGAATGCCTTCCGCCTGGAAAATCAACGTAATGAGCAAGCGCCCGATGCGGCCGTTGCCGTCGAGGAAGGGGTGAATCGTCTCAAACTGGACATGAGCAAGAGCGGCGCGAATCAGCACAGGGACGTTCACGGGCTGGCCGTGGAGAAATTTCTCAAGGTCACCCATGCACTCGATGAGCGCATCTGGCGGTGGCGGCACGTGGCGGGCGTTGCCGAGGCGAGTGCCGCCGATCCAGTTTTGGCTGCGTCGGAATTCACCCGGCTGCTTGTCCGCGCCACGGCCATCGCTGAGGAGGATGGCATGCACTTCTTGAATCAAACGGAGCGAGAGTGGTAAGCCTTCGTGGAGGAGCTGGATACCACGCTCCAAAGCGGCGGCGCAGTTGGACACCTCGCGGACATCATTCATGGGCACACCGGGGCTGCCTTCCGCCTCGTAAAGAAGGAGGTCGGAAAGGGAGGATTGAGTGCCCTCGATCTGTGATGAGAGCACGGCTTCTTTGCGAATGTAAGAATAGAGGAGATGCTGAGGCTCTGGGAGAAGAGAGGAAATGCCATCGAGCCTGCCAAGTGCCAGCGAAGCTTGGAGGGCGAGTGCCTGTAGGTTTTCGTCCATGACTATGGCGGGAGCCGGTGGCAAGGGGGCCGGAACAAAGGCGCGACAATTCTCGCCCAAGGTGGAGATGGTGAGAAAATGTCCTGTGAGTCCTCTTTTCATTATGGAATATGCAAATTCAAATGGCTTAAATTGCATTTTTAGCCGAATATGCAAATTCAATCTTCTGGAATTGGTGAATCTGCAATTTGGGAAGTCGAAATATAAAGAAAACTGGCAATTCGTAAATATGTCCGCGAGCTGCTGATACATGAGCAGGCCGGGATAAGAGGTCCAACTCGCCGGGATGAACTTCACGCCACAGCAACCAGAATGGTGGGGTCCGCCTGCCGGGCGGCTCAGTCAACCAAAGCCATTGGGCGAGCCGGGAACATCTCTTCAAACGCGCGTCCTGCAGCGAGGATTTCGTAGTCGTCGTAAGTGACCTTCTCCGCCGGTGGCCAGAAGACGCCTGCGGAGATTTGGCCCGCGACCCAAGCGGCGCAGGCTTGTGCAGCTTCCAAGTCCACGGTTTCAAAATCTGTCCACTCATGGATCGCGACGTTTGCCTCGGTGGAGCGCAGCATGAAATAACAGGGTTCGGGCAGCGGCTCCCCGCGCGCCACCAGCGCCGCCGCGTAGAGCGGGAGCTGCAAGTTGTGCCAGAGAAAATTCGCGGATTTCCCCTTGTCCTCGCCAGCATACACCGCCGGGCATTCTAGGCTCACGTGACGCGGAATCGCGCTGTTCGCATGAAGTTTTCTCCGGTGCGCTTTATCCACGTTATCCATTTTTCCGGTCTTATAATCAAGCACCCGCAACTTCCCGCTCTCTCGGTGACGGTCGATTCGGTCGATCTTGGCGATGATCGTCGCCTCGCCCACTGGCAGCTCGACCTTCTGCTCCACATCGATGACCTGCCAGCCGTCCGCACGGATGCCCGCCTGGACTCGGGAGAGCCAGAGAAGACGCTTGCGCAGTGCCTCGGTCTGGATGCGCACGGCCAGCGGCACGCGCTTGCCGAACCACTCTGCGACCACACGGTCAAGCTCAGCGGAAAGCCACCCGTGGAGCGGGTCACTTTTCTCAAATTCCCGCGCTTCCGTATCGCGTCCCCAGCGTTCCAAGACCTCGTGCGCCACGTTACCGAAGTCGCGAGCATTCCACTCGCTTCGCCCTGTTTCTGAGCCCCGCATCCTCACCGCGTGCTTCAGATAGTAGCGGAACGGACAAGTCAGGTAGTCGCCGAGCGAAGTGACATTGAGCCGCGACGGCGGAGCAGCGACGCGAGGCGTCCATTGCCAATCCGCGTGCCAACGCAGACCAGCTTCCGGCGGCTCGACCTCCTTAAAAAGCAGCTTCACCCGCTCCGGTAGCTCGTCGCGCGTGCCAGCCAACAACAAGCGCGACGGCAGCAACGACTCACCGCCTGCACCCGATTTCCCGCAAATCACCTCCACCCGCCCGCCCTCACGGCGGGATTCCAACATCGCTTCATACAAATAAGCATCCCGCGCCACGCGGTCCGCATCCTTGATGAGGCCGAGCATTTCCCGGCTCGCCTCGCTCAACCACGGCTCGCCGCCGCTGCGTGCAGGCACCTTACCATCGTTCATCCCGCACAGCACCAAATGGCGGCCCGGCTCGTGGAAAAGTTCCAGCCAACCTTGCACATCGATCACCCGTCCCGCCGGCGGCAACGGCGCCGCAGAGGGCAACTCGGAAACCATCAACTCAATCCAAAATCCAGCCCCGCGCTTCACCTTTCCGATCAGTGGTGCGGCCTCAGCGAGCCACTCCGCCATCGCTTGAGACGCCTCTTCCGTCGCCGGGCCGCTGCGGCCTATCACTCCCAGCAGGCGCCCCATCGCGCCGATGAAATCCCCGCCCAGAAAACTCGCACGCCAGCTTTCGAGCGATTCCGCAGCCTTGCCAAGCTCCTCCGCCGATTCCTTCTCCCACTCGCTGCGGAAGTTTTCCGTGGCGATCCGGCGTTGGAGATCCTCCGTCCGCACGGCCATCCAGCGGTCGCGCAGCTCGGCCAAGCACTTTGCTTTCTGCGCCCGCTTGCCAGCGACTAAAATCCCCGTTTCCGGAAGCGTCAAAAGATCCGCCAACGTCGCCAGCGTCGGGTCTGCCAGCCATTGGCACCAAATCTTGAACCAGCGAGAAAGCCCCCCGCTCACCACGACCGCCGCCGGGTGGAATGCCGGCCAACCCTCACGGGTGAAGGCACGGGCCAACTCGTCGCCCACCTCAGTATCCGCCGATCCCAGCGCCACATCATCTGACGGAGTCTTCATTTTCGCGATCGCCCGCAACGCTTCCCCCGCCTGCTGCCTCGGATCCGCCACCACCAAGACCGAGCCATCCGGCCATGGCAGCGGGCGTTGCACCCAGCTTGGTAACGGCCTACCGATTATTGAAAATTGCTCCGCTTCCTGCTCCGGTGCGCCGATGAGAACCGTCACCGTGCCCGCCCAAGCGAGCCACGCCCGCTCGACGAGCGGCGGCATTTCCGGCACTCCGGCTAGCACGATCTGGGAGACTCCGGCAGTCATTTGCAAGCCTTCCGAGAGCACGCGGCTGCGGCTTCTCATCCCCCAAGATTGCAACTTCCGCTCGACCAAGTTTTCCAACCTACCGAGCGCCTCCCAGCGCTCTGCCTCGACCGTTTCTGATAATTTCCGTGTGGCGGTAGCTAGAAGCAGGCCGTTTTCCTGCAACGAGTGCCGGAGCCGGATCATTTCCTGCGCCAATCCGCCCGCCCAGTTCGTGCCCTCACCTGGCGGCGCGGGAAATAGCGCGTCGTATTCCTCCCAATCCGTCACATTTTCCAGCACTTCCACCCACGCCACACGCTCGACCCAGTCACCCGCCGCCTCGCCATCCCGCGCTTGTAAAAATGAACCCGGTGTCACCACTTGGGGCGCAAGCAACGCACCCGCCGCCTCGGCCAGCGCCTCGCGCAGACGGCGCCCGCTTTGCGCCGTGGGCACCACCACCCACATACCCGGCAGCTTGTCGCGGCGTGCCAATAACCACCCGACCGCCTCCGTCAAAAACGGCCGCTCCCACCCAAGAAATTCACGCTCGATCATCACCGCAAGCATCAAGCGGCGGCTTTCACGCGGAAATCAAAATCGGCACAAAAAAAACGGATGCCGTGTGGCACCCGTTTTCAACCCAAGTTTGCGAAACCTAGAAATATTACTCGGCAGCTTCGGAAGGAGCGGCCGCCGGTGCGTTCGAGAAACGCCAGCGGATTTTGTTACGCTTCGAAGCGGAACGCAGCTTGCGTTGCTTGCGTTCAGTCGGGGTCTCAAATGCCCGGCGGCGGCGCATTTCTTCGAGGATACCCTCGGAATCCAGTTTCGTCTTGAGGCGCTTGAGAGCCCGGTCAACAGGCTCGCCTTTCTTCATGATCACTCCACGCATGCGATGATTATTGGTTGGTTTGGTTGGTTCCGCAGTTTCTTCGGGGCGCGCTAGATGCGGGATCACTTCAGGCTTGTCAAGACACAACCCGCCGGAAATCTGAAAAAAGGGGGGCTTGCATCCGGCGGAGAACTCGACTATCGAGCCTCGTCCTTTGGCTATTGGCGCGCAATTGCGCCGAGCGTTCGGTTAAACATCCGGCTGCCCGAGGGGTTTAAAAATACACATCATGTACCGCATTCCATTCAATCGGGTGGACTGGATCACCAGTTCATTCCTCATCGGCACCGCCCTCATCGCCCTCATCGGCGTGCCTATTTATCTGGTTAAGGTCGGCCTCGACTGGTTCCAGTTCGCCATGTTCTTCTTCTTTGTGACCGCCACAATGATGAGCATCACCGTAGGCTACCACCGCTTATTTTCTCACTTGTCGTTCAAGGCGAAAAAGCCCGTCAAATTCTTCACCCTCGTTTTCGGCGCCTGCGCGTTTGAAAACTCGTGCCTCAACTGGGCCTCCGACCACCGCCTCCACCACAAGCACGTCGATCACGACGAAGACCCATACGACATCTCCAAAGGCTTCTTCTGGGCACACATCGGCTGGCTCATTTTTAAGCTCAAACCCGAGCAACCCATGGACAACGTCGCCGACTTACGGAAAGACAAGCTCGTCATGTGGCAGCACAAGTATGTCCACTGGATCGCGCTCTTCGTCGGTATCTTAATCCCGACCGTCCTCGGCTACTTCTGGAATCTCAACATGGGCCTCGACCCATGGCTGGGCGCCCTCGGCGGCTTCCTCATCCCCGGCATCGCCCGCATCGTCGTCGCACAGCATTGCACGTTTTTCATCAATTCATTCTGCCACATGATCGGCCGCCAACCCTATTCCACCAGTCACTCCGCCCGTGACAGCGCCATCATGGCCTTTTTAACTTTTGGTGAGGGCTATCACAACTATCACCACGAGTTCCAGCACGACTACCGCAACGGCGTGAAGCCATGGCAGTGGGACCCAAGCAAGTGGACCATCTGGACGCTCTCCAAGCTCGGCCTCGCCGATAGCCTTCGCCGCGTGCCAGACGGTCGCATCCTCCTAGCCGAGATGGGCGAAGCCCGCCGCAAGGCCCAGAATCACCTCGCCGAAATGCGCGAACACCCGGCTGCCGCTGCCCGCTCCGCCGCCGAGACGCTTCACGAAATCGTCGAGAAACTCTCCGCCAACTGTCACGAACTCGAAAAAGCCGTGGCCGACCGCGTCCAACTTTCCCGTGAAGTCATG
>JANMYL010000032.1:0-1590 GCA_031382045.1 Akkermansiaceae bacterium | reverse complement strand
TGAGGAAGGGAAGATGGAGATACACGCCGTGCCCTGCATCCCAGCCGAGATCGTTACCTCTGTCATCGTTTCGTTCCTTGCCAGCTTCGAACGCCGCGGGTTGAAAATCGAACGCACCGACGAAAATGCGACTGCACCCTGCATTTGAGATCCTGATGCCATAGCGCAGATCCTCGGCAATCTACTTTCCAACGTGGAGAAGTATGTGCCCGGAGGAGTCGTCGGCATCTGCACCCGTGTCGCCATGGGCCAACTGACTATCCGCGTGGCTGACGAGGGCCCCGGCATTCCTCATGAAGCCGCAGAGCGCATTTTCCGTCCCTTCGAGCGCATCCACTCCGTCGTCAACGAAGGGTCCAGTGGCACTGGCCTCGGCCTCGCCATCGCCCGCGACTTGGCACATCGTCTCGGCGGTCAGCTCACGCTTCTCTCAAGCGGGCCGGATGGCGGAGCGTGCTTTGAGCTCCGCATTTCCGCAGTGCCTGCCCACCAGATCTCCCTATGAAAATCCTCATTGCCGACGACGATCCCGTCATGCTCGACACCCTCCGGCTCTGTCTCGCCACTGAGGGCTTCGACACATTCATGGCGGCCGATGGCGAGGAGGCCCTCACGCTGTGGGATCGCCACCGGCCGGACCTTCTCTGTCTGGACATCATGATGCCAAAGCTCGATGGCTATGAAGTTTGCCGTCGTATCCGCGCTATCGATCCCACAGTTCCGATCCTTTTTCTCTCCGCAAAAAGCGAGGAGATCGATGTAGTGGTAGGCTTCCAACTCGGTGCCGACGACTTCGTCCGCAAGCCCTTCGGCAAGCACGAACTCATCGCCCGAGTCCGTGCCGTGCTGCGGCGCGCCAATTCGGTTCCTGGGCGTTCCAGCAGTTTTTCGATGAACGATCTCACCGTTTGGCCGACAGAACTCCGGGCTGAGCGTGGTGGTAATTCCATCGATCTATCACCGCGCGAAACCTCCATCCTTAGGCTCCTTCACGAGCGTTCTGGACAGGTGGTTGATCGCAATACCATACTTGATCAATGCTGGGGTATTAACTATTTCCCTGAGTCCCGCACACTCGACCAGCACATCGCCAAGCTGCGTAAACGCATTGAAATAGACCCCAATCATCCATTGATCGAAACAGTGCGCGGGGTGGGCTACAGATTTGCCAGAAATTGTTACTAATGTCGTATAGGATTTAATATTTTTGGTTAGTGATTTAAAAAATCATATAATTTTAAGTATATATAATCGAACAGGCGCTCGCCAAATTATCTCGAATCAAGCTATCCGAATTTGAACGGTAAGCGTAGTCCGAGGCGCCATGCGTATGGGTTTGCTACGGTCATTGCGTAGCAGTCATATTGGCGGAATCTATGACCGCTATGATGTCAAGCTGCGGCGTGGGTGCTTTTTCCGCTGAGAGCTTTCTTTGCCTTGTGCCAGTTGGCGGGTGTCAAACCGGCCGCGTCGCTGGCTTTCATGGCGGGGAGACGGGTGAGGACGTCTTCGAAGTATTCCCTCGCGTCGATGCCGAGGCGGCGGCAGTTCTCGACGAGGGTGTAGATGATGGCTGACTTTTCTCCGGCG
>JANMYL010000009.1:0-4823 GCA_031382045.1 Akkermansiaceae bacterium | reverse complement strand
GGGGCGCGGTATTCCAGCGAGTGCGCCATGGAGTTTTTATCCTGACGGATCAGCGACCAGTCGGGCAGCCAATGTCGATACTGAAGGGCGAGTAAGTCTGGAAAGGAGAGATCATTCTCTATCGAGCGGATGATTGGGTGCGCTTGTTGCGCTGTTCGGATTTCTGGGTGAAGAATATTCGCGATTTCATGAGCCTCGAAGAGCGTGTGGAGATTCGTAGCACGGTGAAAGGACGATAGGTGGTCGAATTCCTGAAGATAGCGTGCAATTTTTTCACGTCCTGGCGGGCCGAGAGCCGCCGGGAAGTTCGCGATCTTGTCTAGCAGGGCGCATGGAAGGTGGCGGATGGCGGTGGATGCGAGACTGCGACCATGTGAGCCGAGTTTGCTAGCTGCTAAATACGCACTTTGAAATGAATAGCCTGCGAAATGCTCGTCCGGTCCTTCGCCGCCGAGCGCGACCTTGCAACCGAGCGCGGCGGTATGGCTCGCCAAGTGGTCGAACGCGAGAATCAAGGCATCACCCACCGGAAGCTCCATTTGGTGGATCACTCGGGGAAGATCATTGAGGGCACGAGGTCCGAGATGAGTCGGGAAATGAGGCAGTCCAAGATGTTTCGCCGTGGCTGCTGCCGCCGCTGTCTCGTCGCTAGCAGCCCCGAAACCGATGGAAACCGTCGTCACTTCTGCGCCCAAGTCCTTGACGTAGTGAGCTAGCAACGCCGAGTCTACCCCACCGGAAAGATACGCGGCGAGGGGCACATCCGCTTGCAGTGCAAGCTCTACGGCAGAGCGGCTGGTGCGATCCAGAAAATCGAGCGGGATTTCCGTCTCCGTCGTAAGCTCGGATTTCTCCATCTTCCCCGGTGTCCAGTAGCGCTGCTGCTGCACGTGTCCTAGGGCATCCACCGTCATCCAATGCGCGGCTGGTAGAGTGACGATGTCTTTAAAAAGCGTAAATGGCTCGGGAAGGTAGCGCAGAGACAGCCAAGTGGCGAGATGGGTGGCATCTGGCTCCAGTCGGTGGCCCGCAGCGGCCAGCGCTTTGATTTCCGAGGCGAAGAGGAAATTTCCGCCCTGAGTGTAATATAGCGGCTTTTGTCCACAGCGGTCACGCGCGAGGAACAAAACGTCGTTTCGTGCATCATGCACGGCTATTGCAAACATGCCGTTGAGCTTTTCTGGAAATTTCGGCCCCCACTCCAGCCATGCTGCGGGCAGGATCTCACCATCGCAGCGTGTTTTGAAACGATGTCCTTGCGCCTCCAACAAGCGCCGGATCTGCTGCCAGTTGTAAATTTCCCCGTTGAAAATCGCATGGATTTGCCCGTCTTCGCTGATGAATGGCTGCCGCCCGTGCGCGGCGTCCAAGATCGCCAAGCGTGTCATCCCACCGTGAAAAGCACCCCGCTGGAAGCGGCCCTCGCCGTCTGGACCGCGGTGCCGCATAGCCGCCAGCATCTCATCAAGTTGATGAGAACCAAGACGTAAGCCACCGGCGATACCGCACATAGGCAGAGTTTGGCACACGCATACCAAAGGAAAAGCCAAGCTTTAAACGAATTGGAATGTCGCACATCGACCTTGTTTTCGCGTTATTTTAAAAAATAATTTTGACATGAGGTGCGAGATTGAACTTTTTATGCCCGGTTTTAAGATCAAAAATGAAAATAAAAAACAAATTAAATTATTCGTGTTTACCACTCGCGGGAATGTTGTTGTTGGTTTCAAACACTTTGTCTCACGCGGTCATGCCGTATGCGTTGTCAACCGATAGTAATGGGGCTTTTATAAGTGGCGGATGGACTGGGAATGGGACAGTACAGCCAAACATTAACCCCGGAACTTATACAGGTACGACAATTGAGGGCATTTTAGTCCAAGACTTCAGTTCTGGTGTTCTTTCGGTGGACATTGCTGGAGATCTTATCACTACTGGCCGCCTGAAGGATCCTAACCAAGGTGCCGTTCATACGATCACTCTGATAGGTGGAGGCACGGCAGATATTCGCTTGGCGAACTCCAATGGCTTTGATGGCGGTGCCAGTCTATGGAACAGCGTTGGACTGACCGGTTTCTCTGGAAACGTGACCAGTATTCAATTTACCACTGTGTTTGATACTCCGGTGGCTGGCCGCTCTGAATTTGCAAACAATTATGGAATTGGTGGTATGGGTGCTGGCTTGGCATTGATCAACGCTGGTGCGCTTCAAGGCTTAGATAGTTTCACGGTTGGACTTTCTTATGGTGGTGTTTTTTCGAGCAGTGCCGGAAATTCAGCAGGTCCGTATAATCCAAGTCTGCCAGGTTTTGTTTCGGGAGTTCCATCAGGTGCAATACCTTCGGTATCAAATGGATTTGTCGCGGGTGTTGCAGGTGCTACTTCCTTCACCTCAAACGCATTCACAGGCCTTGATCAATTTTTACTCGTTAAAGGGTATGACTACGATGGCAGTGGAAATGCTTACCAAGCTGATGATGGTGACAACGTTTACATCACTTCTATGACGTGGACGATCACCAAGGACAACAATCTCTTTTTTTCGCCAGATACTCTTTTCGTAGTTTCCATGGATGGTCAGCAATATGGAACATCCTTTGTTCCTGAACCTTCATCGGTCATTCTCGGCCTGAGTGGAGTCGCTCTCTTCGCATTCCGTCGCCGCCGGGCATAAGCCTGAAGCGATTCGATCCGAATCAATTATTATAAAAACTCTCACTCTGGTCTCCGGAGTGAGAGTTTTTTTAGGCGTTAGGGAGGAGGGCTTTATTCTTCCCGTATCTGCGGTTGAAAAGGCGGCAAGAAGACCGCCATTCCTTGAGCGGCACAATGACAAAACCTGATGCGTGACATTCTATCAAAATCTATGAGGTTTGCCCATTGGCAGGTGGTGTGTGCTGGGCTGCTACTGGTGGCTATTATCTGTGGTCTTTATGGCCAAGTGTTAGGTTTTAGCTTAGTGGAGTATGACGATACCGTCCTACTAGCAGAAAATCCGTATGTGCGCCACGGGCTGACAACGGAAGGCTTGAAGTGGGCGTTTTACTTCCATGACGGCGGACAGAGCTTGCGAGCCGGCGTTGAAAACCTATGGCATCCACTGACATGGGTCTCACACATGGTGGATTACGAGCTTTGGGGAGCCAATTATAGTTGGCATCACGCGATGAATCTCGCGTTGCATGCGTTGGCGACCCTACTGGTGTTTTGGGTCTTTTCTCGGTGGTTGGGTTCTCGGCTGGGTGGTTTCATGATGGCGCTTTTGTTCGCCATTCACCCGATGCATGTGGAGACCGTGGCATGGCTATCCGACCGTAAAGGACTCTTGAGCGCGTGTGGCTTCCTACTCAGTCTCGGGCTTTATCAACGCTCTGAGGGCTCGGCGCAAAGCGGGAGGCAGGCGAGTGCTTGGGTCTTTGGTCTTGCCCTGCTGGCCAAGCCCTCGGTGGTGGTGTTACCCGGGATCCTGGTATTACTTGATTGGTATGAAAATCGTAAAGGCGTGCCCGACACGCCTCGTGACTGGCTGGTATTCCACATCCGCGATAAAGCGCTGTGGTGGGTGCCAGCATTGCTGGTGAGTGGAGTCACTCTGCTGTCGCAAGGGGGCGGCACTCATGGGGATGTCGGGCCTATGAGTGCACGGGTGCTGGCGCTGCCCGCTAATTTTCTGGATTATTGGATCAAGCTGCTTTGGCCAGTGGGACTGACTTTTCATAATGCGGCGCCCGTTCATGCGACTTCTTGGGTCTATGGCTCGCTGCTAGGATGCGGGTTTTTAGTTTTATTCAGTTATCTATGGAGTCAGCGCGAGCGCCAGCATGTGGCATTAGTCTCAGGGTTATGGATGCTGTTGTGTTGGTTGCCAGTGTCAGGATGGGTGGTGGTCGGTACCAGTTTTACCTGCAATCGTTATTCTTATTTGATGTATTGCGGCGCTTTTTTTGGAATCGTGAGTGCTTGGCTGCATCTCTTTGCCAGGCAGCGTGTGCTTGCGTCAGGAGTGGCGGTAGCGGGCTTGAGTGCCTTGGCAGTTCTGGCATTTCAGCAAGTGAATGTGTGGAAAACGAGCGAAGCATTGTTTGCTCATGCCTACCGCTGGCAGCCTCATGATTTTAATGTCGTGATCAATCAGGCGACCATGAAACAGCGGATGGGAAAAGTCGAAGAATCGCTAAAATACTACGAGCAGGCCCGGCAGCTCGCGCCGCGAGATCCGGTCGTTTTATTCAACATCGCGGTGGTGGAGGCGAACCGTGGGAACTTCACAATCGCCGCGAAGCACTGCCGAGAAGCGGTGGCAAACCAACCGGCATTCGCACCTGCGTGGTTTCACCTTGGGCGGATGATTTCACAAGGAAATGCAGTGGCGTCCTACCCGGATGAGGCGCGGGTGTGTCTGGAGCGGGCCTGTGAAGCGAGCTGCTGGAAGAACCCAAAATCAATCTTAGCTCTAGCACAAGTCTATCAAAGTTCTGGGCAGAGCCATGAATTGAGAGGGCTAGTGGAACGCACGCGGGAGCTAAAAATTTCAGACCCTCGGCTGGCCTCGATGATGGACCAGTGGCGTCAAAAGTTCCCTTGATCATAGCCCCGACCACGCCATCTGGGCCGTACCTATTGAAGAGATCTTCAAGCGTTATCGGCGCGTGCCTGAGCCCGCCGATTTATGGAAAGGCTGGGTTTGGGCGGCATCCACTTGTCGGTCGATCTCGCGTTCCAAGGTGATGATGGTGGAGTCGGCGGGGTGGCTCATGGATTGGAGAGTTCTAAGATGATGCGGAACTCTTCCTCGGTGATCGGCATCACAGCGAGGCGTGGTT
>JANMYL010000302.1:0-6350 GCA_031382045.1 Akkermansiaceae bacterium | reverse complement strand
CACCCCACGAGCGAGGACTTCCTCGTAGGTTCCGAGTCGCCAGTGTTCTTGAATCCACGTCGATCTTGCTGACGATGCTAACCGGCGGGATGTTGATCCGTCGGAAGTGTTAGCTTTCATCTTAGGTCCTTTATCCCTTTGTGCTTTGAAATAAGGAGGGTGGAGATTTCTGCCTACTAAGCCCGTGAGAGGAGCAGTAGCAGTGGTCTGCGAGCCAAGATAGCGGATGAAGAGTGCATTCGCTCTTTTTCATTGGCTGCGACGCTCGTAGAGACGCCGCTACAAGCTTTTCTGCTGCGCTATTTCAATGCTGACTTAGACGGAAAATAGCGAGGTGATTGAGTGCCCACCGTGAATCCGGCGGATCGCTTCGGCCAGCATTGGAGCGATGCTCACGACTTGGACTTTCGGCCCAGCGGCTTGGGGGACGGAATCGGTGGTGATGACTTCCTCGATTTTGGAATCTCGGATGCGCTGGTGGCCGAGCTCGGCGAGGATAGCGTGGGATACTCCGGCATAGATCCGCTTGGCTCCATGCTTGTGGAGAATTTCCGCGGCGGCGGTGAGGGTGCCTGCGGTCTCGGTCATGTCGTCCACCAAGAGGACGTCGCGGCCTTTGACCTCGCCGATGACGTTCATGGCTTCGACTCGGGTGGCGCTGACGCGGTGTTTGGCGACGATGGCGAGCTCGGCACCGAGGGCGTCTGCATAAGCGCGAGCCATTTTCACTCCACCGACGTCGGGCGAGACGACAGTGAGATTGGAGGTATCCGGGTGGCGTTCGCGGAGGTAGCCGATAAGCACGGATTTTGCGTAGAGGTGATCGACTGGGATGTCGAAAAACCCTTGGATCTGCGGCGCGTGGAGGTCCATGGTGAGGACGCGGTTGACGCCGGCGGAGGTGAGTAAGTTGGCCACCAGCTTGGCGGTGATGGGCACGCGTGGTTGGTCTTTCCGGTCTTGTCGGGCGTAACCGAAGAATGGCATGACTGCGGTGATTCGCTCAGCACTGGCACGGCGGGCGGCGTCCACCATGATCAGGAGCTCCATGATGTTGTGGTTCGTCGGCGGGCAGCTCGGTTGGATGATGAAAACATCGGCACCGCGGACGTTTTCATTGATTTTTACTTCGGTCTCGCCATCCGGGAAGGCGGAGACGTGGACGTCAGCAAGGGGTTGGCCGAGGCTATCGGCGATACGTTCGGCAAGGGCTCGGTGAGCGGTTCCACTGATGATTTTCATGAGAAAAATGAGCAATAATCGGGCAGGCGGAGGGATTGTTGACAGTGGAGAGGGCGGCGGCAATACTTTGCTCGGAAATCGTCCAACCCATCCATCTCTGATGTCATCAAGTTCTCCTGAGGCGATCGCCGCTCCCCCGAAATCCTGCCCCGAAGGCGCGGGGAAATTGATTTTATGGGCCTCCGCGTTGGTGTCGGTGGCCTTGGTGCTATGGTTCTATGGGTTTGAAACCCGCTACGATTCCGGCCGTGGGCAATCGGCATTCCGCTGGATTTACAGCGCGTGGAATGGCGAGACGGACTACGAGCATGGGCTGTTGTTTCCGTTTGTGATCGCGGGTCTAATTTTCTATCGCCTCAAGGATCTTAAGGCGGCGGCTGGTAAGGAAAGTGCCTGGGGGCTGCTAGCGGTGTTGGTGGGAGTGATATTCTACGTGGCCGCTTACCGGACGCTGCAACCGCGGATCGCCATGGGGGGCCTGCCGTTCATCGTGTGGGGCGGCGTTTGGTATTTATGGGGCTGGCGGGTGGCTAAGCTGCTGACGTTTCCGTTGTTCTTTTTCTGGCTGGCCATTCCGTTGCCGAGTTTCCAACAGGCGACCACGCACTTGCAGTTGTTGGCCACTTCGATGGCCCATCACGGCTCGGGCCTTTTTGGCGTGGAAACCTATGTGGAGGGCACCAAGGTGCTGCCGCTCAAGGGGAATTGGCAGCCGCTGGATATCGCTGCCGGGTGCAGTGGCATCCGCTCGCTGATGGCTTTACTGATGATATCTGCGGCGTGGGCTTACATCGCGAAGATGGCGCTGTGGAAAAAGGCGCTGTTATTTCTATCGGCCTTTCCGCTAGCCATTCTCGGCAATGCGCTGCGGGTGATTTCTATTTTCGTGATTGGCGAGTACGGCGATGCGGAGTGGGCGAGGGGCACCTGGCATGATTGGTCGGGGTTGTTGCTGTTCTATCCGTTTTCACTCATGTTGCTGCTCGTCATTCACTCGCTGCTCGAGGGCGGACTGCCTTGGAAGAAGCACCAGCAGCGTCAGCTCCGCCGGGTGGTTGTCACTCGCACGGACGAGCCCAACTCTGTTCCTCCTGCATTATGAAAATTAAATCCTGCCTGCTACCCTTATTTCTGGGAGGCTCCTTCAGCGCGATCTATTTCTTGCCCAAGGTCGGTGCGGTAGCCCCGTCCGCAGTGAGAATGGAATTGCCCGCCACCTCCGGACGCTGGACGCTGGAGGGCCAGTCACCCAGCGAGGCCGAGATAAGCACTCTTAAAAGTGACACCCAGTTCTCCAAGGCGATCTGCTTGGCAGTGAGACCCGGCGAGGTGAATGAAGACGGCTACGGCGTGCCGGACCGGGTGGATCTTTCTATCGTCCTTTCCGGTGCCGATATTAACAACTCGATCCACCGTCCCGAGCGTTGTATGCCTGCGCAGGGGCATAACATCACATCCTCTAGCGACCGGATTCTCAATCTCCCGAATGGCCGCCAGCTCAAGACCAAGCGCCTGGTCTCAACCCAGTCGCAACGGGTTGCTGCAAATAGTGATCGCGAGGAGTATGTGAAATTTGACTGTCTGACTTATTACTTTTTTGTCGGCCACGATCACGTGACGAACGACCACTTGACGCGGACCCTTATTGATATGAAGGACCGCTTGGTGCGCGGCATGGACCAGCGCTGGGCATACACCTCGGTTTCTATGTGGTATGGCAAGGTGCCGTGGATCAAGGCTGAAGTCAGCGCGGCCGAGGCAGACGCCAAATTACAAAAATTTCTCGCAGATTTCGCCGAGAATCAGATCGATTGGAATCAAGTGAAGCGCTGAGTCGCTGGTTCAATTTGGCAACTTCGCCGGCTCGATTTTCGCAGCCTTGAGAAATGCGATCGCCCTGTCCAGGTAGGCGAGGTATTCGACGCGTAGGCTTGGAGTGATGCTGTTGGGAAGTTCGTTGGTGCTACCGATGCGGTTCTTCGCTGCGATGAAGTGCGCGAGCGCTTCAGTTGGCTTTCGTGCGGTCCAAGCCGTGTTCGCTATTTTTCCATGGAGAAGTCCGGCGCGGTAATGAACTCGGCCGCCGTTGGTTAGGGCGACGGCAAAATCGTAGGCTGCCATGGCTCCCTGATAGTCGCCGCAGGCCTCACGCGCCACGCCGAGGTTTTCGTGAATCGAGACTCTCGAGTCATTGATATCTTGGGGTATCCAATAAATTTCTTCGCTGGCTTTCTGGATCTGTTGGGCTGCGATTTCTGCGGACGCGAGGGCGGGGGAGGGGTCCTGCGCGGTGAACTGGCGGATGCTTTTGCGCAAGAGGTGGTTGGCCAGAGAGAATCGGCTACGAAATCCGAGCTCCATCCCGCCTTGCAATTGAATTGCCTGATTGTAGGCGTCCTCCGCTTCGGCATCTCGATGCAGTTGGCTGAGTAAATTGGCGCGATTGACCGCCGGAGTCGGATCATGTGGGTGCAGGCGTTCCGTAATTTCAAAATCGCGGATCGCTTGCTCGGCAGCGGCTTGCATTGTCGGTCCCACACTTGTCGCTGCCGTTTTTTGGAAAATAAACGCTCGGTCTTGATAGAAAGTGGCTTGGGGCCACCGCTGGATGGCTTGAGTTAGAGCCTCGACGCGGGCTTCGTTTGATGTTGCTGCCACTTTGCTCAAGTAGCTTGGCCAAAGGATATGAGTGACTTGAGTGCCTTTCCAGCCCATCGGTAGAAGAAGCAGCGCGCAGGCGAGTGCAGCAAGGGAAAGCAAAGTTTTTGATCCGTAGCGTTTAAAAGTCCCTGCCGGAGTGGCTGATGCGCGGGAGAGCTGGCCGAGGCAAATCCCTAGCAGGATGATCCCCGGAAATAAGTGGAACACGAAGCTAAAGCACGATTGAACAAACATTCCTGCCAGTGCCGCCAGACCTCCAAGCCGCCAAGTATCTGCCGAGCCGAGTTCTCTAGATGGCTCGGCAAACAAAATTCGAATCACCGCGACGATTGCCAGTGTGCCCAGTAGTAAGCTCAGCAGACCTGCACCGATGATCCCGTAGTCAGTGGCGGACTGCAGCCATTCATTATGCACCTGCTCGGGAATATTATTGGCGAAGTTACCGTGCAACGTCTTGTCCATGAATCGGAAACTCTCCCAACTGAAGCTCCGACTGCCACCGCCCGCAAGTGGGTGCAGGCCGATGCAGGACACTGCAACTCCCAGGAAATATAGCCGACAGGTGTTATCAAATAAATCTTCGATCCCGTTTAGTGCATGCCTGGATTCCTGCGAATCCTCCCAACCGTTTAGGAGAAATCCTCCGATCATCAGTCCGATGATAGGAATTGCGATCAACGCAGGCGCGAACCATCGTGCTTTCCGGCGCTGGGCGATCGCCAAAGCAGCAAAGGCAAAAACTCCGCTGCCGACAGCGGCCCCCAGAATGCCACCGCGCGATCGGGTGAAATACACTGCTGCCAATCCGGCCACCGCGATCAAGCCCCACAAGATCCGGGTCATTATCCCATGTCGCCCAAACAACGCCGCGCCTGCCACCAGCAAGGACGAGGCAATCAGGTAGTTGGCTGCCTCATTGTAATGCGCATAAAATCCCGAGGGAAATTCGGCTGCCCGTGAGCGGAAGACCGGGGTGAAAGTCGGATCGGCCACTTGTTTTCCCACCACAATGACGTTTGCTAACAGAAGTAGAACCACACCCCATAGAAGAATTCGCTCAGCAGCCACATTTCCTTCAATCGCGCGAATGCTAATGTAGCTGCCGACGGCTCCGGCCAGTAATAACAAGTCCGCTTGCCCCAGTTCCGCCACTGGAGAAATCCACGCCCGCCAAGCAAACCAAGCTGCCGTGAGAATCCCGAGAACAATCAATCCGAAGTCCGCAGTGAAGCGGCCTTTTCTCCAAAATACCGGCAGCGCTGCCATGGTGGAAACACCCAGTGCAAGCATCGCCGGCCCCCAAGTCCATGGCCGCGTCTGCGGACCGATCACGACCGCGAGAATCAAGGTGGCGACTAGAAAAATAGCGGAGATAGCTGGCACGATGGGAATAAATTCTGAAATTCTGAAAACGGAAATTCTGAAATGAATCGTGAGTGGCGGTCTGGAATATCAGCATTCACTTCACGCCGCGCCCTTGCCGAATAATACAGCCGGGATGGTCCGAAGTAGGATGGTGAAATCTAGCCACAACGACCAATTATCGATGTATTTGAGGTCCATCTCCACCCATTCCTCGAAGCTGGTAATGGTGTTACGGCCGCCAACTTGCCACTCGCAAGTGATTCCCGGCTTCACACTCAATCGGCGGCGGTGCGAAAGCTCACAAAACGCTTCCACTTCATAAAGCGGCAGGGGTCGCGGACCCACCAAGCTCATTTCCCCGGTGACCACGTTGAGAAGCTGAGGCAGCTCGTCGATGCTGAATTTACGAAGAAGTGTCCCGAAGGCGAAAATCCGTGGATCGTTGTGGAGCTTAAAAACCGGGCCCTCCATCTGGTTGCCGTGATCCTCCTTGATTTGGTCGAGCATTTTTTCGGCATTCGCCACCATCGTTCGGAATTTCCACATGCGAAACGGTTGACCATACCGACCAGCCCGCATCTGGGAGAAAAATATAGGCGCACCCGGGCTTTTCAGGGTGATCCCGATTGCCGCAAAAATCCAGAAAGGCAGAGTGATTAGGATGATCATAGAGGCCGCAACTCGGTCAAAAACCTCCTTGCTCAGAAGCTCCCAAGATAGCTCAGGTGTCGAGCGCAGCACCATCATTGGCTTGTTCCCGATCACGTCGAAAACCGGCCGCGCGATCTGCGAGCGAATGAAAGAGGCCGCGATCCACGCCTCCACTCCTTGCAGTTCGCAAGCTTCCACCGCACGCGCCACTTTTTCAAATTCCGTATTCTTTGCCGCGAAAACCACCCGACTCACGGACTGTTCCTTCAAGAGGTTGAAAAGTTCGGAAACATCCCGCTTGCTCAGGTCAAAGTTGTCCACAATTTTCCAACCGGAGACGATTTCAGGGTCGAGCTCAGCCAGAAGCTCCGTCATTTCTTCGCCCGAACCTGCCACCACGATTCGCTCCTTGGACGCTTCAGTTTGAGTCC
>JANMYL010000241.1:0-39647 GCA_031382045.1 Akkermansiaceae bacterium | reverse complement strand
AATTGATTCTGGAGCGACGTAGCCCGTTCCACCGTTTTGATAGATTTTCACATCGCCAGGTTGCTTGGTCGCCTTGCCTTTGAAGGTAGTTTCCAGTCCGAATGGCTTTCTTGAACTAACCAGTCTGTCGAAACGCTTGCTTTCAGGTAGCGCAAGCGAATCGGTTCCTCCGGTCTCCACTGCAACGACTTTCTTTAGAATCGAAAGCCCTTCATTGAAACGGATAAACACGTCTGCCCCTTTTTCGAGAAGCTGGCGTGTGGCCCTGGACTCAGGCCAGTCCTTGAAATGAGTGGCTACGCGGCACTGGCCAACATGATCCTTGTCCCAAAGGAAGAAGCAAACCCCACCCTTGAGACCCACTCCTGGAAATACGTCTGATGCACTGAGATGGTCGTCGATGGAGCGCAGGCGGTTATCATTGAGCATCGACTCCCTGAAGTCATCCAAGCCCTTCCCGCCAGCGAACCAACGCGCAGGAATAACCATCGACAAATACCGTGGCTCCAAGGCCTTCGCTTGCTCTACGAAATGATGATAGATAGGTGCCGCGCTTGTGCCGAAGCCGTCATCACTCAGTTGATAAGGCGGATTTCCAATGATGACGTCGAATTGCATATTTTTTCCGAATATCTCGGTCAGCCGAGCCTTGATGTTGTCGCTATGAATGAGCGCATAAGCGTGAGTTTCCAAACCCTCTGCACGGTCGAAAACTGATCGTGCCGCACCGCAGAATTGGCACCTTTCGCCCTTCCAAGTATGCTCGGTGCGCTGGAACCAGATGTTTCCGTCGTCACTTTTGAAGCCCTTGGCGATGGAGTGCTCGCCCATCGCGTGTTTCGAGCAATAGACGCTGCGGCGGGCAAGCAGGCTGGTGATGCGGGTAATGCCGATACCGAAGACCTGCTGGGTCAGGATGTGATCCACGCGCTTTTGCAGGTTGGGAATCTCCTTGGCCAGTCCCTCGGTGAGGCGGCGGGTGATTTCACGCAAGAACACGCCTGTCTTGGTGCAGGGATCGAGGAACTTCACCTTCCGGTCTGCCCAGAGATTCGCGCCGCCGTGGTTGGCGGCCCATGCCTCGGCGAGGGTGTCGAGCATCCGGTTGGCGAGTTCCGGCGGGGTGAAGACCTCGTCGTTGGAGAGGTTTGCAATGCAAGTCAGCACGTCCGGGTTACGCCCGCGCAGGGTGAAGCTGGCTTGGTCATTCATCGAGCCACCTCCTTTGCTGCGGCGGCAATGTCGCCCACGGTCATGGGTGGGTAGTTGCCGGTGGGCTGGAACACTTCGTGGTTGGCTAATTCCGCAAACATTTCCGCCTGCTGCCTCCCTGACTGATCCGCCTTGCCGTCGATCTTGCGCAAACTGGACATGAGTGTCAGGGATTTCAGGCTGAAATCCCGCCGCTGATACTTGCCCTTGCCCAAAGGACCCCACTCAGCAAAGCAAATGGCTTGCCCGTCGTGGTCGCGCATCGTCATGGCATCCCCATGGACGAGATTTTGTAAGAGCACATAGAACGCAGCGAGATAAAGGTCGTCCGTCTCCTTGAGATCCAAATATCCGGCGAAAATCTCCAGCAAGTTAGCGCGGCATTCGGCGATGTTATCCGGCAGCAACTCGATGCCGTAAATGCACATCAGCGCGAGCAGCGCGAAATATCGCCGCTCGAATTCGGACTTGCCATATTTCAGTTCCACGGCGGCGAGCTTGCGTTGGAGAATCTTCACAAGGAAGTTGCCACTGCCGCAGGCCGACTCCAGAAACCGGGAGTCAATGCGCTCGCTCTCGCCCTTCACCAGATCGAGCATCGCCTCAACCATCCACTCGGGGGTGAAGACTTCTCCATGATCGGCGACTCGTTGTTTGGATCTCATGATGCGTAGAAACAATTGCTTGCCCACGGTTGTGCCCCGCGGCGGTCGCGCAGGGTGGCGGCACAGGGACGGGAGCGCTTGGCTTTGTTTTTCGTGAGGAACCAGATGCAGGCGGGAATCGGAGTATTCGTGAAGAGATTGCTAAGTAGTGCGACCATGCACTCGACGAGATCCGCCTCGATCAAGGCACGGCGGATGTCGCCCTCGCCGCTGGAATTCGAACTCATCGAGCCATTGGCGAGCAGCAGCGCCATCGAGCCATTCGGCGCGAGGTGATGGAGCATGTGCTGGACCCAGGTGAAGTTGGCATTCCCCTGCGGCGGCGTGCCGTATTTGCCTCGGTTTTTATAGAATTTGGCGTGCGACGCTAACTCCGCTTCGCTCCGGTTCCAGCGGGCGTCGCCCTCTAGCTTGCCGTCCCACCATTCCTTGATGTTGAAGGGCGGATTTATCCTCCCGTTGGGACGATCTGCGGGGTGGCTTCGCGGGAGTGAACGCGCTGCCGCGCTGGGCAGTGCCATCACAAAGTCCGCGCGGAGGTCCGGGTGCTGGTCGCGGGTGAAAGTGTCCGCCGGTTCCTTGCCGAAGTCAAAGTCGATGCCGCGGATGGCCATGGACGAAGAATTTTTCACCGCGAAGGCGCAAAGGTCGCCAAGGGACGCGGAGGAAGAATCTGAAGCGGTGGATTCCTGATCTTGGCCGAGGATGTTCTCCGCAGTGAAGCGTCGGCCTGCGACCGTCGCTGTCTCGTACGACGCTGACACAGCGCCGCTACAATGGAACGGTATGGTGGCGATGAAGTCAATGAGCCCCGCGAGGTTCGCCGGATCGATCTGGAGCTGTAGCGTCGGTCTGCGACCGTCGCTGGTTTTCCGGGGTTTAGGGCGACGGCGGTTTGGTTCGAAATCGTGGGGTTTCCGGCGTGCGATGCGGGAATTAAAAGTGCGACGGTCGCAGACCGACGCTACACGGACGTTCTTGAGCTTCGGGTTCTCCTTCGCCACCGCCTCCAGCGGGGCGTCGATGAGCTTGCCGGTGGAGGTGATTTTATACGGGTGGGCGAGACGCGCACTCTCCTTGATCCCGGTCCCGGGCGGGAGCTTATCGGCAGCGGTCCAGAGCTTCTTGTCGAGCTCGCGGAGGAAGGTCTGGGAGGAACTGTGAGACACTGAGGGAGAAAAGCTGAAATGAGGAAATAAGAAAGTTGAATGTCAAAGCGGCTAATTATTACTGAGTCCGAAAATTTTCGCTGCAATGATTTTTTGGAAGGGTGGCTTCATCATTTCACCCGCCGATCCTCAACACCCCGTCTGATAGAATCCGCGCTCGCAAGCCGCCTCGGAAATTCGTTTTGAGGAACTCCTCTGCGCCGGGCGCGACGGCCTCGTCCATCCAGTAACAAGGTTTGCATTCTTCGCTAGCTTCGAACTCCACGCCTTGGAAGCGGAAGCGCTTGCCGACCCATTCTGCCAGATCGACTCCACGGACAATGAGGTTCCTGCGGAAGAGTGAGCTGGAAAGTTCCGGCTGCGAGAAACGGTCGCGCACCGCTTGCACGGCATCCGCATCGAAAAATGTCACCTGGCCCTTGAAGTCTGGCTTGTAGCCGAAATATCGGTCGCCGCGTAGGCCCATTCCAGCCACGCATTCCACTTCCTGAACGCCGCAAACGCCGTGGTCGAGACGTCCCTGCTTGTGGCGACCGCGGAAATCATTGCCCTCGGAAATCCAGATTTCCAACAGCTCCGCCTGCCACGCGGGAATCATCTCCCCCGCCCTGCCGGTCTCCGCAGATTTATTATCCGGGCCGACCCATTCGCTACGGCCATCGGCGTAGGTTTCTTTTTTCCAGATAGGCAGCTCGTATTTCAGCCGCTCCATGATCGCGCGGGTAGCATCAAATGCCGCCCCGCGGTGGGCGGATGCCACCCCGACCCAGACTGCAGCCTCGCCGATTTCTAGCGGCCCGGTGCGATGCACCGCCTGCGCCGCAAGGATGCCGTGGCGCACCGCCTCTTCTTCAAGAATGCGCTGGCCGGTCGAAATCGCGAGCACCGGATAGGCTTGGTATTCCAAGCGGCTCACCGCTTGACCCGCATTGTTATTTCTAACCCTCCCGTCGAAGGTCACCACCGCTCCAGCAGTGGGATCGCGGAGCTCCGCTGCCAGCGAAGCGATGTCGATGGCCTGACTAACGAGTGAAAAGCGGATGGAGGACATGATGAGAATTTCTAGCCTCCCGACATGGGTGGAAGGAACGCGATTGAGTCATTTTCTGAAATCTGATGGTCCCAAGAAACAAATTCGTCATTCACTGCGACACGGAAGTCTGCGGTGGAAAGCCCGAGTGCGTGAGCGGCACAGAGCTCAGCGTAAAGCGCGGCCGGGGTGAGCGCAGCGCTGGTGACTCGCTCTTCTGCGAGTCCACGACGCTCGGCGAGCAAGCCGTAGTAACAGACAGAAATGGTCATGGGGTTTTCGCGGTGGCCCAATCTTCGGGCGTGTTAGCATTATCGAGCGCGCGCGGGGTGACTGGCTCCAGCAAGCGGCAATCATTGCGGATGAGAATTTTTCGCGGACAGCGGAAATCATCAGCTTGAGCCTGCTCTAAAATAGGCAGCGCTGCCTGCGAGTAGAGCGCGCACAACGGCTCTGGCAACCCGTCGAATTCGCTGCGGTAGGCGAGAAATTTTTCTTCTAGCCGTTTTGAATCAATCAGGTGAACGAGCGTCGCCACATCCAGTCGTGGTAGATCGCAAGCGAGGACCAGCCAGTCGGCAGCGGAGTCCAAGCGCATGCCAGAAACGATCCCAGCCATGGGCCCGAGACTGCCACCTGCGGGATCACGGACGATTTCTACGCCATCCATACCAGCGGGAATTTCCTGATCGTGGCGAAGGGAAATAGCGATCGTTTCGCAGCCGACTTCGCGCAGCAGGTCATGGCAACGCAGCAGTAAGGTCCGGCCATCGGGGTGGATCAGCGCGGCTTTGTCCTGGCCCATCCGCGAACTGCGGCCACCGGCTAACACAAGACCACAGAGTTTGGGTTGTGAGTTCATGCGTGAAAATCTCCGGACTTGCCACCAGTTTTGGAAATAAGCCGCAGATCGTGGATGCGGATGGCTTTGTTCATCGCCTTGCACATGTCGTAAACGGTGAGTGCTGCGACACTGGCTCCGGTCATGGCTTCCATCTCGACACCGGTTTTGCCCGTGGTGGAAACTTCGCAGCGGATGGCGATGCCAGTCTCGTCAGGTATGATTTGAAATTCACAGCTCTCGACCGGCAGCGGATGGCAAAAAGGAATGAGCTCGCTGGTTTTTTTCACCGCCATCGTGCCAGCGATGATGGCAGTCTGAAACACCGGTCCTTTTGGCCCTTGCAGATCGTTATTTTGAAATCGTGCGATGATTTCTGCACCTAACTCCATGCGCGCCTCGGCCACGGCAGTCCGGCGGTTCGCGGACTTACCGGTGATGTTTACCATCGTCGGCTGGCCCTCGCGGATGTGAGTGAAATTTTGATCGTTAGAATTCATAGCCATGGAGTGAATGGAAAAGCGGTGGAAATAACACTCATTTCGCCGCGTGGAGACAGAGTGATAAATCCATCGCTACTGAGCAAGCCGATGAAATCTCCGCTGTTCCCGGTGACCGCTGGTTCCGCCCGGCCATCGGCGCGAAGCGTGACTGGCAGATGGCGCGTGAAGCCGGGAAGCTGCTGCGCGCGGCCGTCCATGACCACACGGCGGGCTGATTTGTGCAGCAGGCCTGACGCCACAGCTAGCGCCGGCATCACGAATGCGTGTAGTCCCGTTAACGCCGAAACCGGATTTCCCGGTAGCGCCATGATCACCTGTCCACTCGGACCGAGCCAGCAGCCGGCTGGCTTTCCGGGTCGTTGCGCCACACCATGGAAAATCTCGCGGCAACCAAGGTCCGCGAGCAGCAAGGGCACGAAATCGCGCGCGCCTTTGGAGACAGCGCCCGTTAGTATCAACCAGTCGTGTGAGACGAGAAGCTCTGCAATGACCGGCCGGGCGGCGGAAATCTCGTCATTCAGCACCCCGACGTGCTGCGGCGGATAGCCGCCGAGTTTCAGCGCAGTGGCGAGCGAGTGGGCGTTGGATTGGCGGATCTGATGGGGTGCTGGAAATTCGTCCACGCCGACGAGTTCGTCGCCCGTGGCGATCACTGCGATTTTAGGGATGCATGAAACTTCGAGCCAAGCCGCGCCGCAGGACGCAGCGACCCCGATTTCACGCGAGCCTAGCAAAACGCCCGACTCCAACAAAATTTGTCCAGCCGCCGCATCGCTACCCGCCAGATGAATGAAACTTCCCACAACCGGAGCGGCAGATTCGGCAAATTTTATGCAGCCCGGATCACCCGCCATCACCTCTTCCACTGGCACGATGCAGTCGGCTCCAGATGGACAAGGCGCACCAGTCATCACTTCCACGCAGGTGCCAATTTCCTTCGAAAGGGCTACCGCCGCGCGCCCCGCCGGCGCGGAATCTGTCACTCGGAACGAACGGTGACCCGCCTGCCAATCCGAAATTCGTAGCGCGTAGCCGTCCATCATCACCCGGTCAAACGCTGGCACTGCGCGGTCAGCAACCACATTTCCTCGCAGCACGCGCCCCGCCGCTTCCTCCAAGCGGCAACGCTCCACCATCATCAGTGGCTGGCATTTCAAGAGGATTTCCAGCGCCTCATGGAATGATATCATGGGCGGATCTTGCTTCTCCCGCCCTGTCCGCCAAGCGAAATTCGCGACATTACTTAAACTCAGTCCCTGTCGGTTGACTTTTCCGTCAGCGCCCGCCATACCCCGCGCATGTCGACAGCGTTACCGCCCAAACCCCGGACCATCATGCCCAAAGTCCGGATTTGCATCGTCGCGTCAAAATACAACGAACAATTCACTGATGCGCTGGTAGAAAACGCCATCAAAGAGCTTGGAGAGCTAGTCCCGCTCGGCCGTGTCGATTTGATCCGCGTGCCCGGTGCATTTGAAATTCCAGTGATAGTCGCAACTCTGCTGGAACGCGATCCGCCTGCCTGTATTATCGCACTCGGCCTCATCATCCGTGGTGCGACCGAACACGCAGATCTTGTTGCCAGCTCAGTGACAGAGGCTCTCCAACAGCTCGCTATCAAATCATTGCGACCTGTTATTCACGAGGTTTTGCTGGTGGAAGACGAAAAGCAAGCCTACGCACGCTGCATCGGAGCGCAGCTCAACCGCGGTAAAGAAGCGGCTAGAGCAGCGGCATCAATGATAGATATTTTCCAAGAACTAGACCGATCCATGCCTCGCAACTCCAGCCATTCCAAGCACCGTCATGCCTAGCCGCCGCCACATCCGCGAGGCGGTCATTCAGTTTCTTTACTGCGCCGATCTTGAAGGCGGTGCTGATCCTGCCGCCCTGCGCGGTCCATTCTGGGATTTCGTCACCGAATCTGACCGCCGTAGCCTCCAGCTCGCCACATTTCGCACTGTTCACCATCTTGCCCATGGCCGGGAAGGACGCTTGGCCGAGTTCGTGGAGCGTCAGACGCTGGCAAGTATTCTGCTTTCCGCTTGGCCGAATGCTGAGAGTTTAAAAATCGATCTCAAGCAAATCGCCGAGTTAGAATCCGGATGGAGCACTTCCTTCGCGAGGCTTGTCCGTCTGCCGAAGGACGATGACGACGCCTCTGTGGCAGAAAGCTTCGGCGACGCATTGGCCGTGCTTTTTAAAATTGACCGCAGCCTTGCCGCAGCGCGCTGTCGGTTTCTTCAAGGCATCGAAGATTTCCCGACCTTGCGTGGACAGTTGGAGGCCGTGGCGGCGACAATCCGACGGTTGCAGCGGATTTCCGATCGGATGCGAATGGTGGAGGAGCCCGAGAATTTCCCCGAACAAGCGGATCTCACACGGCTTCGCGACTCGAAAGCGGACATCCTTACGCTGCAAAAAAAGGCAGATGAACTGGTAGATTTGGTGCTTTCAAAGAAGGAGGAAATCGATTTGACCCTCGCAGCTGTGGTTGAGAATTTCGCGCCCGAGCGGATCGATCCAGTGGACCGAGCGATTTTACGGTTGGGCACATACGAGATTATGCATGCGACTATTCCGCCGAAGGTAGCGATCAACGAAGCCATCGAGCTAGCCAAGCGTTTCGGTACGACAGACTCCCGGCGCTTCGTCAACGGCGTGCTGGACAAGATCGCAAAGCAAGCGGCAGGAACGGTGGAAAGTCAGGACGTTTTATAATTGGTAAGTCACGCGGCAATCGCCATAACCGCGCGAGACTTTCCCAATAATGCGCTATCCAACTCCCTTTCAGCAGAAAACTCTGTGGAACGCCGCCACCGGCGTTTCCATCATGATCCTCGGTGCACTACTTGTTAGCTTCGCCTGGCTTGCCGGTTACGTTTTTGGATTTCTGCAGCCAGTACTCATTCCCCTGATCGTGGCAGGGATCGTGGCTTACGTGCTTGATCCGGTAGTGAGATTTTTGGAAGCACGCGGGCTCAGTCGTATGTGGGCGGTTATCACGCTTTTTTTCGCGATTCTAATTGGATCAACGCTCTTAGTTGCCGCCATCCTACCCGGTATTCAGCGCGGCGGTGGTGCGCTAAGGGAGATGATCACAGCGCCGGCGAAGACGACCAAGACTTCCGAAAAGAATATTTCCAGAAAGGACTCCAAACACCTCGCTCCCGCCCTCGCCAGCTCGCTTCACAACCTACGAGTCCGCCACCAAGCCGGACCTATCGGATGGATTCTGACAGAAACCGATGACCTAGGCAAACCCGTGAAGATGGATACGAAAGCGATTAAGTCGGAATCTCTGGAAAACTTCGAGCGCACCCGCGGCGGACGGATGGTGATGGAAAACCTAGACCTAATTTTCAAAACGGCCCGCACTTGGCTCACTGCCGGATCCACCAAAGTGTTAGGATTTCTCGGCCTTGTCATCGGCATGATCATGGTGCCAGTCTATCTGTTTTTTTTCCTCAAAGACTCAGCTTCCATACGCAGTCATTGGCACGACTATGTGCCGCTCAAGGCCTCGCGATTTAAGACCTCACTGGTAGAAACATTGCAGGAAATCAACGGCTATCTCGTCTCGTTCTTTCGCGGGCAGGTTATCGTTGCCGCCATAGACGGAGTTTTAGTGGGCATTGCACTGACCATTTTCGGGCTACCTTACGGGCTATTGATTGGAGTCTTCATGGCCATTCTCGGAGTCATTCCCTACATCGGAAACATTCTCTGCCTGATTCCTGCCTGCATCATCGCCTACCTCCATGCACAGGGAGCAGCGCCTTTCGGTTTGAGCCCATGGGCTTACGTCGGTTGTGTGGTCGGGATATTCGTCGTCGTCCAACAAATCAACTCCTTGGTCACCGCGCCCAAGATAGTTGGGGACTCCGTCGGGCTACATCCGTTGACTGTGATTTTCTCGATGCTCTTCTGGTCGCTCGTTCTCGGCGGCTTCGTCGGAGCGCTGCTGGCCGTTCCGCTCACTGCTGCGGTGAAGGTCTTGTTCCGTCGTTTCATCTGGGAGCGGCAGTTGCTAGACGCCACTGCGACCGAACCCAGTTAGCTGTGACCAAAAAACACCCCTCGCCTCACGTCGCTAGAATTCTCCCCCTGATTATTCCAACTTCGCGGGAAACGAAGGGCCCGGGAGATTCAATGAAAGCGTGACCGATCGCAAGTCCATTTCAACTCTGTCCTTGAGAAGTTTTTCAAACCACCAGACTTCAATTATTTGCTAAGACGCGCGGATATGGATTTTGAGGACTGCTCGATGAGGACTTTCAACTCGGGATCCTTGCTCACCATCGCCTCAGTCAGAATTTTTAAGCTGCGGTTGCCCCCCACACGGCCTAAAATGCGAATTGCGGAATAACGAATGGTCCCCAAAGTCTCGGGAAATCGGGCGAGCACGGTCTCTTCGATCGGCTCACCGAGATCTGCGTAATGTGATTCCCATGCCATCGGATTCTTAAACCAAAGTTCATCAAGGATGGGAATAATCCCGTTATTTCGTTCTTTCACGATCAACGCAACCATTTCTGGCGGCACGGCTACACCTTTTGCAACCAGCTTCTTCACCTCGATCAACGCCGCCTCGCTGGCCGGCCCAGGCGACTCCGACCACACCGCCAATGCGCTGCATATATTGCCTTTAAAATCCAAGCCCTCTTGATCTAGCAGCGTAATGAGTTTGCGGCTGATGTCGGTGCGGTAGATTTTAGGTTCGACTTCTGCTAGCCGCTGGACCGCACGCCGGACCCGGTCCAGATCGATACTTTCTAGCTCCTGTTTGTTCAAGTAGTAGAAATCCGGATTATTTTTTTCTGACAATTTTTTAATCGATCCCTCGATGAAAATGTCTTTGTTTACCTGTATCTCGATCACTGAGAGATCAGTATAAATTTTTTCTGTCCGCCCCAGTGCCGTCGTCAATTTGGCAATTTCTGGCAAAGATTTGCTGATGCCGGTGACGACCAGCAAATAGTCCCCACCATCCCGCCTGTAATAGTGTGACGAAAGATCTGCATCGGTGACCCGAAGAATATAATCCCTCACTAAGAAGCGATTGCTCTCGCGCAAGTCCCTGAACCACAGTCCGACGGCTTGTTTACCACTGCCGTCCAACGCCAGTTTCTGGATTTCTGCCACCAGCGGAGCAGTCCCGATCTTGGTCCGCAAAGCCAAGTTGACTTCGTCTCCCTCAGGCTCCTGCACGGGCACTGACGTGGACGCAGTTTGCACCGATTCATCTGCCGTCTGGCCGCCAAGTGGCACCGATCCGGCTTTAAAAAAGAACGGCACTAACAACAACAGAAAGCCTAAAACCAGCCCCACGCCCAATGCCTTTATCCGCGCTTGCGGGTTAGCATAAACCAGCAATAAGACGCCCAAAACAGCAGCAAAGCCCGCCATCAAAAGCCGGTTGGTGATGACAACTTCATCCAGTAACCCGCCGCGACTGCCACTGACTATCAGCAGGAGCGCCATCAACATCATGCCCGCCACGCCGATGACTCCCGCTATGATTCGCTGTGGCGACATTGGCTCAAGCACCGCAGGATCCGGCATATTACTGCTACGCACCGGCTGCGTGCCAGGCAATCTCTCGCCTCCCGGCATAGGAATCCGCGCAAAGTGGTTCAACTGGTGACTCTTTTGCTCGCTCGGATAAAATTTACGCCCTCTTACAATTACCTCTGCATCGATTCGGAAGCGATGCTCACAGCCACCGCACTCGACGTTGCGTTCTCGCAAATCCTCTCCCACCTTGAATCTCTGGCCGCAAGACGGGCAGCGAATCAGTAATAATGAATCATCGGGGGTTTGGGACTGCATAATTGTTGGAGAACTGTTGATACAAATTTAGGTGATTGCAATCCCAAGGACAAACCATCCCCGCTGTATCCTCTCGTCCCGGCTTGCACCGATCAGCATCTTAGCTTAATCAGGTCGCACATGATTCGCTTTTCAATCTTTGGCATCCCCGTGGAAATTCAGCCTTTCTTCTGGATTTCCCTTATCATCCTTGGCGGCGCGTCCACGGCGGATAACGCAGCCGCTATTTTAGAAATCGGGCTCTTCGTCCTAGCAGGCTTCATTTCCATCCTCGTTCATGAGCTCGGCCATGCGCTCACTGCCCGCGCTTACGGAGCATATAGCGCCATCACTCTCCAAGCCTTCGGCGGTTACGCCGCCTATTCCGGTGGTCTCCTCAATCGCAGGCAAAGCTTTCTCGTCACCGCCGCCGGCCCAGGCATTCAAATTTTGCTTGGCGTCGCTGTCTTTTTCCTGCTGCGCGCGCTCCCGCAACTCAGTGATTACGGCGATTATTTCTTACGCACCTTAATACTAATTAGCTTCTTCTGGGCCATTCTTAACCTCCTACCAGTCGTCCCCCTTGATGGCGGGCAGATGCTCAACGCCCTGCTCGGCCCCGCGCGCATCAAGATCACCCTCTGGACGAGCATCATCGTCGCCTGCGTGGTTGGTGTAGGGCTATTTCTATGGGACAGAAATCCGATTTTCCCGATCTTCCTCGGCATGTTTGCTTGGCAAGCCTTCCAGGGTCTCAAGCAACACCGTTGAATAAGGCATCGTCCGCTTGACGCGAAGGTGCATCAACTTCACCAGAAAATCATTCGTAACCCGGCGAGCGCAGAGAACACCACGATCATCCACTCGAACGCTGCCTGCGGCACGTGCTGCACTAGCCATTTCCCGCCCAGAATCCCCACCGCCACCGCCGGTAGCAGCTTGAGATTCTCCAACAAACTCTCCGGCGTGATCAAAGCCAGCCGGGCATTGAGTGGCACCTTGATCAAATTAATCAGCAAGAAAAACCGCGCTCCTATGCCAATAAGCTCCATCTTAGGCACCCGCCGTGCCATTAAATAGAGCTGAATCACAGGACCTGCGGCGTTTGCCAGCATCGTAGCGAAGCCTCCTAACACCCCAGCACCTAGACTAAATCCCTTCGAGCCCGCCAAGTTGTCGAAGCCCGCCGACTGCCAGCGCCGGAATACTTGCAAGGCCACCATCGATAGCACGCAGCCGCCGATGACCCGCCGCGCCGTAATTTCTGAAATCTCGCCCAGCAGCCACCAGCCTGCAGCGATTCCGAGTAAGGCTGGTCCGAGCAGCTTCCACACCGGCCGCCACGAGCCGTGTTTCAAAAACGCCGGATAAGCCATTAAATCCGCTGCGATCAGCAATGGCAGCGCCAACCCCACCGACGCCTTTGAGCCGTAAATATCCGCAAGCAAAACCACTGACACCATCGAGATCCCGCTGAATCCGGCTTTAGACAAGCCAATGCACAAAGCGGCCAAAAGCGCTAGCGCGTAAACTGACGGATCCGAAAGCATCTCCCCGCGAACCATCGGGAGATCGCTTATGCCAGCAAGAACAAACCGCGCCGCAGAAAACGCTACGGGTTGGGGCGAAATGGATTCATTCAGATTTTAAAATTTCAAATCCATCAGCCATCAGAGGTGAATGAGCCTCTTACCCATTTGCATTAGAATTTCCGCAAGACCGTATCCGTGCACAGCCGTTCGTCGGACTCCGGGTGATCCAGCGTGTAATGCAGCCCGCGCGACTCCTTGCGGCGGGTAGCGCACTCGACGATCAAGCCCGCCACTGCGACAAGGTTCCGCAGCTCTAGGATGTCCGCATTGACGCGGTGGCCCCAGTAGAACTCTCGGACTTCCTTCTTCAAATTCCTCAAGCGCGCCGTAGCCCGACGCAGGCGGTTATCGGTGCGGACTATAGAAACATAGTCCCACATCAGCCGCCGGATCTCGTCCCAGTTGTGATAGATCACTACCAACTCGTCCGGTTCCGCGGTGTCGCCGTGTTCCCACTCAGGAATCTCTGGTGGCTTGGTGGAGACCTTGCCGGGTGGATAAAGTCGCATCATTTCATCAAGCGCACGGCGCGCGACTACGTTGCCTTCTAATAAGGAATTGGATGCCAAGCGATTCGCGCCGTGCAGGCCAGTGCAGCCGACCTCGCCCACCGCGAACAACCCGCGGATGGAGGTCTTGCCATTCACATCGGTCAGCACGCCGCCGCATTGATAATGCGCGGCTGGCACGACCGGAATTGGCTGAGTCTCGCAGTCGAGACCGAACTTAAGCAGTGTTTGATATATATAGGGGAAGCGCTCCTTCATGAAGCCCTGCGGCTTATGGGTGACATCCAAATAAACGCAAGGCGCACCGGTTCGCTTGATTTCTCGGTCGATGGCGCGAGCAACGATGTCGCGCGGTGCCAATGAGCCGCGCGGGTCGATTTTCTTGGTGAAATCCTCACCCTTCGCGTTGATCAAAATTCCGCCCTCGCCGCGCACTGCCTCACTCACTAAGAACGAAAGCGCCTCCGGACCGGTCGCCCCGGGATTGTAGAAACAGGTAGGGTGAAATTGAATAAACTCCATGTTCGCGATCGAAGCACCCGCCCGCCAGCCGAGTGCCACGCCGTCGCCCGTCGCCGAGTCCGGATTGGTGGTGTAGAGATAGACCTTTCCGCAACCACCCGCAGCGAGAATCACCCGGTCCGAACGAAAAACCTTCACTGCGCTTGTCTTGGTTTCTAGCACGTATGCACCGAGCACCCGGTCATCCACCACCCCACCGAGCTTGGTAGAAGTGATTAAATCGATGACAAAATGATCCTCCAATAAAGTCAAATTCGGCGTCTGGCGCGCTTTTTCGATCAATGCCCGCGCGACCTCGCGGCCGGTCGTGTCACGGGCGTGGAGAATCCGGCGGTGCGAGTGACCACCTTCCTTGCCTAGCAGAAAATGAGCGTTTTCGCGGTCAAACGAGACGCTGTAATCCACCAGATCCTCTATCGCCGCTGCACCTTCGCGGATGATCGCCCGCACCGCAGATTCCTTGCAAAGTCCGGCACCGGCATCGAGCGTATCTGCAATGTGCAACTCCTCGGAATCTCCAGCATCGCGTAAGCCTTCGGGCAAGACCGCGGCGATTCCACCCTGCGCCCAAGCGGTATTAGATTCGTAAGCGTCTCCCTTCGTGACGACGATCACTGATCCGTGTCGCGCCGCCCGCAAAGCAAAAGAAAGTCCGGCAATACCCGCACCAATCACCAAGAAATCTGCTGTCATGTGAGATAAGCATGAACCGGGATTTCCTCGGGGAAAGGGAAATTTGTCATTCCACGCCTTGACCCGCTAGCTCCTGCCCGCCAACCCTCACTCATGAGCTTCTTCATCACCGGCACCGACACCGGAGTCGGCAAAACTTACGTCACCCGCCTTATACTCGAAGCCTTGCGCAACGAAGGCCGCGATGCCGTTGCTTACAAGCCCGTCGCCTGCGGCGATCGCGAGGACGCTGCCATTCTATCCGCCGCGTCAGGCGGCCTCGACTTGGATGAAATCAACCCAATCTATCTCAAAACTCCGGTCGCGCCGTATGTCGCAGGCATGTTAGAAAACCGCACCGTGGACCCCGCCGTGCTGATCGCCGGATTCCACGACCTCGCCACGAAACACGCAGAAATTATCGTCGAAGGTGCCGGTGGCTGGGAAGTACCACTCGCTCCTAACTACCGTGTATCCGATCTCGCCGCAGATTTAAAATTGCCCGTCATCCTCGTAGCCGCGAACAAGCTCGGAGCACTCAACCATATTTTACTCACCGTCCACGCCATCCGCGCCAAGGGACTCGTTTGTGCCGGAATCGTCCTGAACCAGCTTGAGGATGAAATGGACACCGCCATGATCACGAACAAAGGCGTGGTCGAGGATCTCACCGGCGTGCCTCTGCTGGACCACCTGATCTACGGCCAAGATTTTCTCGACGCTGACGCATTTCTCAAACTATAAATCTCACCGTCACCTCCCCCTTCACCCCTCAGGCCCCCACCTCGGAAATCAAGCGGGAGAAACGGCCCAGGACTTAGCAATGCGAGACGCCACCGCCAATCGACAGTGGCCGACAAAAGTGCTTTTGGAGTTGACCAGCAGCCTGCATGACTATTGGACGCGGCCGCACTTCTACCTTACCCTCCAGTCCATTTCCACGTATGAAAATCCTCATTCTTTCCCGCAACGCGCAGCTCTATAGCACCGCCGCCCTTGTCACTGCCGCCGAGGCACGGGGGCACGAGGTGCGAGTCGTGGATTACCTCCGCTGCTACATGAATATCACCTCGCGCAAGCCGCGTATCTACGTGGACGGCGAGGAACTCGTAGCAGACGCCGTCATCCCCCGGATCGCGGCGCGGCATACGTTTTATGGAAATGCTGTGGTCCGCCAATTCGAGATGATGAATGTTTTTTCACTAAATGACTCGGTCGCCATCGCCCGTTCGCGGGACAAACTGCGCTCGCTCCAGATCCTGGCGAAACGCGGGGTTGGGCTGCCGGTCACCGGTTTCGCCCATCACACCGAGGCATCTGGCGAACTAATCAAGATGTGCGGCGGCGCGCCGCTTGTCATCAAACTCCTCGAAGGCACCCAAGGCGTTGGCGTGGTGTTAGCAGAAACCACCAACGCTGCAGAATCCGTCATCGAGGCCTTCAAGGGACTGAACGCGAACATCCTCGTCCAAGAATTCATCAAAGAAGCCGAGGGAGCCGACATCCGCTGCATCGTGGTCGGCGGAAAGGTCGTGGCATCCATGAAACGGCAGGGCGCGCCAGGTGAATTTCGCTCGAATCTGCATCGCGGTGGAACCTCCGAAAAAGTCAAAATTTCTGCACAGGAACGCACCGTGGCTATCAGCGCCGCTAAGGCGATGGGCTTGAATGTCGCAGGCGTGGACCTACTCCGCTCGAATCACGGCCCGGTAGTGATGGAGGTAAATTCCTCCCCGGGCTTGGAAGGCATCGAGCAATCATCCAAAAAAGATGTCGCCGGAATGATCATAGAATTCATCGAAAAGACTGCTGTGAAACCGTCAAAATCAACGGACAAGTGAAGAATCAGCCCTGTGCCTTAATGCGCCCGAGGACTTCTTGATAGGCTTCCATCACGCCGCCGAGGTCGCGGCGGAAGCGATCCTTGTCCATTTTCTCGCCAGTCTTAAGATCCCACAGGCGACAGCCGTCGGGGCTGATTTCATCTGCGAGAACAATCACGGATGGATCAGAAACCAAGCGGCCGAACTCGAGCTTGAAATCAATCAGCTTAAGTCCGCACTTGGCGAAGAAATCGATGAGAATCTCATTCACTTGAAGAGCGGATTTCCGCAAATGGGTGAGGTCTTCTGGAGTGGCCAGGCCCATTTCACGGATGTAATCGTCGTTGATGAGTGGGTCGCCAAGATCGTCGCTCTTGTAGGAGAACTCGACGATCGGCCGGGAGAAAGTGCGACCCTCCTCGATGCCGGTGCGCTTGCAGTAACTGCCAGCAGAGACATTGCGAATGATGACCTCGACCATGAGGATATCGACTTTTTTGACCTCGACGTTCGTGTCATCGATCTGGCGAACGAAGTGAGTCGGAACGCCAGCTTTCTCTAGCATGCTATAAATGAGCGTACTGATTTCGTTATTGAGATGGCCTTTGTTTTCGAAACTGGCCTTCTTTTCGCCATTGAAGGCAGTGGCGTCATTCTTAAACTCCATGCGCAGGGTGTATGGATTCTCAGTGGCCCAAAGGCGTTTGGCTTTTCCTTCGTAAAGTGGGGTCATGTAAAATTCCTAAAACCCATCCTCGCCTTGGTCAAGAGTGCTGAATTTAAATCATAAAATGACTGCAAGACCACCGCTACTTGAGAATTGAGGCCTTGCATCCGATCTGGCTTTTATAAAATCTGCGGCGACATCATGAAGCACGAAAAGCCCCCCGCCGACCAATCACTGGCGCCTGTTAAGACGAGATTCCTGCAAGCCCGCTCGCTGCGATCAAAGCGACAGTTCTACGTCACAGTGTCCTTCTCGGCTCTGCATTTTTTGGGTCTGATTTTGACGATCACCGCGCTCGTATTCTTCGTTCTCAAACCGAGTCCACTCGGAAGAAATTTCATCCTCGGCGGGATTGGATTCAGCGTGGTGACTTGGTTGATTGCATTTTTTAAACGGCGTGATGCCCATTGTCCGCTTTGCAAAGGAACGCCGCTGATCAACTCGGGAGCACGCCCCCACTCACGCGCAAAACTCATCCCACCCTTCAACCACGGAGTGAGCGCCACCATTTCTATCATCACCACACAGACCTTTCGCTGCATGTATTGCGGTTCGGATTTCGACTTGCTTAAGCCACCGTCGCATCGTCGCGGAATCAAGACGGAGGCGGTCGGCGAGTGAGACTGTGCCTCAGGAATCAGTGAGCCGCGCGTGGCGCTCAGCCATCGGCCATGCCATTTCCGGCACCAATTCGTGCCAAAGAGCGTCCTTGGAACGGATCATCCGGCAAACATCGCGACCCGTGTAATCGAGCAACTGGCCGTCATCACAGGAAATGCACTGAATTCGATTATTCGCCAGAAAGTGCTGGTAGAGATGCACGCAGTCCTCCGGTGCGAGGAAAGTTTCCGCTGTGACGAGCTCGCCGGTGCGGCGGTTCTTCCAAGGAAAGACGCACAGAGTGACGCCCTTTTTGAACAGGCGACCGAAGGATTCCAACAGGCCTCCCGCAAGATTTTCCGACCACTTGGGTTTGAACAGCTCGTTGAGTAAACCAATGCTAAGAAGGATGCCAATAGGCTTGCTGGTGTAGCGATCTAGAAACGCAGCAATCCGGTGAAACTCCGCGCAGCGGGAAAGCAGCACGGTTTTCCCGAGCGACTGAAGCGCGTCCGCTCGGTCCAGGAAATCAACGGAATCGACTCCACGATCGCGCAACAGATTGTGCATCGAAATTTCACACAGCTCGATAGCGGAATCCCGATCCGCAGCACTCAGCGAGTGGCTAAAACTCTCGCGAGCATTCTCCAACATTTCAAGATGCACGTTCATCACCGGATCGAAACTACCACGTAGGAGCAGAACAGGGCGCCCATAAAGAGCCTCGGCTGGCTGGACGACATCGCCGTTAGGCAAGAACATCGTCGCATCGGTCAAACCACTTTCTACCAGTTGCAAAGCGCAGAGACGGTTGTCGAAAAAACTGTAGCCGTGACCGGTGAATTTCAATAAATCAACCTCCACTCGCCCAGGCACGAGATCATCCAACAGCGACTCTACAAACTTTCTCAAATGTCCGCGATGGCGGAATGCCGAGTGAATCAAGTTCACACCGATGATACCGAGCGCTTCCATTTGGCCGATCGAACCCGCGTCCAACAGCCGCACATGCAGCGTAATATCAGACGGCGGGTCACCCGGCTTCATCTGGAATCTCAACCCAAGCCAGCCGTGGCACTCACCGCTATCCTGCCAGCCACGTGCGCGGACAGTGTTACAAAATGAGAAGAACGTCGTCTCATTACCGCGCTTAGGAGCAAGGCGCTCTAGCAAGATCGAGTATTCATGATCAAGCATCGCCCCGAGCCGGTTAGCCGAAACGTAGCGCTCCGTGCGGCCATAAATAGCGTCGCTCATGGTCATATCGTAAGCGGAAATCGTCTTTGCAACTAGGCCCGCGCTGCCAGACGCGCGGAAAAACCAGTTGGCCGTTTCTTGGCCAGCGCCGATCTCCGCGAAAGTGCCGTAAACCATCGGATCTAAATTTAAATCCAATGCCTTATCGTAAGTCGTCGGCGTCATTGAGAAACCTCCTCCACCCAGCCTTCGGTGACGAAGCGCTCGATCTCCACCTGATTGTTTGAGGTCGCACCAACAGGAAATTTAAGTGATAACATCACGATGATATTTTTAGTGTCCCCATCGAAGTGGATTTTTTCGTTCATAACCGTGCCTTTCTCGGCATAACCGTAAACTGAGTATTCACGATCGGGTGAGTCCAAGCGGTAAGACTGCCATTTCTGATCGTCGGTGAATTCGAAGTTATAATAATCCACCGGAGCCAAGATTACGCGGAAGACGTGGCCGCGGGTCGGCTTGGCCGCCATGAATTCCTGCCAAGAAATCTCCGACCAGCCGACCCAACTTTCCCAGTCGATTTTCAGACCTTGGGAAGTCTCAAGGAAAGCGAGTGCCTTTTCCTCGAAATCGCGAGTTCTCACCGTGAGCGAGACGAGCTTGCCCCGGACGGAAAGACCCGCAACCGAACCGAGCGACTGCATACCGGAAACCTCGAATTTCCCTCCAGGATAAAAGCCACGCATGCGGGCTTCTGCCACCTCGGGATTGCGGACGAGTGGCAGCATTTCTTCCACCGTTGTGGCCTCCAAGAACTTTCGCGCCAAGAGCTCGGCTTCGGCCAACAACGCTGCCTCGCTGCGTGATGCCGCAGGTGGAATGATCGCCTCAACGGGATTTTCCACGGCTGCAGGCTGCGCGATCACCTGACCTTGGGAAGAAGCAGTCGGTTTAATTTTGTCCTTCACCGAGAAAAAAACTCCAGCGCCGCTCAACGCGAGCAAACCGACCCCGCCGATCCATAGAAGTCTTGTTTGTTTCTTCCCGGTGTCTCCAACAAAAGAAGGCTTCGGAGCCTCTTCCCATTCAAAATCCTTAACATTGCCGCTCATCTTGCGGCGGCTTCTTGTGGCGCTTGGCTGAGTTACCTTGGAGAATTCGTCCATCGTCCGCCGGGCTGAAATCAATGACGGCGGAGTATCTAGCGACGTCGGAACCTTCAGCATCCTTCGGCAACTCGGGCAGAGCACGCCCTTTCCGTCATGATTGCTCGGGACACGAAACACGAACCGGCAATCTGGGCACACATAAGCGCTCCAGCGGCGGGTGTTCTCCAAGATGTCGGTCACGCCGCCACCCTGAGCTATCAGGACGGCGGACTGCAAGCCTGCTGTCTGCAAAGGTCAGGAATTCCCAACAGGCTTAAATTTCGTGGACGGGCAGGCTAGAAACCTCTTCTCGAACCTTCTCTGCGAGCGCGGTCGAGAGGTAGCGCTCGGTGGACGAGCAGCCAATCGTCACGATGCGCTTGCCTTTGAATTCAGGGCGTTTGGCGATTTGCATCGCGGCCCAGACATTCGCCCCGGTGGAAATGCCCGCAGGCAAACCTTCCAGCTGCGCAAGGGCTTGCGCAGTAGCGATGGCGTCCTCGTTGGAGACGAGAATCGTCTCGTCGATGATCGAAACATTCAGGTTTTTCGGAATGAAACCCGCACCAATGCCTTGAATCATGTGCGGACCCGGCGCACCGCCGGAAATCACCGGACTGGCGGCTGGCTCGACTGCGAAAATTTTGGCGTTTCCGCGCGATTTTAAAACCTCGCCCACGCCGCTCAGCGTTCCGCCCGTGCCGACTCCGGCCACGAACGCATCCACTTGGCCGTCGGTATCGCGCCAAATTTCCTCGGCGGTCGTCTCGCGGTGGACCTGCGGATTCGCCGGATTATCAAATTGGCCGGGGCCAAACGAACCTTCGCCGTGCTCTTCAAGAAGCTTCTTCGCCATCGCGATGGCACCGTTCATGCCGCGAGCGCGAGGCGTCAGGACGATTTCTGCACCGAGCAAACGCAGTAGCACACGACGCTCGATCGACATGCTTTCCGGCATGGTCAGGATGCAGCGGTAGCCTTTCGAGCGGGCGATGAATGCGAGTGCGATACCCGTATTTCCTGAGGTCGGCTCGATGATCAGGCCACCGGGCTTGAGCGAGCCGTCCTTCTCAGCGGCTTCGATCATCGCCTTGCCGATGCGGTCCTTCACGCTGAAGAGCGGGTTAAAAAACTCAGCCTTCACGCAAATCTCCGCATCAAGTCCGGCGGTGATGTGATTGAGGCGGATCAGGGGAGTGTTGCCAACAGTGGCAACCATGTTTTCGGCGATGTTCATGATGGTGGCGTTTTGGGGAAAGAAAGTTCAAATCTGGAAATCGGGAGTGCCGGAGTCAAGATGAAGTCCGCATTCGTATTTCTCGCCGTTAAAGCGGGTCGATTCTGAATCACCGTCCTCGGCGGGTCGCGTGCTGTGCCAGTCACCCATGGTCAGGTAGCCTTTCTCGGCGAGCGGATGGCGTGGAATTTCGTTCTGGTGGAAATAAAGATCCACCTGCGCATCCGCCCAATCGAGAATCGGATAGGCTTTCACGGTCCGCTTCTGCTGCTCGACGAAGGGCCGGTCCACGCGTGTCTGCGACTGAGAGCGGCGGAGGCCACTGAGCCAGACGTCCGCCCCGGTCTCCCGCAGCGCGCGGTTCATCGGCTCGATTTTGGTGATCAGCCCGTAACGGTCCGCACCATCCTTACCATCATCCCATAGCTTTCCCCACAGCGCCTGCATCCGCGCGGCCGAGACCGTCGGATGGTAAGTCCGCAGGTCGAGGTCAAACATTGAGGTGAGCTTTTCCGCATATTGGTAAGTCTCGGGAAACAGGAATCCAGTGTCGATGAAGACAACTGGGATCTTCGGCGCATATTCGTGGATCAAGCGCAGCATGACTGCCGCTTGAAGGCCGAAGCTGGTCGATGCGACTAGGCGATCGCCAAGTTGTTCGTATAGCAAACGCAACCGCTCCCCGGCACGAAGCGGCGCGAGGGCGGAGGAAAGCGCCACCGCATCAATGTCGGTAGAAACCAATGCGGGTGTTTCAAATTTCAAGACAGCCATAGTGAGGGAGTTAAATCAGGCCTTGGCGAAGGCCTCGGGCTTGAGATTCTTGTGGAAGTCAGGGCCTTGGATCGTTTCCGCGACAAGGCCGGTGCGAATGCAAAAATCACCGAAGCGCTCGCTCTCTCTACGCTCCTTGGCATAGCTTTGGAAAATCGGCGCAAGCAGCGGCTTAATTTTCTCCGCCGAGACATTTTCCCGGTAGAGCTTTGACAAACGTTGGCCCGCGAAACCACCGCCGAGATAGACATTGTAGGCGGACGGGCCGCGACCGACGAAGCCGATCTCTGCGATGAACGGGCGGGCGCAACCATTCGGGCAGCCTGTCATGCGGATGGTGATGGCGTCATGGCGCAAGCCGTTTTCCTCAAGCGACTCTTCTAACTCGGTGATCAAATCCGGCAGATAGCGCTCGGCTTCCGCGAGGGAAAGTCCGCAGGTCGGGAGGGCGACGCAGGCCATCGAGTTTAGACGGAGCGCACTCTTCAAGTGGCTGTCTTTGATGCCATATTCCGCTAGCAGTCTCTCGATTTCCGGGCGCTTGGCGGGTGAGATATTCGCGATGACGAGGTTCTGATTCGCGGTGAGACGGAAATCTCCATCGTGGATTTTTGCAATCTCGCGGAGTCCGCTGCGCATCGGATAGCTTGGCGTGTCGAGCACCCGACCACCGGCGATGTAAAGCGTGAGATGGGAATTCCCATTCGTATCCTCTACCCAGCCGTAGCGGTCGCCATTGTCTTCGAATTTAAAATCGCGGACGGCCCCGAGTTCGTAGCCGAGATATTCGTTCACCTTCGCCAAAATCCAAGCCGGGCCGTGATCGTCCACGGTGTATTTGAAGCGCGAATGCTTGCGATCCGTGCGGTCGCCGAAATCGCGCTGCACGAGCACAACTTTTTCCGCTACGTCCACAACCTGCTCCGGCGTGCAAAAGCCGATGACGTCCGCGATCCGCGGATAAGTGGCCTCGTTGCCGTGGGTCGAGCCCATGCCACCGCCCACAGCGACGTTGTAGCCGACAAGCTCGCCGTCCTCGACGATGGCGATGAAGGAAAGGCAGTTCGCATAAATATCGACGTCATTGGACGGCGGCACGGCGATGGTGATTTTGAACTTCCGCGGCAGATAAGTCTTGCCGTAGATCGGCTCGAAATCTTCCTCGGTGGACTCCACTTTTTCGCCGTCCAGCCAGATTTCATGATAGGCGCGGGTTTGCGGCGTGAGATGGGCAGAAATTTCCTCCGCCGCCTTCAATGCCTGCGCGTGGATGCTGGAAAGATGCGGATTCGGATTGCACATCACATTGCGATTCACGTCACCGCAAGCGGCGATGGTGTCCATGGCAGCTTGGTTGATCTCGGCGATAGTGCGCTTGAGATTGCTCTTGATGATGCCATGAAATTGGAACGCCTGACGCGTGGTCAGCTTGATCGTGCCATTGGCGAATTGCGTAGCTAGACGATCGGTTTCCAGCCATTGGTGCGGGCTGGCAACACCGCCCGGCACACGGATGCGGATCATGAAGGAAAATGCTTTCTCCAGCTTGTGCTTGCGGCGGCCGGCGCGGATGTCGCGGTCATCCTGCTGGTAAGTGCCGTGGAATTTCAACAACTGCTGGTCGTCCTCGCACATCGAGCCAGTAGAAAGGTCAGAGAGCCCGGCTACGATCGTGCCCCGGAGATAGTTGCTGTCGATCTTGATGTATTCGTTCGCGGAGAGTTTTTGGTCACTCATGATGATATAAATTTTGAGATTTAATAAACGTCGCGTTGATAGCGTTTGGTTTTCTTGAGGTTCTCAACGTAAGCCTCGGCGGCTTCTCGGGAAATGCCGGCTTGGCTTTCCACGATTGAGATTAAAGTTTCATGAACGTCGTGGGCCATGCGGGCGGCCTCGCCGCAGACGTAGAAGTGAGCACCTTCTTCAAGCCATTGATAGAGATCCTTGGCTTGCTGGAGCATCCGGTGCTGGACATAGATTTTCTCCGGCTGGTCGCGAGAGAACGCGAGGTCGAGCCGAGTGAGCGTGCCTTCCTTGAGATGCTCTTGCCACTCCAGTTGATAGAGGAAGTCGTTGGTATAATGTTGGTCGCCGAAGAATAACCAGTTCTTGCCGGGGCTGCCGAGTGCAGCGCGATGCTCGATGAAGGCGCGGAAAGGCGCGATGCCTGTGCCGGGACCGACCATAATGACTGGGGTGGAGCCGTCGGCAGGTAGGCGGAAATTCTTGTTCGGCTGCACGAAGACTTGGGCAGAATCCCCCGTTTTCACAAGGTCTGCCAGATAGGTCGAGCAGACACCATTCCGTTTACGACCGTGGGTTTCATAGCGGACAGCAGACACCGTGAGATGAACTTCGTCAGCATGAGCCAGCGGGCTGGAAGCGATCGAGTAAAGCCGCGGTGGCAGCTTGCGGAAAATGCCTGTGAGTGCATCTGCAGAAAGCCCGTGAGGCGCAAATTCCACGAGCGCGTCGATGATTTCGCGGCCGGTGCTGAATTCCTTCAAACGCTCTTTCGCATCCTCGGCAAGCAGCTCGCGCAGCGCCGCAGAATTGCTGGCTTCGGCAAGTTTCGTCAAAACCGCGCGTGAGAGAGCCGTGATGTCATAATCTTCGCGGAGCGCGTCGGCGAGCAACTTCCGACCAGCATTTTTGACTTCAACTTCTTCATTTCCAGTCAATTTTGCGGCTTGAATGATGTCTTTGATCATTTCCGGCGCGTTCACCGGAATGACGGCGAGCGCATCGCCGGGTTCATAGGAAAGCCCGGAAGCAGCGAGCGAAAACTCGACGTGCAGGGTTTCTTTGGACGAACCCTCACCGTTGAGAATCACCTTTTCCGTCGTTTCTGCGGGGAACGGGTTCTTTTTTCCATACTCGATCGACGCCGCAAATGCCGGAACATCGGCAACGAACTCCGCAGCGGCTGAAACCGGGGCTAGCGCCGAAAGCGCGCCTTCCAACCAGCTCACGTAGCTATCCTCGTAATCCACATCGCAATCTTGTCGGGCGAAGATGCGGGTAGCACCGAGAGTTTCCAAGCGTGTATCCAAGTCCTTACCAACTTGGCAAAATTTCTCGTAAGCGGTATCGCCTAAGCCGCACACCGAGAAGCGGAGGTCGGACAATGCGTGATCCGAGTTCATGAATTCCTTATAAAAGGTGAGAGCGGTTTCGGGCGGCTCACCGTCGCCCCAAGTCGAGACTATGACGAGAAGTTTGGTGGATTTCGCCAATTCCGAAAGGGAAATTTCGGCCATGTTTTTCATGACAGCTTGGAAGCCACGCTTCTTCGCAGCTTTCACCGCCCGGTCTGCAAGAACCTCGGAATTTCCTGACTCGGTGCCGTATAAAACGGTAAGCTTCCCTGCCGAAACCGGCGCGGACGTGGCAACTACGGCAGTTCCTGAAGCCGCGAGGAAGCCACTTAGCCAGCCGCGCTGAACAGGATTGAAACCAGCAAGAAGCGAATCCAACGCGTAGCGCTGGTCAGATGTGAATGGGGCGTGCTCGGGAAGCATAATCCTTAGTTAATTACCTTGTTTTGTGAGGTTTCGATTGAAAAGTGACTGCAAACCATACAATGCGCAACCTTTTTTTGCCAACGCTTTCTTTCCACCGTTCCAATCGTCTCTTTCCAGCATCGGAATTTACGCTTACTTTTTCGACGTGCTTCACTCGCTGCGCTTGATGGATTTCCGATGTTTTACCTCGCTGGACCTTGATGTTCCGGCGGAAGGCGCGATTTTAACTGGCGATAACGCCCAAGGGAAAACCTCGATTCTCGAAGCTTTGTGCGTGCTCGTCCGGCTCCACTCGCCGCGCACTCATCGGATGATGACGATGGGACGCATCGGCAGCAAAGGCTTCGGCATCGCGGGCGATCCATGGGGCATGGAGCGACAGGTTCGCCATTCGCGCGAAGGCTTGGTACTTAAAGCGGACGAAGAAATCCGCCCCAGCCAAACCCGCTATCTGGAAGACGGCGGACTGGTGGTGTGGATGGGAAATGAGGACTTGGAACTCGTCCGCGGCCCTGGTGAAGGACGCCGCCGCTACTTGGATTTCCTCGGTGCGCAGCTAGATCCAGCCTACCGTCGCTCGTGGTCGCGCTACCGTCGGGCTTTGCGTGCAAAAAATTTATTACTCAAGCAAAGCCGACCGCGCGACGCGGAAATTTTCTCTTATGAGGAAATCTTGATCGAACACGGAACCGTGTTGATGGATGCGCGTGCCCGCCTTATTGGAGAACTCGCCCCCCTTGCTGCCGAGGCGCAGCTCGCCGTGAGTGGCAGGAACGAGCCACTCACATTGAAGTATCTGCCTGCAAGCGGACCGGATTTACGAGAGTCGATGCAGCAGGCCCGTGAGCGCGAAACCCGCTTGCGCCAAGCAGTCGTCGGCCCACACCGCGACGAGCTCGACCTGCGAATCCACGGCATGCCCGCCGCCGACTTCGCAAGCGAGGGCCAGCAACGCACACTCGCGCTCGCCCTGAAACTTGCGCAGGGGAAATTGCTCGAACGCCGCGGCGGAAAATTACCAATTTACCTGATGGACGACATCTTCGGTGAGCTCGATCCCGGCCGCCGCAACGCGCTGATGAACTACCTCCCACCGCTCGCACAAAAGTGGATCACCACCACCCACCTTGGCTGGATGCTGGAAACGCCGCCGCTCGGCGGAATCGGCCGCTTCCACGTGAGCAACGGTAAAGTGAGCACTTAAATCCCCAGAACCGCCCGGTGAATCCGACCGGGACATTTCTTGAGAAACTGGCGGGCGAGCGACTCAAACTCCTCAGAAAGATCGGTTAAATGAATTTCCAGCCCACCCTCGCGGTCGCTCGTTTCGAGCATATCCAGCCGCGTAAGTTCCTTCTTTAAGTGCTCAGCACAAGTCGTCGCCGAGTCCACGAGGCGCACATCGGGCGGGAGAAGATCTCTTAAAACTGGGATCAGCAGCGGATAATGGGTGCAAGCGAGCATCAGGGTATCGATCCCCTTCCCCACCAGTGGGTCCAAATAAGTCCTTAAAACCTGCCGCGTCGCAGGATGGTCAATCCAGTTTTCCTCGATCAAAGGCACCAGCAACGGAGTCGCCTGACCATGGATCATCAAGCCAGTTTTGCGCAGCGCGAGCGCGTGCTGGTAAGCATGAGAACGAATGGTGCCGCGAGTTGCGATGATCCCGATGCGCTCGGCATTCGGGCAGGCAAGAGCAGCTTCCACGCCGGGCTCGATCACACCGAGAATCGGAATACCGTATTTTTCATGCAGACTCGGCAAGGCATGCGCGGTCGCCGTATTGCATGCCACCACGATGGCTTTAACACCGCGAGCGATGAGAAAACGCACATCCTCGTCCGCGAATTGGCGAATGGTCTCTGGGCTTTTTGAGCCGTATGGCAGCCGAGCGGTGTCACCAAGATACAAAATAGTTTCTGCAGGCAATAGTTCCTGCACCGCCCGGACGACGGTCAAACCGCCGACACCCGAGTCGAAAAATCCAAGAGGCGCTGAATTCACTGGCGCGAGTGTGAACGCCCACCCGCCATCGCCAAGCGCAAAGCCAATCCCTTTCCTATCATCCGCACCCGGCTACTGCTGCACCACTCTCGTCCGCAGAAACCGCTTCGCAGCTCCGATCGGCTCGGTGTCCTTGATCGTCAGCACCGTGCGGTCCGCTTGATCGAGCGCACTCACGACTTGCGGGTGGGTGAATGTATTCGCCGACGTCCAAATTTCCGTCCACGGGCCAGACAAGCTGTTATTGGCCTCCACCGCGTAAGTCAGACCTTGGGTGAATTTACGGACGGGGAAAGTGAGCGTCAGATATTTTGCGGTGGTTCCGATGGTTCCTTGAAAAACCGTCTGCCCCGCCGGGCTCACCGCTGCCGGATCGCCGAGGAAGGCAAATTCCTGCAAATTATTCCAAGCATCCGCATCCGGATTCTGGCCGCTTCCGCTCTGCGCACCCGGAAATGAGCTTCGCGATGCCCAAGTGGTGAGGGTGTCGGTGAGCGTGACTGCCAGCATGAAACTATCATCCACTGTATTGCCTACGCTATCGGTGGCGCGGATCGTAATCGAGGTGCTGCCCGTTTGTCCGGCCGCTGGAGAAAGATTAAGAATTCCGCCCGGTTGGATGCTGGCTGAGGCAATCGCGGGATTGCTGTTGGAAACCACCGTGTAGGTGAGTGTGGAACTCTCTCCGGCTTCGCTCGCGGGAAGAGGCACAAGTGCTACAGCGGGAAAAAGAATGAATTCATTGATTAGACGATTGTTCCGAACATGAGTGTAGAAAAGCGGCAGCTCAGTGTATATGTCTCCGTAATTAAATGTAGGAAAGGTCGAAGGATCTCCAAAAGTTTGGGCGTTTCCGAATGTGGAACGAGTCATGCGCCCAAAAACGGTGAACCCACCATTCTGCGGGTCAAGGATATCAGTATTGGCTCCTAAACTCACAAACCATTGGCTGGTTGCGCTGTTTGGATTACCACCCAATTTGGCCATTGAAATCGTGCCCAAAGTGTTGGAAATCCCAAATTCATTCACAATCGGCGGATCGGTTGGAACGCTTCCAATCGTTCCGTTAAAAATATTGGAAGCCCCTCCCTGAATCACAAAACCCGGCACACTGCGGTGAATGAAGGAATTCACATAATCTCCGTCGCTCACATACTTGAGGAAGTTTAGCCGTGTGATAGGAGTGCGATTGCTGAAGAGCGCCATGTCTAACACCACAGGACCGCCTGCTTGAAAATCAAACTGAGAAGTAAACCTGACGACCTGATCATCGATGGCCTCCATGCCGAAAGCGGAAGCAAGATTCACCGTCAGCGGAGAACCCGCCAAACCACTTCTGTCAGTGATCGGACGATTCAGCACAGGGAGGAGCTTAGAACCGGCCTGCGCAGCTACTGAGATTGCGAAAAACGCGAATAGGGCCAGCAACCAAAACGGGGGATTTACGGGGCAGAGCTCGCTGCCGCAGTCCGATGGATGCTCAGCATTCATAGCTCAAACTTCGGTGACTGGCGGAGGAATTCTCGGGGGTTTTGGTAGATGATTTGCTCTATCTGCTCGGCGGTGTGTTGGCGGCGTTTCATTTCCAACGCACATTTGGGCACGGCAAGGGGATCGGAGTGTCCCCAATCGCAGGCGGAATTCATCCAAAGGCGCTCGGTGCCATAAATTTCTAGCATGTCGATGGCACGGTTCGGCGTGCATTTACTTTCCGGGTAGAGTGTCATTCCTGCCCAGTATCCGGCGTCAAGGACGTGGGAAATCGTGTGTTCCTCGACGTGATCAATGATGACTTTCCCGCGGTCGAGTTTGGAAAACGAAGCGAGGGAGTCGAGGATGAGTCGCGTTCCCTTGAGCTTATCTTCAAGATGCGGGGTGTGGATGAGGATCGGTAAATCGCGGTCAAGTGCGAGCTGCACGTGTTCTTCAAAAATTGCTAACTCGTTGCGGGTATTTTTGTTCAGCCCGATTTCTCCGATGCCTAGCACTGTCGGGCAGTCGAGGAATTGCGGAATCAGACTCATGACCTCGCGGGCGAATCCGGGGTCGTCCGCTTCCTTCGGATTGATGCAGAGCCAAGAATAATGTTTGATGCCGTATTTTGCGGCGCGCTTCGGCTCATACTCGGTGAGCTGGCGGAAATAATCGTAAAATCCATCCGACGACGAGCGGTCGAAGCCCGCCCAGAAGGCGGGTTCGCACAGCGCTTCGCAGCCAGCGAGTGCAAGTTTTTCGTAGTCGTCGGTCGTCCGACTGACCATGTGGGCATGGGGCTCGATGTATTTCACAGGGATAATGAGGCTCCGGTGGCTCCTTGAAAGGGCGCAGTTTGTGGGAGATCGGCGGAGTGGTCCGAGAAGGATTCCAAGACGGCTTTCGCGCGGTCTGAGCGGTCGGAGAGTAAAATGGGCAGCGCGGCTTTTAAGGCAGCGAGGCGGTAGTCTTCGTCGCCGGGGTGGCGATCGATCCGATCGAGAAATGCAGCTAGATTGATGAGCATGTGACGCGCATCGATGAATTGAAGGTCGAGGAGTTGTTGCTTACTCGGCATGAGCGGAGTTTATGTAAGGATTTTTAAAAATGGAAGCGGTGATACAGGCATTCCTGCCTGTTCTCCGGGCAAGGTCCGAAGAACAGACAAGAATGCCTGTGTCACGGCTTGCTAGCGGGTGTGGGATCGTGTGAGCTGCGTGGGTGTTTGCGACTTACGTGCATGATTTGAATCCGGTGGCGCTGCCGATTTACGGTGGGCTGGCGCTGAGGTGGTATGGATTGGCTTATCTGGCGGGATTCGTCGCCGGTTTTCTGCTGCTTCGGAATCTGGCGCAGCGCGGCTTGTGGGTGATGAAGCCGGAAAAAGTGGGCGACTTCATCGCCGCTTGCGCCTTGTTCGGGGTATTCCTCGGCGGGCGGCTGGGCTATATCTTTTTCTATCAAATCCCAAAAGCCGGGTGGGAAGGACTCGTGCATGATCCACTGCTGGTTCTGCGGGTGTGGGAAGGTGGAATGGCCAGCCACGGCGGGATTCTCGGGCTGGCGGTTTTTACCTGGTTTTACGCTAAAAAACACAAGGTTTCGTGGGCTGGCTTGGCGGATGGCTTGTGCGTGGTCGGCCCGGTTGGCTTGTTTTTTGGGCGGGTCGCAAACTTTATCAACGGCGAGCTCTATGGCCGGGTAGCTCACGGAGTGTCGTGGGCTATTAAGTTTCCGCAGTCACTTGCGCAGGAATCGGATGAAACCCAGGCAATCGCGTGGCAGGCCTGCACCCGTATTCAGCCTTCGCTGGCAGATGCGAAAACCCTCGATCCACTGATCGCCGCAGCCCGAGAAAACCCGCAAGTTTCCCAGATTCTGGGGCAATATCTCCCGCCGCGGCATCCCTCGCAGATTTACGAGGCCTTACTGGAAGGGGCGTTGCTTTTCGCGATTTTGTGGATCGTCCGAGTGCGTTTCCCCAAGGCACCGGCAGGTTTTATCACCGGCTTATTTTTCGCGCTTTACGCAGTTTTCCGGATTCTCGGAGAACAATTCCGCGAGCCGGACGCCGCGATGGTGGGCTTTCTAACCAAGGGGCAGTTCTTTTCGGTCTTCATGTTCCTCTTTGCTGCGCTGTTTTTCGGTTATGCTTGGAAGCAGCGGATTGAACGATGATGCCATGTCACATCAATCAAATGATGCGCTCGGCTTAACCTGATAGCCTTGAGGTAAACAAAAGCCACACACTGACTGAGCCGGTTAAGCGTCGGCTTGAAGAGAAGACGGCAAAAACCGTGCGGCGCTGATAAAAAACCGCAGCTCACTCTTGGTGACGCCCCGTGCAGAGCCGAATGCGCAGTGGGCCGTCGCTACCGCATAGAGCTATACCTCACCTATCCCTATTTTCGCCTCCAAGAACAACTCGCAGCGCGATTGGTAGCATTGAAATACCTGAAAAATCCCCCGCAAACTCCCAACTTTAATAAGAGGTGAAAAGCAAGCAGATAGGGCTCGGCGCGGTGACGGCGTGACTTGGCGCGCCGAGAAGCCCGGTTTCAGGATTGAGCGAGAGCACTTGAATCGTGTTGGAATTCATGTGCGCGCAGAGCAGCCACGTGCCGCTCGGATCGATCTTGAAATGGCGCGGCGTCTTCCCGCCACAAGGCGCATGTTGTAGGCAGGCGAGCGCACCAGTCTTCGCATCGCGCCGAAAGACCACTATCGAATCGTGGCCGCGGTTCGAGGCATAGACGAATTTACCGTTGGGATGCACTTCGATTTCCGCGGTGGTGTTCTTGTCACTGAAATCCTTGGGCAAGGTAGCCACCGCTTCAAGTGGAGTAAATTTACCGTCGTCGTAAGAAGCGGCGAGCACGGTATTGTCTAGCTCGTTAAGCACATAGGCGTGCTTTTCATCGGCGGAAAATGCCAAGTGCCGCGGGCCCGCGCCGGGGGCTGTGACGAGCGAAGGAAGTGGCTCTCCTAGCTTCGAGTGGATCGCGTCGAAGGGATAGACGAACACTTGGTCGAGCCCGAGGTCTGGCACGAACAAGTGGTGGTTTGCTTGGTCGAAATATACACCATGCGCATGCGGTCCATCCTGCCGGGGCAAGCTCGGACCCGCGCCCTTGCTTGAAATTACCGACACTACCGCACCGGGGGCACCGTCTTCGCCGAGTGCAATTGTCGAAAATGTCCCGTCGTTATAGTTCGCGACGGCGACCGTGCGGCCGGTGGCATCCACAGCCAAATGACAGGCACCCTTGCCGTGGCTTGAAGCTTCACCGAGGAATTTTAAACCGTGATTCTTATCGATAGAGAACGCCGCCACTGAGCTCGAAGCATCGGCAAACGGAGTGCTCGGCGCACCACAAGCGTAGAGGACCGGCTTCACGGGATGCTGCGCGAGGAAGCCGGGGTTCTGATATTCCACCGCCAAGACCGGCTGTGTGAGATTACCCGTGGCGGAGTCGAAATCTGCGAAATAGATCCCTTTACTGGATGAGTTTTTTCCGGTGTTCGTCCCGATGAAAACCGGAACGGCGTGAAGCGCAGCCACCGGGAGGATGAACAAAGTAATGAGTTTAGAAATCATACTAAAAAAATAGAGGAATGCTGCTAGCCATCTAATTATCTTTATGGACCCACGTATGGCTTGAGGTAATCAGCGTTTAGTTTGTCACAACTCCACAAGGTGCCACGCACCACCAGATTTAGATATCGCTCGTCGGCGACGGTCTCGTTGTTATGGCCGAGCGTGGTATTAAAAATCCGCGTGCCGTGGTATTCGTTAGTCCAGACGACCACACAGGTGGCGTTCTCACCTTTTCCTTGGTTTTGACTGCCAAGTGCAAGCGGCTTGGCGCTGGGGAAAACTTTGAGGTTGTTATAAAGTTCCTCCTGTATCGTCGTCCAATTGACCATTCCCTCAGTGATTGGGTGGTTCGCTGTGGTAAACTCGATGGAGATCGGTGCTTGAGGGCCGTGACCACTTGACTGGAGACCCAGAAACTCGAACCAAACGTCCGTGCCAGTGCGGAAGCTATGCATTGCGCAGTGCAGGTTCACTGCAGGAAGACCTTTTTCATGTGCATTCAAAATGTTTTTAACGAGAGCCATGTCCTTGATCTCGGCCGCGCATTCATCGTGGATGATGACATCGTAACTCTTCGCCCAATCCTTATTTTCATAAATCGGGAACGATGGCTTAGCGGTTTTGTCCTCGCTGATAACGACGTCCACCTTTATATTGGCACGCGCTTGGATGCCATCTCGGAGGATGACCGACTGCTTGGCATAGTCGTGACAACATCCCCCGCAGATCAGAAGCGCGCGGAGCGGTGCATCAGCGGCGGAAACGGAAGCGATTCCAAAGATCAAGAAAACGAGAGTCAGGCGCATAAGTAAATTTTAACAGTGAAGGACCACACGGGTTGCGCGGTTGATTAAAAAATACTTCACTGGGAAAAATTTCTTTCATGCTGATCTGGATTGCAGAGCGCTGACTGCACTCCTAGCACAACTTACCGAATCTATCCACTTTCCTTTTGCCTATCCGAGAAACCCGGTCAACGGGCTGGTGGCGTGGGCATGGGCGCTGGTTTCTGGCAAGCCGAGTTCGTAGGCTTCGCGCCCGGCTTGGACTGCGAACTTGAAGGCGACGGCCATCCGCGCTGGGTCGCTGGCAATGGCGATGGCGGTGTTGATGAGCACGGCATCAGCACCGAGTTCCATGGCTTCAGCGGCGTGACTAGGCACTCCGAGTCCGGCATCGACGATGACGGGGACGATGGCTTGCTCGATGATGATACGAATCTGATCGCGGGTGGCGAGACCGCGGTTAGAACCAATGGGCGCGCCTAACGGCATAACAGTGGCGGTGCCTGCTTCCTGCAAACGCTTGGCTAGCACAGGGTCGGCATTGATATAAGGCAGGACGGTGAAGCCTTCTTTGACGAGAATTTCCGCAGCTTTGAGGGTTTCAATGGGATCGGGAAGGAGGTAGGTGGGATCCGGATGAATTTCGAGTTTAACCCACTTGGGAAGTCCGGCGGCGGCAGCGAGGCGAGCAAGGCGGACGGCCTCTTCCGCATTCATGGCACCGCTGGTGTTAGGAAGGAGCAAGTATTTTTCTGAGTCGATGAATTCTAGGATATTCGCGTAGGGATCGCGCTTACCAGATAGATCGGCACGGCGAAGAGCGACGGTGACGATCTGGGTGCCGCTGGCAGCAAGAGCGGCGCGCATCGATTCATTGGAGGGAAATTTGCCGGTGCCGAGGAAAAGACGGGAGCTAAATTCACGGCCGGCGATGGTGAGGGTGGACATAGAAATATTTCAGATTTTAGATTTTAGATTTTGAGAGAGCCAAGTCTCAAAGGAGACGTGGTTGTGAAGATCGTATTGCCAGCAACGGAAGCCGAGCTCGCGGCCGGTGGCGATGTTTTGCGGGAGGTCGTCTATGTAGAGAGTGTCTGCGGGGACGAGGCCGTGCGCGACGATAGCGTGATGATAGATTTCGGGCTCAGGCTTGATGAAGCCAGTCTGATAGGAGAGCACGGCGGCGGCGAAGAGATCGAACTCGGGAAATTCTTCAAAAATCCAAGGACAATGGATAGCGTTGGTGTTGGAGAAAAGAATCAGCCGATGACCTTCGCTGGCAAGCTTGCGGACGCAGGCCCACATCGGCTCGTTGGGGGTGAAGATCTGTTGCCAGGCGTGGCGAAATTCAGCAGGTGTGACAGGGCTGCCAATCACTTCAATAGCCCAAGTGATGTAGCTTTCCACCTCGACACGGCCGGCTTCGAACTCGTCCTTGCGGTCGAGCATTCGGTCCATCCGCGCGGCGAGATTCAAGTCGCCGTCGGGAAAGAGACGGGAGAGAGAAGCCTCGAAATTGAAGTCGAGAAGGACGCGGCCGATGTCGAAAAGGAAGGTCATGCGGTGGGGATTTGAGATTTCATGTTTGAAATTTCGAGAGAATGAATTTGGCGGCAGCAATGGCACCGGCGTTGCGACCGTGGCGGGCGAGGGCGTCTTTCATGGTGCGCCAGTCGGCGGCGTGATTGGATAGGAGATCACTCACGCTGCGGGTGAGTGCTGCGGGTGTCTCGGCGAGGTGGCCACCGCCTATGATTTCGAGGAGTCGGAGATTCCCCTCCTCTTGGCCGGGCACGAGGTGGTGAATGAGCATCGGGCAACGGGCAGCGATGGCTTCGTGAACAGTGGCACCGCCGGCCTTGCCGACTACGAGGTGGTGGTTATTGAGAAACTGCGGGACGCGGCTCGTCCAGCCAACGAGGCGGACGCGGCCCGGATAGGCTTTCTGGATTTCCCGCGCGCGCGAGTGAAGCAGTCGTACATTCCGACCAAGGACGATGGTGAGGTGGACGGCGGGCGACGCATCGAGCAGCGCGCGGCTGTGGCGACGGACGAAGGGCAGCTTAGCGGTGGGGAAATAAAGAATCCGAAATGGATCACAAGCTGCAGCAGACTCGACGGGCGCGAGCCGGGAAAACGCAGGATGCACGGGGAAGCCAGTGTCGATGATTTTTTCACAGGGCAGTCCGGCACGCGTCATCATTTCGCGCGTGGCGGAGTCGGTGACAAGCCAGCAGTCGCAATCCGCACGCAGCCAGGCGGCGTTAATCTCGATGGAATCGGTGACGACGACAAAAACCGGAATTTTAGCTACCGGGCCAGCGAAAACCCGCGTCAGTAAGTACGGATAGAGCGGATAGGTGCTGACGATGGCGTCGGGCTGGAATTCCGCGATCAAGTCGGCGAGCGCGGATTGCGCCATCCGGAGAGGCGGCGAGTCCTGTTTGCGCAAATCGCAGCGATCAGTGGACCGGTAGATTTTCGCCCAGAGCTGCGGGAAATGGGTCGTCACGTAACGATAGCCGCTATTGACCATGGCCGTAAGGCGCGGGGCGCCAAGCATACAGGGATCGCTCACTTGAGTGACCGCACCCTCTGCAGCCAGCGCGAAGGCGAGATTGCGGGCGGCGCTATTATGCCCCTCGCCGAAAGCGGCGGTGATGATAAGGATACGCGGCGGTACGGGCATGGCAGGTGGCTCGGGAGATTTAGAGTGAGAGTAGCGTTGCGTCTATGGAGTTTTGCAGCTTTGTTTTTGCCGCAGATGGCCCGCGAGATAAAAAAACTGGAGTTGACGCCGGTGGATGATGCTGTCGAAGAACTCACACCCGTCATCCGGCTTGGAAATAAAAAAACCGAGCCTCGCGAAAAGCCCGCGCGCCTTGCCGTGCCAGAAGACGCCTCGGTGAGCCAGCGCCTCCACGTGCCGGCGCGCGAAGATGTCAAGTCCCGCACCCACCAGCCAAGCATCGAGGAGCTCGTTGACAGAGCCGGCCCCAACCCCGATTTGCAGGAACAAGAGTGGGCTAAAAACACAAACCACCATCAAAAAGTGCCATGGGGTTGGTTTATTATATTCGGAGCGCTGCTCGCAGCCGCTGTCATCTGGTCACTCAGCGGGGTTAAAAAGGCCAATGTTCAGGCCAAGGAAATTCAAGTTTCCACCGAGTCCATCGTCGATAAAGACGCCCAGGAAAACCAGGAAGCCGCGGATCTAATTGCCCGGATCGAGGTCGCCACTCGCAAGTTTTTTAACACCACCAGCGTAGATGAGCTGGTTCGCCAAGTTCGCCATCCTGAGCGGGTAACGCCTCTGATGCTGGAGCATTACGGTGACAAGCCAGTCCCTCCGCTAAGCATCCTCCGGACCAAAACGCTCCAACCCATCACCTTCGGCACCCGTGGCAACTTCTGGGTAGAGACGGTGGAGCTCACCAATCATAAAACCCGCAGCCTGATCATCGAAATCCTCGACTCCGGCGAGCCACGGATCGACTGGGAAACCTTCGTCTGCTATCAGCCGATGAAATGGGACACCTTCGTCAGTGAGCGCCCAGAAAGCACTATCCTCGACTTCCGAGTTTACGCCGAGCAGGACACATTTTTCAGTCATGAATTTTCTAACTCTGAGGTCTGGACTTGCTTCCGCCTCACCGCTCTAGGCAGTGAGGAGACACTCTTCGGGTATGCCAAAAAATCCGAGCAAGTCTCTAGCGACATCCTTGGGATTCTGAATCAGAACCGAGGAAAACTGTCACCTATCATCCTCCGCGTGAACATCCCGGAGGGACTCCAATCACGCCGCGGAGTGGTGATCGAAAAAATACTGAGTTCCAACTGGGTCCACCTCGATCCGCCGGATTCCGGCTCTTGAAGCACTTGCCTTATGACCCTAAATTCTCTTAATTCGCCTTCATGTGCCGACAGGCCACCATCTGCTACCGCCGCTGGATTTTCGCAAGTCCTGCTTGGTGCAGCGCTGTTTCTAGCGATCCAATACGGTGTTGCTCTGTGGACGCTCTCGCAGGCATCGGGTGAGATGGCCAACAAGTTCAACGCACTCGCCCGCGACAAATATCTCGGGTTTCTCGTCTGGCAGAACCTGCAAATGCTCATCGCCTACGTCGTGCTAGCCATAGCTGCTGCAGCCCTCATCCAGCCCTTCGCCGCCTTATGGACCCAGCGTTCGAAATACCAAAGCTACCGTGCGGTCACGCTCCGCAGCTTTGGAATCACAGCACTCTTACATGGCTACTTCACCATTCGCCTGGTAGATACCCGCCCCTATTTTCTCAATAAGGACGAATTCGGCCACTGGTATTACCGGATCATGGAAATTTTACCAGATGACATCAGACCGACGAGTTCGTTCCTGATCTTTACCCTGCTTCCACTCTGCATCGTCGCCATCGCGCTCTTATGGCAAATCCGCCGCCACGGCCGCCGAGGCACGGCAGTAGCAGGCACGGCGGTGCTCCTCACCTTGCTCACCGCCGGTATCAGTCGCTTCACCGCTGGCGGACAAGCCCCCTCCCCCACTAAAGGCAAGCCCATGAATGTCATCATCATCGGCTCAGACTCCCTACGCGGCGACAGCCTGGGCTGCGCCGGCTACAAGCCCCAACGTAGCGACGGCATCGCCCGCGCCGGCGTATCACCCGTGATTGACGCTCTCGCCGCTAAGTCCACTCGCTTCGAACGCTGCTACACCTCCATCGCCTCGACCATGGAATCCGGCGTGCAATTGATGTCCTCTCAATACCCACAGAGCCACGGCATCCGCCAAATGTATCCGGATCGAGAAACCGTCGAGGCCACCCAAAAACGCATCGAGACGCTACCCTCGCTGCTACGCAAACGCGGCTACGACACCGCCGCCATCGGCGACTGGTGCGCCGGATATTACGAAGTCATGCCCCTCGGCATGGAACACCTCTCCGTATCGAGTTTCGACAATTTTAAAATCTACATGAGCCAAGCCGTCGTCATGGCGCACTTCGTCGTCCCACTTTATTTCGACAACGCGCTCGGCTACAAAATCTTTCCCCAGCTCGGAGCCTTCGCCCAATTCGTCACCCCGGAAGTCGTTACCTCCCGCGTCGAAAAACGTCTCGCCGCCGCCGCCAACCAGCAGAAACCCTTCTTCTGGCACGTCTTCTACTCTTGCAACCACCTGCCATACGGCAATGCGGAACCCTACCGCAGCATGTTCGCCGATCCCGCATACCAGGGCGTCAACCGCAACAAAGTGGACTTCGACATCGACTCCTTCATCGGCGGCACCGACCTCGAATCCAAATGGAAAGCCCTACCACCCTACGAAGTGAGGCAAATCCGTGCACTCTACGACGGCTGCACTCGCCAATTCGACGACTGCGTGGGGAAAATCCTTACCTCACTCAAGACGAACGGACTCGCGGATAATACCATCGTCGTCGTCACCGCCGACCATGGCGACGACCACTACGAGCCCGGCGTCACCCTAGGCCACGGCCTTACCTTCAACGGCGGACTGCAAGCAAACCATGTCCCCATGATCGTCCACGTCCCCGGCACCGCCCCGCAGGTCATCCCAGAAACTGTCCGGCTCATCGACGTCATCCCCACCCTCGCCGACCTCACCGGCCAAGAAAAATCTCCCACCTGGCAGGGCAAAAGCTTCGCCGCTTGGATTCGCCAAACCGAGACGCCCAACTTCCGCCCATTTTACGGTGAGACCGGATTTCCCTTCATCCAGTTTAAAGTCGAAGGCGTCGAGCGCCCCCACCTCCCGCCGATGGATGAATGCACCGGCATTGATCCGAGCTATAACTATCAATTCGTACTCAAAAAGGAATACCTCGCCCGGCTCATCGAGGCTAAGCAGCGCTGTCTGCGGACCCGTTACTGGAAACTCGTCTGCACCCCTACCTCCGCTGGCAGCCGCCATTTTGGGCTCTTTCAAATCGCCAAGGACCCGCACGGCGAGAGCGACATCGCCCCTGCACGCCCCGAAGTCCTCGCCCCGCTTCAAGCTGCGCTGGAGCGCTGGATGGATGAGAAATACGAGTCCTCCATTGAGGAAATCTTCCCCGCCGGTGAGCCGCAGTGAGCTGACCTCTAGAAAATTTTTTTGGAAGCACACGCACCTCGCGTGTTGTATTACGCATCCTCGCCGTAAACTTGCCTCCACCATCAGGGAGCCGCTTTGATAAAAAAGTGAGGTCACCGTCCATCCAACTGGCTGTC
>JANMYL010000221.1:0-21629 GCA_031382045.1 Akkermansiaceae bacterium | reverse complement strand
GTGGCGACCATTTCATCGGAAACCACTCCTTGGTTGATGTTGTCGGTGCGATCGAACGCGTAGATGCCGACTATCTCGAGTTTCATGTTTTCCTTTTCGCGGCTCAGGAAATAGATGCCGCTTTCCTTCCACTTGAACCACTGTGGGAAGTCGATGCCGGCACAGTCCCATATATAGAGAACCTTGCTGCCTTTGGCGGCACCCTGGCGCAATGTTAGAGTGTCCTGGCGTTTGAGGGCGGGCATGTCGTGCTCTTTCTTGCACTCGACCTGATCGCTGACCGTCAGATGGGTCATGCAGTGACTTCGCAGGCAGAGACTGTAAATGTGGCCAGTGGCCGATCAATTAAGGGACATGCCTTTTATAAAATCTTTCTCGACATTCGAATTGCTGTTCAGCAACTTTTTCGCGTCAACAAGAGAAACCTTCACACATGAGAAAATCCAGATGGCTTGCCGATTGGCGGAATTCCGAGCGGAAACCAATTTTCTATCATTGTATTTCACGGATCGTGGATCGGCGCTTCGTGATAGGGACTGAAGAAAAGGAAAAATTCCGGGCTTTAATGCGGATTTACGAGAAATTCTCAGGATGTCGCGTGACGTCTTACTGTTTGATGGACAATCACTTTCATCTCCTCTTGGAAGTTCCTCCGCCGCCAGCAAATGGGTTTCCGGACACGGAGTTGCTAACACGGTTGAGGGCAATTTACAATGAGACGTTTGTTACAGAAATTGCCAATGAGTTGGCAGAGGCGAGGCAGCAGGTGGCCGACGGGCTGGCTGGTGAAAAAGTGATTGAGCGGATTCATGCGCGCTTCACTTACCGCATGCACGACTTGGGAGAATTCATGAAAGGTGTGCTACAACGCTACACACAGTGGCACAACCGGGTGCATTCACGCACCGGGCGGCTTTGGGAGGACCGATTCAAGAGTGTGATTGTGGAAGACGGCGTAGCGGCTAAGATGATAGCTGCCTATATCGACTTGAATCCTGTGCGTGCAGGACTGGTAAAAGATCCAGCAGATTACCGTTGGAGTAGCTACGGAGAGGCGATCGGCGGCGGGCCGAAAGGGAATGGCAAAACAGCGCGAGCCGGTCTCGTGAGGGCGTTGCGCGCACATCAAGGAGTGGCTGCGGACGCGGATTTCTGGGAGAATGATGTAGCGCGTGAATATCGCAGAATTCTAATGGCGGGTGCTGCGGGAAAAAGTCTGGAAAGCATCGGTCGAGATGGGAAGCTCGCGGTAAAGACGCTGCGCAAAGGAATTTCAAAGGAGGAGCTGGAGTTAGAACACGAAAGGGACGGAGAGATCCCGCTAAGTAAGGTGCTTCGCTGTCGAATCCGATATTTCACGGACGGCGCGGTGATCGGCAGCCGGAGCTTTGTTGACAAAGCGTTTGCCAGCGCGCGCGAGCGTTTCGGGCCTAAACGCAAATCCGGCGCAAGAAAGTTGAGAGGCAACGCTGCTCTAGCAGGAAATTTTTTATGGAGTCTGCGAGATCTGAAAAAGGGGATTGCTTGATCTGATGCCGCAGCGAGAACTGGATAAAATTATTGTAGCTCATGTGGATGCGACTGGATGATCTGGAGTTGAAATAATGGATTAAGAAATTGAATGTGATTCCACTCGCTCCATAATCATCACTGCGTAAAGCAAGCATCAGTGCCCTCAAGTGTTTGGATTTAAGCCCTCTCGCTGAAATCATCCACTTAATTACAAAAATGGCCGAAACTGCAAAGCGAGCCATTCATGCCGGGGGTAAGTGTGCTTGCCAAAAGCGCAGCAGCGATGAGCACCAATATCATCACCAATAAGCAGTCCGCCGACTTCTGAGGGATCTGAGCCAGTGATACACGCGTCGCAGCCCGTATCACTTCATCGCCACATATGGCGGGAAAGGCTGCTCGGAAATGACCCAGTCCTCGTTCTTGTCGGAAAAAGTTTTCAGCCCCCACTCGCTGGGAAGCAGGGCGACTAACCAACCGTTGGAGTCACGCGCCAACGCCGCACCTAATGAAAGCGCCGGCCTCGCTTCCGGTGCACGCGGGTCGCCCTCATTCGGCTTGAGCCAGCGAGCAAGCGACCAGTTCGCCGGCTCGATGCGGGTCTCGGCGGCGTATTCCCCTTCAAGTCGGTATTGCAGGACTTCAAACTGCAGCGGCCCGACCGCGCCTAGCAGCGGGATTTGGGGGCCATCGCTGTCAATGAGGACGAACTCGCTGGCCACGCCTTCCTTGAGCAACTGTTGAAGACCGTCGCGAAAGCGCTTGTATTTTGCAGTGCTCTTGTTGTGCAGGAAGGAAAAACATTCCGGAGCAAATCGGGGAATTTCATCAAAAGTCACACCGGGCTGCGAGGAAAGTGTGTCGCCGATGAGCAAATCATAATTCCCCACCAGACCGACAACATCGCCGGCGAAAGCGTCGTCCACGGTTTCGCGTTCGCGGGCGAAGAGACGCTGCGAGTTGGCAAGGCGGACTTTCTCGCCGGTGCGGCCGTTCATCACGTCCATGTCGCGCTTGAATTGGCCTGACACGATTCGGACGAAAGCTATCCGGTCGCGGTGTTTCGGGTTCATGTTTGCTTGGATCTTGAAGACGAATGCGGAAAATTCTTCAGCTGCAGGATCGATCATCATGCCGCCGCTCTCACGCGGGGTCGGAGGTGGTGAGAGTTCGAGAAAGCGGTCGAGCAGTAGCTGCACGCCGAAATTATTTGCGGCACTGCCAAAGAAGACCGGTGTGAGTTCGCCAGCTAGGATTTTTTTTAAATCAAAGTCTGCTCCGGCCCCTTCGAGCAGCTCAAGCTCGTCACAAACTTGGCGATAAGTCCCCTCTTCCACGGCCTCCTTTACGCTCTCATCCTCGATGCCGGTCACCGCCACGGGCGCCCGGTAAGCGCCGTGGACCGTGCGCTGGAAAAGATGGACCTGCTTTTGTTCCCGGTCGTAAACCCCGCGGAAGCGCGGACCGTCGCCGAGCGGCCAATTAACAGGAAACGCGTGGATGCCGAGAACAGACTCCAGCTCGTCGAGCAGATCCATAGATGGCCGAGCCGGGCGGTCGAGCTTGTTCATAAAAGTGAAAATAGGTACGCCCCGCCGACGGCAGACTTCAAAAAGTTTCCGTGTTTGACTTTCGATGCCCTTGCCAGCGTCCACCACCATGACAGCGGCGTCCACTGCAGTTAGGACGCGATAAGTATCTTCCGAGAAATCTTTGTGCCCCGGCGTATCGAGGATGTTAACGACGCAGTTCTTATACTCGAACTGCAATACCGTGGAGCTAACGGAGATCCCCCGCTGCTTTTCCAAGTCCATCCAGTCCGAAGTCGTGGCGCGCTGATTTTTCCGCGCGGTGACGCTGCCAGCCAGGTTGAGCGCGCCGCCGTAAAGCAAGAATTTCTCCGTCAGCGTGGTTTTTCCGGCATCTGGATGAGAAATAATCGCGAATGAACGGCGGCGTGTCACCTCGCGCTGAAGCGCAGGCGAGGGTATGGCGTAGGGAGAGACGGACATGAAATCGGGCCGGAGGAACTACGCCCGGAACGCCCACCGAGCAAGCCCGGACCTTGGTTTCTTTCAGCCGATTGAAGAAATCCTGTAGAGGGAATGCCGTGACTGTCCTATGCTCAACACCGCGACTTTTTGCCGAGAACTCAGATCTGAAAGTTGAAGTCTGTTCCGAAGGCCGCCATAACAGTGCACAGATCCGTCATATTTTACTATTGCCCTCGCTACGAGACTCGCTAAGAGTTCGGCCCTGTCGCACTGACAAGCCACTAGGAGTGGCTCATGTCAGTGAGTAATTACATCGCCTCGGTAGCTCAGTTGGTAGAGCAGTTGACTCTTAATCAATTGGTCCTTGGTTCGAATCCAAGCCGAGGCACTTTTAATAGTCCCTAAAAGGCAACCGATGTATTACTGACATCTCTTATTATTTGGAGAATCACGAATACTTCAAGCGGGTTTGTAGAAATGTGAATTCCGGCCAGTAAAGATGCCCGCAAAAGCAAATCTTGCTTTTGAGGTGGACAGATTAAGGGCCATAAATGAGTGCATCTCAGATAATAGCCGATAAATTTTCAGCTATTTTGAAGTGGATGGGTCTACAAAACTAGCCCGTCTTAGTGAGGCGGAAACTTTGTTGCATGATGTAAATCTGCGGATCTAAACGCTGCGCCGACCTTGCAGCGCGCGCATTAGCGTGAGCTCGTCTGCATGCTCAAGACCGCCGCCTGCGGGCAGGCCTTGGGCGATGCGGGTGAGTTTACAATTCCGGCCGCGCAGCAGTTCTGCTAGGTAGTTTGCGGTTGCTTCACCTTCCACATCCGAACCCAGCGCGAGTATGACCTCGATTTCCTCAGGCGCAGCCTCGATCCGCCGAACCAGCGACGGGATGCGTAAATCCTCGGGAGACACGCGGTCAAGCGGCGAGAGTTTGCCGCCGAGACAGTGGTAGCGGCCACGAAATGCACCAGAGCGCTCGAGCGGAAGGACGTCAGTGGCCTGCTCGACGACGCAGAGAATCTTGTTGTCGCGCGCCGGGTCGTCGCAAACATCGCAGCTGGCTTCGGTAGCGAAGAAGCCGCAAGCCGGGCAGGGCCGGACGATTTCCTTAGCGGCTAACAACGCTCCAGCGAGCATCGCGGGCTCCGCTTTCGAGCTTTGTAAAAGCCACACCGCGATGCGCTCGGCACTGCGCGGACCAATGCCCGGCAGGTGCTTGAGCTCACCGACCAGGGCCTTGACGGGTTCCGGAAAATCAACGCGCTTCATCAGTTATTTCAGATAGATCCACCCGCTTGTCGCAGGCCATCTGGTGATTTTCCGCATAGACCAAAGCGCACACCCCGGACCAAATCACAGCCATGAGCGGCGCAGCAATGTCAGGCGCATGCGCTGCTAGCACAAGCACCGGCGCCCATGCCGCGACCAAAACAGCGGTGCTGATCCACAATACGACACGCCGCCAAGTGCCGCCCACGCTGAGAATCGCAATGGCCAACCCGTAAGCGAAGAATACTACTGCCAACCACACCGCCCACTCGGGTAAGACTTTAGGGAAATTCGGTGATTTCCCCTGCATCATCCACTTGCCGACCGCTTGATCCGCTCGATCCAGTATACGAAGAATGCTCAATCCTGCGACTAGCAGAATCGAGAGCGACCCAATTGCAGCAGCAGGGACTAACACATGGCCTTCCGGTCGTGAATGTGAGCTTTTCACCATGATTATTTTTTACGTATGAAGCTCTCTTCGTAAGGTGGCTCTGCAGCAAGCACGCGTTCAACGGTTAGCACCGGTTGGATGACACCTTCTTCCGACGGAAAACGCATGGTCCCAGCGACTTTCACCCAGCCGTTTTCCGGGAACTCGGGCGGGGTCTTGCCGAACTCCAGGATGATCGGAATCGCCCGGCTATCCGCAGCGCAGCAGGTGACGAACAAGCGATAGAGGCGCTTGCGCGAGCCGTTTGGATTCCGGACTTTTTCGTCCATCCAACGGCCTTCGGTTTCGACTTTAAGTCCCTCGAGCAAGCCTTGCATCTCGCGATCTCCGCTGGAGAAGAACAGTTCCATCAGGCTGAACTCGAGAAATCCATCCGGCGTCTTACGATGATTTTTTTCGATTTCCTCACGAGTCAGAGCAGGTAAAGACGAGCCGAGAAACGGCATGGAAACCGGGGAAGGAGCATCGTAAAGACCCTTGCGAGAAAGCGCCGCCACCGAGTATTCATCCTTGGTCCATGCGACGGATAAGGCCACTGGCACTATCATGAGGAGCACTGCGGTGAGCGGATGCATATCACCGCTTTCGTGGTCGTGCCCGTCTTCCTCACCACCGCAGCAGCCACTGCTGCTTTGCCCCGCCGTGAGTAGGTTAAAAAAACCGAGCACTGCGAGCCCGAGTCCACCTGCGAAGGAGATCACCCGGAAGTCTGGCGCGAGGTATTTGTTGATGCGTCCGCTGCCGTAGAAATATAATAACACAGCACTCCAGAAGAGCACTGCTAGGGAAAATAGGATGCGACGGTTGCGGGGATTCATTTCGCTGCAAAAATGAGTTGTTGCCAGTAAATTGAAATCCCGCCGATGGCAAGAAAGAGACCCATCGCAAGAAGAACAATAAAGCGCTTACGCAGCACTGTTTGATAGAGAAACAATAGCTTCACATCCATCATCGGGCCGAAGGTGAGGAAAGCCAGTTTCGCGCCCCATGAGAATTTATCCAAGGTCGCAGCGATAAATGCATCCGAGGTGCTGCAGAGGCTGAGGACGAAGGCGAGAGCCATTAACGCGGCCGGGGCAGCGGTCGGGCTTTTCGCGAGACCATCAAGCCATTCCGCACCGGGGGCGATGCCAGTATTGAACAGCGCGGTGATCGACACGCCGATGGCGAAATAAACGGCGACATCCACAAAGTCCTTCATCGCCGAGCGGAAGGCGGCGACTAAGCGGTTATCCTCCGCTGGCTCGGGGTGGTCTTGGCCGCAGCAAGAATGGTCATGCTCGGGCTTTACGGGGTCTTTTTCCAAGCTCTCAACCAGCGAAGGCTTGAGGACCGAGGCGATCGAGAGCTTCGAGACGATGATCCCCACGGCAACTGCGATGAGGAAACCCAGTAGGAGTCGCGAACTGGTCATCATCGCCGCGCCCTGGCCTTGGAACGCTTTCCAAGTGCTCAGCGCAGTGATCGGGTTCACAATTGGCGCAGCCAGCATGTAAGTGAGCGCGCAGGAGACAGGCAGACCTTTTTTCACGAGTCGCCGGATGACCGGCACCACTGCGCATTCGCAAACAGGGAACACCGCACCTAGAAGCCCAGCAGTCAGCACTGCGAGAAATTTATTTCTCGGCAGGAAGCGGTCCATGATCCCCGGCGGCAAGTAAACGTCGATGAATCCGCTGATCAACGTGCCCAGCAAAATAAAAGGCGCCCCTTCGAAGAGGATGCTCAGGAAGGCGAGCGCAAAGTCCTGCAGGGAATCGGGCGACATCGCCGCTAGCAAACGCGCCCATGGCTCTCATGTCAACCGGCACCGCACGCTGGTTTTCGGCCATTCCGGCACGGACGATGGCTTAGCTGATGGCAGCGGGATCTGACAGAACCGATCTCGATTGGTATTTTCCGTGAAACTTCCCGACCGCAATTCCGATGGAAAAACCTTGATGCATGGGTTTCAATACCCTCGGTTTGCGGTGTATAGAGACGTTTCCTAAATCTCCCATCATTCCACCATGAAACCCAACAACACGCTGCCTGTCGTTTTCCCTTTCCGAGCCTCCAGCCCGTCCGGGATGAGCGTCGAGCTGAATGCCAACGGCTCGATCCGAAGGATGGACTGCGGGGACATCATGCTGAATGTATTTCTAGGTAACGAAGCCGAGGGCGGTCCCACTAACATCTATCTCCGCCGTCTCGGACAGACGGTAGAGTCAATTCCCCTGCTAGGGCCAGACAGCCCCGCCTCCTACCAGACCTGCGAGCGCGGCATGGTCGCCAGCGGTGCTTGGGGCGATCTAGCTTTCCGCCTGCGGCTGGTGCTGGCGGAGTCTGCCAAGGCGTGGTTCTGGCACGTAGAACTCATAAATACCGGGCCAGAATCCATCACTTACGATCTAATCCATACCCAAGATATCGGCATAGCCCACTATGGTGCGTCACGGCTCAATGAGTTCTATGTGAGTCAATACGTAGACCATACGCCGCTCGAGCATGCTACGAAGGGCGTGGCCGTCGCCTCGCGGCAGAACCAGTCGATGGGTGGGCGCTGCCCGTGGACGGTGATCGGATCGCTCGGAAAAGCCGTTGCTTATACCACGGACGCGCTTCAATTCCATGGTCTCGCCACCCGCGCTGGCGGCCAGGCCGTGGCTCTAGCATCCGGCCTTGCACATAAGCGGCTGCAACATGAACACTCTCTAGTTGCTATCCAGGATGAGCCTGTCGTACTCGCACCGGGAGCTAAATCACAACGTGGATTCTTCAGTGGATTCGAAGCGGACAAGCCGACAGCGACCTGCGCAGCTGATAGTTCTTGGATCGATGCTGCGCTATCTCTGCCGGAAGCGGCCTGCCCGCCGTGGCACGGAGAAATCCTCGGAAATCGCCCTGCTTCAAGCCTTTTCACCACGGCCGAGTTGTTGGAATCTGCCGATCTCGATGATGCAGAAATTCGCGGTTTTTTCGGGGAGAGCCAGCGCCACGCAGAACGCGAAGATGACCAGCTTGAGTCGTTTTTCACCGACCGCCAGAGCCATGTGGTGCTCCGCCGGAAGGAGCTTAAAGTGCTCCGCCCGCACGGTCATCTGCTGCGTTCCGGTGGATGTCTAATGCCAGATGAAGCAGCCCTGACCTCCACCGCGTGGATGAACGGCGTGTTTCACTCGATGGTCACCCAAGGCCATGTGAGCATCAACCGCTTCCTATCAACTTGTCACAGCTATCTCGGGCTTTTCCGCAGCCACGGGCAGCGGGTTTTTGTGGAAATCGATGGCGCGTGGAAGTTGTTAAGTATGCCATCAGCATTCGAAATGAGTCCGGATGCCTGCCGCTGGATTTACAAACACAGGAGCGGGCTGATCGAAGTGGTTTCCACAGCTCCCGATGATAAGCATGAGCTTGGCCTGTATATAACGGTATTAAAGGGCGGACCTGTGAGATTTCTAATTTCCCATCACGTCGCTATCAACGGCGACGACGGCAGTTCTTCTGTGCCTGTCAGCTATCAATTGGATGGAAGCACTGCCTTCGTGCGCGCCATCCCGGACAGCGACGTAGGCCGACGTTTCCCGGATGGCGGATTCCTCATCGGGCCGGCAGAGGGCACGGAGTTCGAGAGCATTGGCGGCGACGAATTGCTACTCGCAGGCGGGGTTTCTCGCCACCAGCCGTTCCTCTGCTTCATCACCGTGGCAAGCACCAGCGCAGGATTGGTGATGCGCGGCCGACTTGTTGATGAGGCTTGCAGACAAACCGGAAAATTTTGGAAATCGATCACCTCAAGTTTAAAAATCTCAGCGCCCGAGGCAAGTCCGTTGGCGGCAGCAGCAGAGCGCGCCGGGGAAATTTTCCCATGGTTCATCCATAACGCGCTAGTCCACTACCTTTCTCCGCGCGGTTTGGAACAATATTCCGGCGGCGGCTGGGGCACTCGCGATGTCTGCCAAGGACCAATCGAACTGCTGCTCGCGCTCGGCCGTTTCGAGCCGATGCGGGATCTGTTGTGCCGAGTTTTCCGCCAGCAGAATGCCGATGGTGACTGGCCGCAGTGGTTCATGTTCTTCGAGCGCGAGCGCAATATCCGCCCCGGAGATTCGCACGGCGACATCATCTATTGGCCGCTGCTCGCCCTTTCCCAGTATCTATCCGCCACCGAGGATTCCTCCCTGCTCGACGAGACCCTGCCGTATTTCCATCCTGACGGGGATGCCGCCGCGGAAAAAGCCACCGTTTGGCAGCACGTCGAGCGCGCGCTGGACCTGATTGGGCGGCGAGTGATCGAGGGCACCAGCCTTGCTGCTTACGGCCACGGCGATTGGAACGATTCGCTCCAACCGGTCAAGCCCGACATGCGAGAGCGGCTTTGCAGTTCTTGGACCGTAACGCTCAACTATCAGACGTTCATCGCGCTAGCCACCGCATTCCGTCGGCTTGGAAACGAGGACCGTGCCGAGCTGTTCGATGCCATGGCTGCTAGAATTCTAGCAGAATTCCAGCGAATACTCATGGTGGACGACGTGCTAGCCGGCCTTGCTTATTTTCATAAGGATGGAAAAACCGAGTATCTACTCCATCCCCGCGATCGCACGACTGGATTGTCTTACAGCTTATTGCCGATGATCCACTCCATCATCAATGACATGTTCAGCCCGGAGCAAGCAGCGACACACCTCGGCATCATCCGTGAGCACCTACTCGGGCCGGACGGAGCGCGCCTGTTTGACCGCCCGATGGCCTATCATGGCGGCTTGCAGACCTATTTCCAGCGAGCTGAAAGTGCCACCTACTTCGGACGGGAAATCGGCATCATGTATATGCACGCCCATCTTCGGTATTGCGAGGCCCTTGCCCGCTTTGGAGATGCAAAGAGCTTTTTCCTCGCTCTCTGTCAGATCAATCCAATCGCGATCCGCGAGTGGGTTCCTTCTGCCGCGCCGCGTCAGGCGAACTGTTACTATTCGAGCTCAGACGCCGCCTTTTCCGACCGCTACGAGGCTTTCCTCGACTACGGAAAAGTGAACTCCGGCGAGGTCGCGCTGGAAGGCGGATGGCGCGTCTATTCCAGCGGTGCGGGCATCGGCGTGCGCCTAATCATGCAGTGTTTTCTCGGGCTGCGTCTGGAGAAAACTGCACTACTCGTTGATCCGGTCGTTCCCCCGGAACTGGACGGTCTGACAGCGCACCTGAGCCTAGCAGGTCATCCAATCGAAGTCGTTTACCGCACCGACAAAACCGGGTGCGGCCCTGTTTCTCTCGACCTCAATGGCACACTTATCGAGTTCATTCGCGAGGCCAATCCTTACCGCCCCGGAGCTGCCCGTGTGGGTATGGACGATCTTGTGCAGCGATTGACCGGCGTATGCGACCGACTGACAGTGATACTGGGATAAGATTGCTGGTTTATTCTAAAAATAGGCTTGTCAGGCAGGGGCTAAGTTCAACAATAACTTATGTTTTCAAAATTAACCACCGTCGCTTGGTTGGGCTGCCTTGCCGCAGCATCCGCCGGAGAACCCGCCGCCACTCAATCGACTTCCGTCCAAGAAGTAAAATTCCCCAATATGGATGAGGCCATGGCCAACTTCACCTTCTCCGACGAGATGGATTTCGAAGATATCGCTGGCAGTCTGAGCATCACCGAGTTCGACATGATGTCGTTACTTTCACGTCCCATTACGGTGGGCGGAGACATCATGCTGATTCCTGCCATGCAATATGGCCTGACGAGCTTGGATTTTGACGGCGTGAGCCCCGCGTTCCCGGTCGGTGACGAGGATCTTCATTCCGTGTCCATGCATTTGGCGGCAATAAAAATCAACAAAGGCTCCCCATGGTTCTACGGTGCTTGGGCGCGCGCGGAACTCGCCAGCGATTTCCAACACATCAATGGCGACGATCTCACTTTCGACATCGCCGGAGGCGTGGGCTACCGTTACACCGACAGCTTCACTGTAGGTGTAGGTGCCGCTGTGCTCAACATCAACGGTGATGCATGGATTTGCCCAGGAATTAACTTCGACTGGGTGCTCAATGAAAAGACTCGCATTGGCCTGTATGGCCCGATGGCTTTGATCTCCTACACGCCGAACGATGACTGGAATTTCGGCCTACGCGGTACGCCCGGCGGTGGAGTTTGGAACATCACTGACGACAACGGCGACTCCAAGTCTGTCGATATTTCATCTTATCAGGTCGGAGCATTTGCTGGCCGCAGACTGGTCGGTAAGCTTTGGCTCAACGCCGGCGTAGGCTTCACCGTCGCCAATGGCATCGAATATTCCGATCAAGACGGCGACAACGAAATCCTTGATGAGGACATGGATAGTGGACTCTTCGGACGAATCGGACTGAGCCTCAAGGCTTGGTAAGATATTAATATCCTAACTCCACCACCCCGGTTCCTCGAAACCGGAGTGGTGGATTTTTTTTACCCTGTCTCACATCCCGGTGCCGCATGGATGTTCTAGATTATCCTCATGATATAACATCGATTTGTATGAGGCAGGCCAGGAATTGTATTCAGTTCCGCTTGGTTTCCTTTCAGTTTATCAACTGGCGGATGAACTTTGCGAAGTCATCCCAGCCGAGTTACCAATGAATTCTAGTTTGACATAGCCTCCGTCGATGTAGCATCAAATGCCATGGGTGTTTCTATCATACGCCGCTTATCAGGCGATTTCATCAGCCTCATTGGAGGAGCACTTCTCCGCTGGATCTACCGGATAGAGCTGCTGCATCCCGAGCGCCTCCCAGCGACAGGCGGAGCGTTGTTACTGCCGAATCACATTACCTTTGCGGACGGGTTTTTCATCGTCGCCGCCTGCCGCCAACGGATTCGCTTCGTGATGGACGAAGCCTTCGTTGCCAAACGCTCAGTTCGGCTATTCACCGCTCTTTTCCAAACGGTGACGATCCGTGTGAACAAGCCGCGAGAGGCGATCCGCACGACTATAGAGGCGCTACAAAGCGGCGACCTTGTCTGCTTGTTTCCCGAAGGACAACTGACCCGCACCGGTGCGCTCAACGAGCTAAAGCGCGGCTGCGAGCTGATTGCGAAAAAAGCAGGCCACCCGCTCATTCCTCTGTGGTGCGACGGCGCGTGGGGATCGATTTTTTCCTACGAGCGTGGGAAATTTTTTGGCAAGTGGCCTTACTGGAAACGGCCAGGAATCATCGTGGCGCTGGGGCATCCCATTCTCCCGGAAACGGTGGATATAGAAATCATCCGACATGAAATGTTAGTCGCCTCCGCAGAAGCTATTTCCAAGCGCTTCGAATCGCCTCGCTGGGGCACGCGATTGCCGCGAGTAAATGGCACCGCGCCTAAAAACCTTGGCGCTGCTGCGATCCGCCGAATGTGGGTCAACGGCTACCAGATCAGCCAAGTGAGCACCCTGCAATGGCGGAAGGCATTTTCTATTTTGAATGATGATCCGGTGTCAGCAAGCATGTCCGGCTTGCGGCTCGCGTTTCCCAGCCTAACTGAAACGGAGGTCAAATCCCACGACCGGGTCGATGGTGAAGTCGCTGCAAGCTGGGTCGGCGGTGACCGCCTGCGCCAGGCAATCGGTCACACCGAACTCTCAGGCGAGATTGTGTTTTACGACTTCGGCCAGCAAGCCTTGGATCCAGTTTGCCGTGCGGGCGTGCTGCATTGCCCCTGCCTCGCTGTGGATGGAATGGTCATCGCCATGTCGATGCCCGATCCTACGAAACCGTGGACGGATAGCGAGCCACAACTCGGCCACAAACCCGGCACTTGGGGGAAGCTCCTGCCCGGTTGGTATCTGCTCCCGTCGGAAGGCGGCGGCTTGCGGGCGCACGGCCCGGCCGCCCCGGAAAACGGCCTACAACTCCCAGCAGGCACGTTTTTGGATGCAGAAGGGTTCCTCGGGCGAGCGCCCTAAATCGACTCGGGTAGGACGGTCACAGTCGTCGGTGCGACCGATAAAACGCGGGCAGCGGTTTCGCGGACTTGCGCGGGAGTTAGAGCATTGTAAGCGGCTGGCAAGTGACGGTATTCATCCGCAGGATGGCCGAAAAGCAGACTCAGTGCGACCTGGCGAGCGATGGCTGACGGCGATTGCTGTTGGATCGCGAGGCCGCTGAGGACAGTGGAACGCACTCGATCAAACGCCTCATCCGGGATGCCGTGCTCGGCGATCTTCTCGATTTCAATGAGAATTTCCTGCCGGGCGAGCTCGACCTGCGCGGGCGAGGTGGCGACGTAAAAGGTGAAGAGTCCGGCGTCGTAACCGAGAAACTGAGTGGCTCCGACCTGATAGGCGAGGCCGAGCTCTTCGCGGATGCGGGTGAACAGCGGGCCCGCCATGTCGCTGGCGTATTCCTGAATCATCGCCAACGCGTGGCGGTCCGCGCCGCTGACTGAGGTGCCGGGGAAACCGATGGTGAGGACGGCTTGTTTCTTCGGCAGGTGGCGGGTGAGGTGAGTGCCGAGAGCAGATTGGCTGGTCGGAGCGGCCCAGCGCTCACCCTGCGAAAGTGCGCAAAATTTCTCCGTGATGAGTTCAAGCATCGTCACTGGATCGAAATCCCCGGCAATGGCGAGCGTGACGTTAGACGCATTGAAATGGCGCGCGTGATGAGCAAGGAGCAAATCACGATCCAGCGCGGCCAAGCTTTCTGGCGAGCCGAGCGAATCGAGGCCGTAGCCGTAGCCGCCGAATGCCGCCTCACGCAGGGCGCGGAATCCGGTGTGCAGCGGATCTTGCAGTGCTTCTTCCAAGGCGGCGAGCTGGCTGGCTTTTTCCCGGCCTATCGCGTCGCTCGGGAGCAAGGGCGAGAGGAGAATTTCAGCGAAAACATCGGCGATGGTCGCGAGATCCGGCGCCAGCCCGGCGGCTTGGACGAGCAGCGCGTTGTTGCCGGCGGTCGTGCCTATCGACGCGCCGAGCGATTCGAGGGTGACCGCGATTTCTTGGGCGGTGCGGGTTTGAGTGCCCTTGGAAAGCGTGGAGGCGAGAAGCTGGTTGAGGCCGTTAGTTTCTGGAGTTTCGGAGGGAAGCCCGCCACGGACGGCGGCCTGGAAATGGACAAGCGGGACGCGGTGATCCGGGATGAGCGCGAGCGTGAGGCCATTGTCCAAAACGTGGACTTGGAGTTCTTCGCGGATGCGGGCGGTTTTCGCAGTGCGGGCCGGAGCTGGCGCGTCCAGCGGATCGAGGATGGTGAGGCTGAGGCGGCTTTCTGTAAGAGTGGCGGCGGCGCGGCGGATGTCGGCAACGGTGACTGCTTGGATGGCGGCGAGATAGCGGCGGGTGAAATCAAGGTCCCGGGCCTCGTGCCAGTTAGAAGCAAGGTCCGAGGCGCGGCCGGAAGCGGTGGTCAGACTGCGGAACTGGCTGGCCGCGATCTGGCGTTTTGCCTTGGCGAGATCCTCGTCCAGCTCAGCGGCACCGATAGCAGTAACTTCCGCTAGAATAGCCTCAATCAGCGCGTCGCGCTTGGCGGGCTCGGCATCGGCAGAAGCGCCTAGCAGCCCTTCGCGGCCGGGGCCGGTCCACGAGAAGGCGGAGATTTCCAGCGCCAGCTCGCGCTCCTCGCGCAAGCTGCGGTGCAGGCGCGACGAGCGACCGCGGCCGAGGATAGTGGCGAGGACATCGAAAGCGGGCGCGTCCGGGTGATCGAGCGCTGGAGCCTTCCACGAGAGAGAAATCCGGCTGGTGGGGACAGCGAAGGTTTCACGGGCGCGTCGCGGCCCGATCTGCGGCGCATCACGGGCGACGAGTGGATCGCGACCGCCACCGGGAAGGCAGTCGGCGGTGAGTTCTGCCACCATTTCCCGAGCCTCCTCCGGATCGAAATCTCCAGAAATCACCGCGAAACAACGGTCCGGCGTGTAGCGGGCGCGGTGGTATTCGGTGAGATCCTGATGGCGGATGGCATCAAACAAATGACGGTGGCCGATGACCGGATGGCGGCGTGGATCGTGGGCAAAAACCGTGGAAAATAACAGGCGCGAGGCGGCGTTGTCCGGGTCGTCGAGACCCATGTCGATTTCCCGGCGGATGACGTCCTTTTCCTTCTCAAACTCGGATTCAGGCAGGATCGGAAAGAAAACAAGATTGGTCAGGGTTTTCAGGAAAACAGGCAGTGAGGCGGCCGGCCCGTCGATGTAATAGACGGTGCGGTCGAAACTGGTGTAGGCATTCCAATGTCCGCCGGCGGCTTGCACTGTGCCTGCCAGCGTATCGGCGTCGAAGTCGCGGGTGCCTTTAAAAACCATGTGCTCTAGGAAATGGGAAATCCCAGCACCGAGGTGGGCGTCCTCGTGCATGCTGCCGGTGGCCACCCAGATTTGCGTGCTCACCACCGGAGCAGCGGGGTCTGGATCAAGGATCAGGGTGAGGCCATTAGGCAGTGTCTCGGCGGTGGCGGCGGTAGCAGGATATTCCATGAAGTGCGAACTTGGTTGAGAGGGAATGAAGTAAAGGCAGCGTTTATGCAACGGTGGATCGTATTCGGCGTGATGGCAATGATACTGACGCTCTGCAGTGGAGTGTTTGCCGACACAATTTCACGCTACACGACAATTTTGCCAATGGTGGCTTAAATTTTGTCGTCTGGCGCGAGGGAAAATGACCTCCTAATATGCCGATGTCCGAATAGCTGTTCTTTATAAAAATGTATTTGCTAACACTCCTGTTGATTATTTTCACGCTGCAGCTGTCACGGGGGGCAACTATTTATTTCTCATATCTCGGTCTGGCTGAAGGTATAGATGCTATAGGGAACCCCTATAAAACGGCAGTAGGAGCTTATGAGCCGGGTCGCTTGACTTTTGAAGTCAAGCCATGGAGCATGACGCATCATTATATCACTGATTTCTCGTTCATGGCGAGTCTTCCAGATACAGACATCATTGGCAGTCCAAACACCAAAGTTATAAACTTTAAGGACCTACTCTTCTTTGATGCAAATTCGATTGATGGAGTTTTTACAAACTTCACATTGATTGCCGAATCAGCGTCATTCATCCCAGAAGACCTATCAGGCCATTCAATTTGGGCCGATGGTCAGGTGTTTAGATTCTCGGTGTTGCCAGATGATTCTGCACGTCTTGAAGCAATCTTTACCGATTCTACGATGATCGTCACTGAAGGAACAGTTTTGATTATCCCAGAGCCGAATGCTACAGCGCTTGTGGCCTTCGGTGTTGCTCTACTGGGAGTAAGACGTCGCATAACAGTCAACGCATGAAACAAGCAAACCAAATGAAATCGAGGCGACGGGATTGCGCTTACCACGCCTCCGGCATCACCGAATATGCAAGTTTCATTCCAAGCCTAATGCCAGTGGTCAAAAAATAACTCCCCCATCTTTGGGGCACCGCTTAGAACGGTTCGTCGTCGCTCCAAGCGTCGCTTCCCACATTCCACTCCTCCACCAACTCTGCCGGAAAATCTTCTAGAAACCTGGATGGGCGGCAGATGACATCGCCGCTGTAGGATTTCGGGTTCATCATCGGGAAGGTCAGATAGAGATCGTCCTTCGCTCGCGTCAGTGCCACATAGAACAAGCGCCGCTCTTCTTCCAACATCGGCTGATCGTCCGCTTCAAGAATGCGGCCGTTAGGAAATTGCCCGTCCACCAGCCAGATTAGAAACACCACTTTCCACTCCAGCCCCTTTGCTTGGTGAATCGAGGAGAGCGTGACTTTCTCGTCGTCGCTCTCACTTTTATCGCCCGTCGGCTCGCCGTCCACCGAGCTCATCAACGAGAGTTGGGCGAGAAATTCAAGGATGTCGTCGAAGCCACCGCCGTACTGCGAAAGCTGCTCGATATCGCTGCGGCGGTTTTCAAAATTCTCAAAACTCGCCTTGAGATACTCGTCGTAAATTCCCTCCAGGATGCTGAAAATCATCGCCGAGGGCCGCGCGAACTGCGCGCCCGGTGTTAGCTCATCCAATACATAACAGAGCTGCTCCCAATGCTTCGCCGCTTTCTTCGGCACCTTGAATTTCAGAAATAAGTCCGACCACTTTGGTGGCAATTCCTCCTTCGTCGCCCAGCCACTTTTCAGCCACTCGCTCCACAATTTCTGCGCCGCCACCGGCCCGCAGCCGGGCAGCAAGTTGACCATTCGCATAAAACTCACTTCGTCTCTCCGATTCACCACGAAGCGCATGAAGGCCGAAATATCCTTAATGTGCGCTTGCTCGAAAAACCGCAGCCCACTGGTGATCGCGAACGGTATTCCGCGCACAGTCAGCTCCATCTGGATTTCCAAGCTCTGGAAATGTGCCCGATAAAGCACCGCCATTTGCTCCAGCGGAATCCCCTCGTCCCGCAGTTCCAGCATCCGCTGCGCGACAAACGCTGCTTGGCTGCGCGGGTCTTCCAGCGCGACGAGTGCCGGCCTGGCACCGGCGGACTCGCGCGAGGAACGCAGGTCTTTTTCAAATCGCCCCGAGTTCACCCGGATCGCAGCGTTGGATAAATCCAAAATTTCCGGCACGCTCCGGTAGTTCGTCTCGATGGTGAAAACCTTGGAACCCGGGTAGCGCACCGGAAATCCCAGGATGTGCTCCATGTCGGCACCACGCCAGGAGTAGATCGACTGCGCATCATCCCCCACCGCCATCAGGCTATTCTTGTCACCTACTAGCAGGTCGATCATCCGGCCCTGCACCGAGTTGGTGTCCTGATACTCGTCGACTAGGATATGTTTGAATTTCTGCTGATAGAGTTCCAGCACGTCGGGTCGCTCCTCAAATAAGCGCACTGTCATCACCAGCAAGTCGTCGAAATCCATCGAGTTGGTCGCCAGCTTCTTGGTGATGTAGCCGCTGCGGACGAGCTCGATTTTTTCGATCCAGTCGTAAAAATGATCGTATCTAGCAGCGATGACGTCCTCCAGCGTCGCGCCGGTGTTTTCGATGAGACTGAACATCGAGGCCAGCACGTCCGCCTTTGGAAAGCGCCGCTGTTTGGTGTCGATATCGCACTGGGCGATCACCGAGGATAGCATGGATTTCTGGTCGTCCCGATCGAGGATGGAAAACGAGTGATTGTAGCCGAGATCCTCTGCATGCCGCCGTAAGATCCGGCTGCCGATCGAGTGGAACGTCCCTGCCCACAAATCCGACGTATCGTGGGGGACCAGCTCCCGCACCCGCTCGATCATTTCCCGCGCCGCCTTGTTAGTGAATGTGAGCAAAAGCACCTGCTTCGACTCGATCGCGTGGTCTAGCAGCCAAGCCACACGGTATGTGAGCGTCCGAGTTTTACCGGAGCCTGCGCCCGCGATGACCAGTGCTTTTCCCGGTGGCGAGGACACTGCCTCGTATTGCTCTGCATTGAGCGCCGCCACGTAATCGATGCCGGATGCCGCAGGCGTTTGCGGGCGATGAAGTGTGTATTGACGAGCCATGCGCGCGCACCGTGACAGCGGATTTACCCGCGAGCAACCGGTATCAATTTCCGGATTTCGATTGATCCTGCCCACCCGATCCACACACTCCGCACCATGAACGAAGCGACGGAAAAACCGACCGGACCGAGACAAGGCTCCTTGTGCCCCTGCAAAAGCCGCGAAACCTACGCCACCTGCTGCGAGCCATTCCACCTCGGCCGCGCGAAACCTGAGACAGCCGTCCAGCTCATGCGCTCCCGCTACAGCGCCTACTTTTTCCGGCTCGTCGATTACCTCGTCACCACCACCCACCCAGACAGCCGCGACCGCGATTTGAAAGCACGCTTGGAAGAGACGATCCACGAGGCGAACTGGCGCTTCCTCACCATCCTCAGTTTTTCCAAAGGCGGAATCGCAGACAAGATGGGAAAAGTCGAATTCCGTGCGGAATACTTCGAGGACGACCACGCTCACGAACTTCACGAACGCTCCCGCTTCAAGCGCTACCAGGGAGCCTGGAAATACCTCGACGGCAAAGGAGGAGCAGCGCAGGCTGACGGGAAGAATATGAACTGCCAAGACGCCAAGGAAACTCGATAGGAGCCTTTGGTGCTAAACTGCCGCGCATGAAGATTGAGGGTTCTGCGGGCTAAGGAGCGGCGACCTGGGGATTTTTAGCAGCAAGGAGACGCAAATGGAGGGTTTGGGATGAAGCGAAACGCAGAGGACGGGGAGAACGCGGAGGAAGAGACGCGGAGCCGGAACAATGGGAAAACAGCGGGGCTTTTCCTGATTTCCTGCCTTCCTGATCAAAAAATGCTTCATCGTTCCGGCTTTGCGATCCCTCGGCGGCCTTTGCGACTCTGCGGTTATCTTGATTCTTCGGATGGAAGAGGGAACCGCAGAGGCGCGGAGGAAGAGTTCGTCTTAAAATCAGTGAAATCAGTGGTTAAAAATCTCCCCTTCATTTTCCCATTCACGCTGAAATCAGTTTCGAATCCTCACGAACACGATCTGTTTTCTTCAACTTGGCGTTCTTGGCGTCTTGGCGTCTTGGCGGTGAAAATCTCTTCTCTCTCCCTCATGGAGTCACACCACCCGGCATCCTGACTCATTCTCGTGCCGGATTCCCTCATCCGGTGGCCATTCCAGCAAACGGGACGTGACAGCCTCCCGGCTGATGGCTAACACGATGCAAATCAAAACCTTCATGTCTTCCCTCGTCTTTCTTCGCGCCCTGCTCATCTTGCTGCCCTTGTTCCTGCTCTCCGCAAAGGCGGCGGTGGTGGATGCCACTTGGAACTCCGCCACCGATGTGCCGGTGACCGCCGCGAGTTACACCGCCACCGGCAACACGGTGAATTTCACCCTCAACTACGCGCCCGTAACCGGCGCGATCCTGACGGTGGTGAACAATTAAAGTGAAAGAATACAAGGTATGAACTTCGATGATAAATAGTATGGCGAGCCGATCTGCGTGAAATTGCTACGTCCCAGAAAATCCCGGCTTTTTTCAGGTATCGAAGTCAAGTGTAGCAAGGATCATGCCAGAACAGTTCTGGGGTATAAGAGTTTTTTAGGCTCTCATGCTTTTTTTGCAGCTGTGAAAATCAGATCCAACAAGGGTTCACAGGGTTTCGGACAATCTCTATTTAGATTTCGGAATCGCTGATTGAAAATTATCGAAATTCATACTTGCCTCACTGATAGGGATTGAGCTTTCCTAATTTATCTGCCTCGGCGGATAGGGTCTGAATAACCTGAAAACACAGAGCGGTCGGCATCGACCGCAACGATGCCGCCAAACCGACCCAAAGGCCGGGGGGGCGGCGGCGCATGTCCAAGCTGCTCTCTTCGGGGAAACGCCAAAGGCCGTTGCGGTCGACTTTGTGCGGCTTATTCACTCCCCGTCCACCAGGAAGGACCATATCCAGTCTTCCTATGAAACTAATTTTACGAGCTATCCCAGTCCTGCTCGCGGCTACAGCATTCGTCCACGCACAGAATAAGCTGCCTGCTACGTTCCACGCCCGCATCCTCGGCGAGATCCCGGACGGCACCCCGCCACCTCCCCAGCCTCCCAAACCTAAATTCATCGTCCCGGCAAAAGACGTTCTCCACACCAAGATTCACCAACAAGGCGGCCGCCAGATCACCGTTCGGAAAATCAACCCCATCCAGCTGCCACCGCCGCCCCAGATTGCTCCTCCGCTCGACATCACCGACCCCGCCATCCAAGAGCGCATCGCCCAAGCCCGCGAAGAACATCCTACCGACGAATTCCTCTGCGTGGGAGCCAGCGTATTCCGCCCCAAAGATTCGGCTCCGTTGTCCTTTGTTCGTATGTGGCCGCAGGGCCACGGCGAGTGCATTGTCTTCTGGTCGTCTGCCGATTTTGCGCTGATTTCTGGCATTGGAATCTTCGTCGGCCCCGATGGCGGTACCCGTAACTTGTTCCTCATGTGGAACTTTTCCGAAATAGAAACCCGGACCGCTCTTCAAAAAGAACTTGGCCCTGAAAGCCCACCAATCCCTGATTTTCCCCCAGAAAAAGCAACTTTTCACATTTCCTCGGGAAATCCCAGTAAGCAAACACTCGCCTCCATCCAGTGCCTCCACGATCTCTATAACAACGAACACGCCCGTCTGGAAAAAGCCTACCAAGGCCGCGAACGCGCCCGCATCCTGTACGAAGCCGAGCTCAAAGCGAACCCGCCCAAGCCCAAAGACATCGTCCTCAACTACTGGCGCACCGAAATACCCGCGGCCCAGCCCGCCGCCGCAGAGAAAGGAGCCGCACGATGAGTTCCTCCCCAAGCGTGACCAGAGCCTCTTGCTCGGTTTTCCTCCTTATCTCTGGCTTCTGGATTCTGGCATCTCTTCCTGCCCCCGCCATTGTTGATACTAACAACAACACACTCAGCGACATTTGGGAAAAACAATACAACAACGGCAACCTCCTAACCAACCTAAATCCTCAGGTCGATCCCGACAGCGACGGCTGGACTAACATGCAAGAAGC
>JANMYL010000239.1:0-3696 GCA_031382045.1 Akkermansiaceae bacterium | reverse complement strand
TCGACGAGGAAGCTCAGAGCGCGCCGCCAGCGGGCAACTTCGAAGACAGTCTCGGCAATAAAACTGCGGTCGCGCTTGCCCCATTTTGGGTTTTCCTCGAAGGCAGCGGCGAGTTCGTGGTCAAGAACCTTGTGCTCGCGGAAGACGGACTTGGCGATGGTGGAAGCGGCCTCGGCGAGGATGCGGTGCATTTTCATAAAAGCGGACCGTTCCCTAAAGCGGGCGATGTGGCAAACTTGGTTTGTGGAAAAGAGTTTGAGGCATGGCTTAGAGCAGCCCGCTCAGCAGATTGAACCGATCATCGGTGGCAGCAAGTGTCCAGCCGCAGCACAGTCGTGGCTTACCGGTGGGTCACTTTCTCTCAAAACTCAGCCAGATCTCGCTCGGAGGGAGTAATTCAAACTCAACAAATCTCCCAGCTTCTCCATTGGCACCAGCTTTGCTCATTTGATTTCCACATCCATCATCAAAATCGCAAAGTGATGCTAGGCTGGCCGTATCGTCGCCATTCTCATTGATGAAATTTATGACGGACATGAATCCAGCTGTCAAAACTCCCATCCAGTGGCGCGGAGCTTGCACGATCTGCAGCAACAGATGAAATTGCCGTTGCATGTCGCTTGTCCGTCACAGTCGTTTCACCGCCATTGATTTCGAATCGGCCGGCGCATCACCGGGAAAAACCGATAACCCGGTGCAAGTCGGCCTCGCGACTTGGTCGGCGGAATCCGGGCACTCTGACGCTTTCGTCTCCTATCTCTTTACAGATCAACCCATCCAGTGGGCAGCGAGGAAAATCCATGGCATAGGTCCGCAAGATCTAGCAGACGCCCCTTCCCTGCTCACTCTGTGGCCGGAATTTAAACGCCGTCTCGTCGGCGCGGTCGTCGTCGCCCACGGTAAAGGCACGGAAAAACGCTTCCTCCGCGCCTTCCCCGGCCATGGTTTCGGCCCATGGATCGATACGCTGCTGCTCGCCCGCGCCATCTGGCCGGAGCTGCCAGACCACTCACTCGGCGCACTTTGCGAAGTGCGCGGATTAACCCAAACCATCCTCGCGTTGGTTCCCACGAAGTCTTGGCACGATGCCCTATTCGACTCCGTAGCATCGCTAGTCCTGCTCGCCCATCTGGTAGAAACTCAGGCCCTCGAAGATCACCCAGTCTCCGCTCTCCTCCAGCCCGACACCACGCGGTGGCATCAAATGAAACGAGCATGACACTCCGCCATTTCCTATTTGGTGTATCTAGCAAAAGCACCTATTATCTCATCGCTTTTTTGCTAGGTGGGACCATCAACCACATCGGAAACCATCACACGTGCGAAACCACCTTACTGCCCGCTGAGAGTCCCAAGGACGACGCCACGCTCGTCCGCTCGTTGCTCGCGGAAAACTTATCCGAACGCACCTTTTCCTTTGCCACCGTCGCCGAGGCCTGTTCTGGCAAAAAAGTCCTGCCACTCGATGATAGCCCCGACCACCTGCGAGTCATCGCCGCAATCCTCCAAGCCCTGACCGCCACCCTCGCCGAGCTCAACCGCCCCGACTCCCCCGTCCGTCAACTCCGACGAATCAACGAAGCGTCGAAATTTTTCGAAGACGCCATCGAAAAGCACCTTAACGCGATTCCTGGGATCAAATGTGAAGTCCCGCCGAACCGCGAGGGCGACCACCAAAGCGCCGGTTATCCAGACCTCCGCATCACCGATCTGGAATCCAAACTCGTCTTCTATCTCGACCCCAAACTGGTCGAGCAGGGCTCGGCAGGAAGCACCTTTCGCAGCTTCTATTTCGAGCCGAAAAACGAAACTCTCAAGATCACCGACGACGCTGTGCATCTGCTTGTTGGCATCGAACACGATGGCAATGAGCAACTCTGGACCTTCACCGGCTGGCGTCTAGTCGATCTATCCAAACTGCGCGTCCGGCTCAAGGCCGAGTTCCAGACATCCAACGCCGGGCTTTACAAAAAAACCGAGCTTTCCCTTCCGGAATCAGCTCGTTAGTTTTCCCTTCTCATGAGCTTACCACCCCGGCGCACCAGCGGCTCGACCGCCATGGACGATTATCTCGAACAGATTCTTCATCTCATCGAAGCTAAAGGCTATGCCCGCGCCGTGGATATCTCTAAAAACCTCGGTATTTCCCAGGCCAGCGTCACCAACATGCTTCAGCGCCTCGACACAGAAGGCCTCGTGAATCACGAAAAATATCGCGGCACCGTCCTCACCGAAGAAGGCCACCGCATCGCCCTCGCCATCATCGAGCGCCACCAGACGCTCACCCGTTTCCTGCGCCTCTTCGGCATCGACGAAGAAACAATTTACAAAGACGTCGAAGGCATGGAGCACCACGTTTCGCGTCCCACCCTGGGAGTGATCCGTGCCGTGGCCGACGCCCTGGAAGCCGATCCAGTGCTATTGGAAAAAGTCCGTTCTCAAAGCCGCTGAGTGGTTTATTTCTGAGCAATCGCGTTAAAATCTCGCCCGTCTTGCAAGCGGTCCTGAATGATCAGTCCAATTTCCCAACGGGCAGTGTCAGCTCCTGCACTTGTTTTTAAGCGAGACCACTTATGTTAAATAAAATGATGATAGCGGGAAATTGATTTTTCCGCCAGATGCTAGATCAAAGATACAATCACTGACGTTCAATGGACTAAAAATCAGCCAATCATGGATGCCACTTGCGAGAGTCAATAATTCGCGCTAAGCCTCTCCCGTGTCCCACACGGACGATTCCACTCACGGCTGGCTCCGGCGCGCCGTGACTCAGCCCGAATTCGCAGCACGCCTGGCTCCTCTCGCCAATGGTAAACATGAGGTTGTGCTCGATCAATCTGCCGAGGCATCACACGCATTTCTAGCAGCTGTCGTCGCGCTGGCGGCGAAAGACCGAAAAAAAACGCGCTTATGGTTGATTTCCGACATGCCCCGCCATCGCGAACGGCTGGCCTCCGAACTCGAACTTTGGGGCGTAACCGGACTGGTGCTCCCCGATGGGCCGGTGGAAACCGGCGATGGCACGATCGCTGATCCCGAGTCTGCGGCAGAGTGGTTTTCAGTGTTAGAAATTCTCGCCCGCTCCGAAAGCTGTGCGATCATTTGCGGCAGCGACGCGTTTACTGGCAAAGCCCCATCCCCCAAAGCCCTTCGCGCGAGCCGCACACCACTGAAGCCGGGCACCGCGCTCGATCCGGCTGGACTGGCGAAATCTCTCACCGAGCACGGCTACGAACGCGTGCCTACGGTCACTGCTCGGGGCCAGTTCGCAGTGCGCGGCGGGATTTTAGACTTGTTCGCCTGGCAGGCACCTAAGCCGCTGCGGTTGGAATTTTACGACACGGATCTGGAATCAATCCGCGAGTTTGATCTCGATTCACAAGCCTCAACTCTAAAGCTACTGGAATCAGATTTACTACTCGCCGAGCCCTCGTCCGAGGCGACCGTTGCCGACTATCGGCGGAAGACAGATCTCATCATTTCCTTCGGCGCAGAAATCGAACAACCTGACGTGCGAATCCTCGAAGGCGCCGCAGAATATAATAGCGTGGAAGATGACACGCTGGCGTGTTACGGCAGTCCGCTCGGCACTTTTGAGGCAGGAGATTTCGTGTTGGAGGAAACTCGGCGGGAAAATTTCTTCCGGCAGCTCAACGACTGGAAACGCGACGGCTGGGACATCGCAATGGTCTTCGG
>JANMYL010000034.1:0-2800 GCA_031382045.1 Akkermansiaceae bacterium | reverse complement strand
GAAATGGCGAAAATTTGCGCGGCCAGCGGCTGTGGAGTGGTGATAATGCACATGCAAGGCAACCCGCAAACCATGCAGACAGCACCGCAGTATGTAGACGTCGTCGCGGAAGTGCGGGAGTTTTTTGCCGAGCGTTTCGAGACGCTCACAGCGGCCGGAATGGATCCGGCAGCGCTGTGCTTTGATCCAGGCATCGGCTTCGGAAAATCCTTAAATCACAATCTGGCGCTGCTCCGTGCACTCGGAGAAATTTCCGTGGCTGGGCGGCCAATCCTGCTGGGCGTATCCCGGAAATCCTTCATCGCCCGGATTCTTAATACCGACGATCTCGCCGCCCGCGATTGGCCGACCGTCGCTATCACTTCCGACGCGCGTGAAAAAGGAGTCATGCTCCATCGTGTGCATTCCGTCCGACCTAACGTGGAGGCGCTGCGAATGACGGAGGCGATCCTCGGTGCTAAACACGGCTGAAGCGGCTCAATTTGCCTGAGCGGCACCCGGCATGCGTGAGACGGCGAAACGGTATTTCCCGATGGCATCGACGAGGCCCCCGGCCAGCGCGTTTTGATAAGCTTCCTTTTCGATCAAGCGGGCTTCATAAGAATGACTCAAGAAGCCACCCTCGAACAAGATAGCAGGGTGGCGGACGCCAGAGAGCACGCTAAAGCGGGCCCGCTTGATACCGCGGTCGAGGGTGTTAGTCCCGAGCCGCCGGAGAATCGAGCCGTGGACGGACGTGGCGAGCGCGATATTCGCGGAGTCGTGCTCGTTACCGGCGCGAGATTGCAAGTCCGCGGCTTTGAAATCGTGGTCGTAGTGCGGCACTCCCGGCGGAGAGAGAGTGAATGTCTCGATGCCACGGGCAGAGCTGCCACCGGAATTGAAATGAATGCTGATATAAATCGCGTTTTCCTTGATGGCGTTAGCGAAGTTCACACGCTCTTGAAGAGTGAGATACTCGTTCGTATTTCGAGTCATCACCACTTTAAAACCCTTCGCCTCAAGCTGCTTTTTCACCATCCCGGCGAGCTTAAGATTGTACATCGCCTCGGTGCCGAGTGGGTTTGAGCTTCCACAGTCTTTCCCACCATGGCCGGGATCGAGCACCACTGTCCGAAAATCACCGGCATTTTGAATGAAATTCGGGCGCAACACCGGATCGATCAATTTCGCGAGATCGATTCGCGAAATGTAAACTTTCTCTCCCACTGGCGCGACCGGATGGCTGAAGACAAATTTGACGTTGTTCATCAGGCACTCGTCGCAGCCAACTTTGAGTTTCATTTCGACCTTGGCGTTTTCCAGGACCACCGAGGAGCCCGTGCGCGTCATATTGGCGAAGTTATAAAAACGCTTAATGCTATCCACCGAGACATACTCGCGACCTTCAATTTTCGTAACCTCCCAACCGGCGGCGGGCACGGCGGAATGCGCAGGTCCGGCCACCATGAGCAGCAACATCACGCACGCGACGACCCGCAACAAATAAGCAGGCACTCGGAAAAGAAATTCTATTGAAGAGTAAGTCAGCACGGGTTTTGGCGAAGCGTATCGATCGATAATGCCGATGACAACAGGATTTGTCGGCGGTATCGGAAGGCCATTTTAAGAGAAAAAATTCACTGAAATATCATTTATTGGCGCAATCGTGTGCGCAAAAAAAGGAGCACACACTGGCACTCCGCCTCCCGTGGGCGATTCTCGGAGGATCAAATGGGTTTTGCTTGGCTCGGTCCGTGGCCGTGATAGGACAAGGCGTATGAACAATATTGCCAGCCAAATTCCTGAAGATATCAAAACCGCCATGAGGGCGAAAGACAGCCTCGCACTGAACGCTCTGCGCGCACTCAAAAGCGCACTGATGAATGCCGCTATTGAGAAGGGAAATCTCAGCATTGTGCTAGACGAGTCCGAGGTGCTGGCGGTGATTCGTAAGCAAATCAAGCAGCGGGTGGACTCGTGCGAGCAGTTCGAGAATGCCGGGCGTCCGGAACTCGCCGCCACCGAAAAGACCGAGATTGAAATTCTCTCCCGCTATCTGCCCGCCGCGCTCGGTGAGGCGGAGTTGGTGGCCATCATAGAGCAGGCCGTGGCCGATACCGGAGCAACGGGGAAGGCAGATATGGGCAAGGTGATGAAGCGCGCGCAGGAGCTAGCAGAAGGCCGGGCGGATGGGAAATTGCTGTCCGCCGCCGTGATGAAGCGGCTGGCGTGAGCGGTTGTCTTTGGATTTCCCATCGCTTGAAGGGCGGAATTATTTTATATTCCCACTGCGATGAATATCACCTTTTACCCAATCATTTTTCTGTTGGCGCTCGGAACCAGCTTCGTGCTGGGGCAGAACGACAAATTCGTGAACGCGGTCGATCTATCAGACGTGCCGCTTCCCTATACACAGTATTTCGGAGCCAGTAGCACGGCGGAGCCGGGGGAACCTGCCCACGCAGGCAGTCCGGCAGCGCATTCGATCTGGTTCCAATTCAAAGCGCCGCAGACTGGAACTTATAGCATTCGCGATTATTTAAACACCTCGCCCGCCGCCCGGATCGCGATTTATACCGGCGATCAAGTCGATGCATTGACCTTGGTGAAACAAGGGACTTTGGTGTTGTTTTTCCAAGTGCAAGCGGGCGTTCGCTACTACATCGCCGTGGACAGTGTAAGCGCTGACATCGTCAACCTACAGCTCTATCCAGCAGGTGGTGCGGATGAAGTGGCCAATGCCGCACTGCTTCCCGCCCTCCTCCCGCAACGAATCCTTGGCAACAACGTGCTCGCTACCACTGCGGCACAAGATGAG
>JANMYL010000233.1:0-2985 GCA_031382045.1 Akkermansiaceae bacterium | reverse complement strand
AATCCTCGAGCAGGAACACGTCACCAAGACCGAACTGGCCTCGCGCATGAAAACCAGCAGGGCCTCGCTGGATCGGATGCTCGATCCCTCAAACCCCTCGCTCACTGTGGCCAGCCTCGGAAAAGCCGCCGCCGCTCTCGGTCGGAAGGTGGAACTTCGGTTCGTTCCTGCTTAATGTTAATCCGTGAGCTACGACCCCATTTATCGAGAGTTGCCCTGTCAAGGTTGGTCTTGCGTTCGCAATCTCGAGCGGAACATCCGGCATTCCAACGTTGAAAGTATAGAGCATTCTGCCGATGACCAGTCCAGACTAACAATCTTTGTCCTGAAAGCGATATTCGATTTGAACCTTGAATCTATTCCAGCGTCGCTAGAATCTGCTCATCATGACTAAACCTGTATCTCTCCCCAAAATTCTCGAGACACTCAAGAATTCCCCACTCTCTCAACTCTCACTTTGCTCCAAGGAGCTGTTCCACAGCAATTTCCTCGCCTGGTTGTGCGAAAACTATGAGGAAGTTGGTCGTGCGACGTTCGGCGAATTCATAACACTGAATTTGGGAGATAAAATTAGGCGGGTTGATCGGGAAAAGAAAAACATCGATCTGTGGCTCAAGTTTAGCGGGGGCCAGGAGCTGGTCATCGAAAACAAAGTCAAAAGCATTCCCACCGCCACTCAGCTTGAGGAGTATTCGGCCAAGGTAGGGAGCATTCAGACATCGTTTTTACTCTTGAGTCTGAGCCGGCCCATATTTTTCGACTCTTCAGAAATGGTTTATGAGGCTGCCCATAAGCGGCCATGGCACTACCTCAGTTATGGAGCATTGGCGGAACGACTGCGCGGCGTCCTGCAAAGCGGCACCGAAGTTCCGGCAGCGGGAACCTACCATCGTGAGCTGATCGAAGACTACATCACCTACATCGATGCCCTCGATCAGCTTCATGACCACTTCACGTTGGAGAATGATCCCACTGGTTGCTTTTTCGGACGCGAGATCGTCCCGAAGGACTTAGAGGAAAGCCGGTTTTATCACGGAGTGGTGAAAATGCGGCACGCGCAGCTCGCTGGCATGTTGGCGGAAAACCTGCGTGGACACGGCTTTGAAATCGCCACCGATCCTTCCACGTTTTGGGCCAGCAATTCCGGCTGCGTGCTGACAACTTCCGGAATGACGCGTGCGACTGGTCTGGTAGATTTTAAATTCCCCTTGTTCGATAAGGACCACACCACCGGTCCGCTAATTCTAGGCGTCCAACTTCAGGGCGATCATTTCCGCCTGGTTGTGGAACGCCATCGAAAAAGCGCCCGTGAAGCAGCGGACCTGCTCAAAGTTGGAACCACTACGGACAATAGCTGGTTTGATTTCAGTCATTTGAACCTGCCTTGTCGGGACCTCGAATACCCATCTGGTGACGGCTTCAACAAATATGGAGAAGTCTTCCTCTATCGTTCAAAGAAACTCGACCGAAACATCCCAGCCACGGCAATCGTCGATGCCATCACCACGTATGCCTTATTGGCTCGCGACAATGCAGATTCCTTGCGAGAACGGGTCAGGAAGCTTGCTTAAAATGGATCAAACATTGCCTTTCTTAGGCCTGCTTGCTCTCACGCGAATGGGTCGGCAAATCCCATATCAAAGCCACCTTGTGGCCACCCTCAAGACGCCTCTTCAAAATTTTGCCTTAGAGGCGTCTGAGAACTTCACCGTCTTATCACTGAATACAAAAATCATTTCTCCTTTTTCTGTTTTAGTTTTATAGTAAAAATCAGCAAGCTTTCCGCCCTTTTCAAATTCTGGAGTTTTGTATTTCTCCAATATGCCTTGCGAAATTTCTTGGGCAGTCATACCGCCAGAATTATACGCCAAAACTGTTGCTGTTGGATTCATTAGGAGCTGAGTTACTTGTTGAGAATCCTTATTAACAAAAATGGTCACAACGGGAAAGCTTGCGATTCGCGCAAACTCTTCAGATAGTTCCGACGCTCGCGAAAATAGAAAACATCATTTGTTCTATGGTCGGATCCTGAATTCCACCTTGGACCAATTGGGGAATTAGAGAGTATTCTTTTTCTAACTTGGTAAGAATCGCCCCCAATTCACTCTCGTGCTCCTTTTTTATCAGCATAGCGATCGCACAGTCGGAATTTGCGTTTGGAATAACTCTAAACCCACGAGCTTCTAATTTAGAGAGTTCGGTGAACGCTTTAGCTTCTTGCATTCCAAGTGATACGCCCAAGGCTGTAACCTTTTCCTGTGCCGCCGCAGATGAGATGAAAACAACTGCGACACTTATGGCTAGTTTTTTGAGGAAATTCATAGGTAGTCTCTATTGAGACAAAAGAAGTGCATTGGACCGTCGGATTTGGCGAGGAGAAAGTAAGCGTCCCAAAATCCACCCAAGGGCGATTGGCAGGCAGATCCGTGATCCCTACCATGGAACCCTATCGTCTAACATTTCAAAGGTAGACCAGCATGAGGGGGCGGAGTTGCTCATTTTTAAAGTCAGACTTTTGATCAAGATTACGACAGACACAATATGTCAGAGGGACGGGCCTTTTGCTTGGGCCTTTTGCTTGGACATGGGAGTCATAATATGTTAAAGGGACGGGCCTTTAAAAATGGCTTCCTTCTACGTGAGGCACGCAAGATGGCTAGGGGCATGGCGGAACGCTGCTGGGAAACCGGTGTTGTTCCATGTGTATTCACGGGTGGTGGATCGGCGGTTCGTGCTGGGGACGGAGGAAAAGGAAAAATTCCGGGCCTTGATGCGCATGCAGGAGAATTTCACGGGGTGCCGGGCGCTTTCTTACTGTCTGATGGATAACCACTTCCATATCCTGCTAGAGGTTCCGCCGATGGCGGAAAGCGGGCTTTCAGATGAGGAATTGCTGAAGCGGCTGTCGGCAATTTACGGCGAGGCTTTCGTGGCTGGAGTGGAGAAGGAATTGATGGATGCGAGGACAGCAGTTTACTCGAACGA
>JANMYL010000001.1:0-5783 GCA_031382045.1 Akkermansiaceae bacterium | reverse complement strand
CTTTTGATTTTTGGGCCACCGTTTTGGCGTGATTCAAGCGTCCCGGAGTTGACGCTAGCGCTTTCATGACTACAGCTATCCCGCATGCAAGCCGACAACGAACCAAACCAAGAGCATGAAACTCCGGTGATTCTCGCTGAAGTGGATCTCGCTCCCGAAGCTTCTGCCACAGATCCCGCTCCGGCTCCCGCCCTCGATCCTTGGGAAGAACTCGAAGCTGAGGCGGCCAAATGGAAAGAAATTTCCCTACGCACCGCTGCCGAGATGGAGAACCTCCGGAAACGCACCACCCGCGAGCGCGAGGACGCTATTCGTTACGCCAATCAGCGCCTGCTCGAAGAGCTCATTCCTGTTGTTGATAATTTCGAAATGGGCATGCAGGCCGCCTCGCAGGACACCAAGTCGATGATTTACATTGGTATGGACATGGTCCGCCGCCAGCTCAACGAATTTCTCGCCTCCCAAGGTGTCGAGGAAATTCCTACCAATGGCCCGTTCGACCCAAACCACCACGATGCTGTCGCCCAAGAAGAATGCTCCGAGGGCGAGGAAGGTCGGATTCTAAAAGTCACCCGCCGTGGGTTCCGCTTGCGTGACCGCTTACTGCGTCCAGCCAGCGTCGTCGTCTCCAAGGTCCCAACTCCGGCAAAATAAAACCAATGTCCGAGAAACGTTGTTACTACGAAATCCTTGAAGTCACCCGCGAAGCCACCAGCGACGTCATCAAGAAATCATACCGCAAGCTAGCGGTGAAGTTCCATCCTGATAAAAACCCCGGCGATCACACCGCCGAGGACAAATTCAAGGAACTCGGCGAAGCCTACGAAGCGCTCAGCGACGCGGACAAGCGCGCCGCCTACGACCGCTACGGTCACGCGGCCTTCAATGGCGGTGGGGGCAGCGGTCGCTCCGGTGGCGGCGGATTTCATGATCCCATGGACATGTTCTCCCAGGTCTTCGGCGGCGCGTTTGGTGGCGGCTTCGAGGAGTTTTTCGGCGGTGGTGGATCACGCCGCGGCTCGGGCAAACAAAAAGGCAGCGATCTCCGCTACGATCTTGAAATTTCTCTCGAAGAATCCGCCCGCGGCGTCGAGAAGGAACTGGAAATCGAGCGTTACGTCCCCTGCGAGCCCTGCGGTGCGAAGGGCACCAGAGGAAGCGGTGGCATCAAGGCCTGTTCGACCTGCGGCGGTCGCGGCGTCGTTGCCCGCCAAGCCGGGATTTTTATCCAACAAACCACCTGTCCGGAATGCCGCGGTGCCGGCGAAACAATTTCCGACCCTTGCACCAGTTGCAAAGGCGACGGCCGCGTCCAGCGTGATAGCCGCATCAAGCTCCGCATCCCGGCGGGCGTGGACACGGGCACCCGCCTGCGCTCCTCAGGAAATGGTGACGGTGGCGTCCGCGGCGGCTCGGCGGGTGATCTGTACGTTTTCTTGCACGTCCGCGATCATGACATTTTCGAGCGCGACGACTCAGATTTATTTTGCTCCGTTCCGCTGCCCTTCTCAGTCGCAGCCCTCGGCGGCGAGCTCAAAGTGCCTTCGCTCGATGGCCAATCCGCCATCAAAATCCCTATAGGTACGCAAGGTGGCACCGTTTTCCGGCTCCGTGAAAAAGGTATGCCCTCGCTCTCCAACGGTCGCCGTGGTGATTTAAATGTTACAGTCCAAGTCGAAGTCCCGACTCGCCTTAACAGTGAGCAGCAGGAAAAACTCCGCGCGTTCTCCGAATCCATCGGAGAGCATAACTCACCGATGCAGGAAGGCTTTTTCAAGAAAGCAAAACGGTTCTTCGACCTATGATTCCATAGGTCATGTAAGTCCTATAAGTCTCATGGCACGCTTCTATCTTCCACCGAACGTTTGGCTCACCGAGCCAGCACTCTCAGGCGACGAAGCCCGCCATCTCTCGCAAGTTCTCCGCATGAAGCCAGGTGATGCGGTCATCGTTTTCGATGGCTGCGGTCGCCGCGCTGCTGCGGAAATTCTCTCCATTTCCCGCGACCTCGTATCTCTGAAATTGGGCGAAATCCTATCATCCTGCGCGCCTTTGCCCGCCATCACTCTGGCGCAAGCGGTTCCGAAAGGAAAGAACATGGACCTCATCGTTCAGAAATCTGTCGAGCTCGGCATCGCCTCCATCCAACCGCTCGTCACCCGCCACACCGTCGTCCAGCCGGGCGATGGCAAGTCCGAGAAATGGCGGCGCAACGCACTCGAGGCCTGTAAGCAATGTGGCCAAGACACACTGCCCACAATTGGTGAACCGCTCGCTTTCGACCGCTGGATCGCCACTCAAGCCGCAGCCCCCGGCCTAAAAATCATCGCTTCGCTGGCCCTCGGAGCCCGTCCGTTGCGGACGGTTTTGCGCGAAAATCCAGCTACCGTGGCCGTGACTTTGCTCGTCGGTCCTGAAGGCGATTTCTCCGCAGAGGAAACCACCGCCGCCCTTGCCGCTGGGTTTCTGCCCATTTCCCTCGGCTCCATCGTCCTCCGAGTCGAGACAGCCACCCTGTTTTGCCTCGCAGCGCTGCGTTACGAATTCGACGCGATCTAGCACCGGCGACGGGGTGTGATACAGGCATTCCCGCGTGTTCTTCAGCGCCGGACCGGAGGAATAACAGGCAAGAATGCCTGTATCACATCGTCGCTTTCGCAGTTTCCCAAGCGGCTTCCATCTGGGTGGTGGTCGCGGCGTCGAGCGTGAGACCTGCGGACTTGAGAACGCGCTCCATCTCACCGAAGCGAGTTTCAAACTTGGTGTTCGCGGTGGTCATCAGGATTTCCGGATCGATCTTCCGAAAGCGGGCGAGGTTCACCACGGAGAATAGTAAATCGCCCATTTCCTCGGCAATCGCCGCGGGATGCTGCTCATCCATGGCGGTTTGCAGTTCATCGAGCTCTTCGCGGATTTTAGCGAGCACTCCGAATTCCTCTGGCCAGTCGAAACCGACTTTTGCGGCTTTTTTTTGTAATTTAGCCGCGCGGATCAAGCCGGGCAGGCCTCTGCCGACGCCGTGTAAGTATGGTTTTTCCTCGTCACCTTTTTCCGTGCGCTTGATTTCGTCCCATTGTTGGAGCACACCCTCAGTGGTCGTCACCGTGCTCTCTGCAAATACGTGCGGGTGGCGGCGCACTAGCTTATCACTGATGCCTCGGGCCACGTCGTCGAGCGTGAATCGGCCCGCGCCCTCGGCGATTTCGCTGTGGAAAACCACCTGCAACAACAAATCTCCGAGCTCTTCCTTGAGGTGCTCGTGGTCCCCACGCTGGATCGTGTCCACCGTTTCATAAGCTTCTTCAATCAGGTTCGGAATGATGGATTCGTGGGTTTGCTCGGCATCCCATGGGCATCCGCCAGGCGCGCGCAGGCGGTGCATGATGGCCCGCAACCGGGCGAGTTGCTGTCCGGCCTCCGAGGATTCGATCATTTCCGCGTCAGTCATTATTCCGGTTTTTTGGAGTTGGAGGCTTGTTGAAGAAATTCCCGTTCGGCCGCAGTGAGGCTTTGGAATCCCTCCCTAGAAATCTTGTCAAGAATGACATCCACAGCGGATTCTTGTTCCATTTCGACGGTCGTACGCGGCCTGAGCTTCGGCAATGGTCGTGGGCCGGATCGCGTCGGCAGCATGACTTCGCTTCCGCCGCCACCCAGCAATTGCGGAAAACGGATCAGCAAGTAACCGAGGATTGCGCCGCCAAGATGGCCAGCCTCGCCGCCCTCGTTGCCGCCTATTTTCAAAAGAATCGCACCGCCGGAAATCGCCATCAGCGCGATGGCAAGCTGGCGCATGGACAACTCGATAGGCGGGAAAAGCAGCGCCACTCGTAAATTCGGTGCGATGACTGCCACCCCGATGAGGATTCCGTAGAGACCCGCAGAAGCACCCACCAAGTAAGCGTGAGGCACCACTCCAAGCATCGCTAGCAAAGTAAAAAATGCGGCACCTGCGCTGCCACAGAGCAGATAATAAATGAGGAATTTTTGTGCTCCCCACCAACGCTCTAAGAACGGGCCGAAAAAGAATATCCCCATGCAGTTGAAAAACACGTGCCCGAGGCTGGCGTGGAGAAATTGAAAGGTCACAAACTCCCACAGCCGGAACTCGAACACGGCAGACTGAATTGCGAAAGCGCCGAAGTTCCTCAGTGGGTGATTGATCAAGAATAGATCTAGGAAATAGATCGCGAGATTTGCGATCAGCAGCAATTTAACCACAGGCGTGACCTGGGAAAAAAAACCGCCGCCTTCGCGTCTGTCGTTTCGGTGATAATCTCGGTCGGCGATGCCCATGTGGCCTATGGATTACCACGTCATCGCGCACGCTGCAAGAGCGGGGCGATTTACGATTGTTTCAAAAATGTGGCAGCAAGGACTGGCCTTGTGCGGCTCTGCGCTTTGTCTTGATAAAAAATTTCCCCTTTTTCGGATTGCCACTGGGAAAACTCGTCCCTAGTTTCCGCCTCCCGCGATATTTAACCTCACTCCGAGATGTCCAAGCACAATAGCCTCAAGTCCAATGCCACCGTCGGCGGCAAACGTTCCGTTCTCAAGCGCTTCGAGCGCGTCAAACTCCTCAAGGAGCGCGGCGAATGGAAAGCCGGTAAGTCCCCAGTCGGGCTTCCCAAGACTAAGCACGAGGGTTAATCCTCTGGCTCTCATCACTTTCTAAAACGCGCGGATCCCACCGGGTTCGCGCCTTTTGTATTTACAGTTCTCATGGCAACTCAAGAAGGCACCCGCCTCAATAAATACCTCGCCTCCTGCGCAGTCGGCTCACGCCGTGCCTGCGATGAGCTCATCAAGGGCGGCCGCGTCGAGGTCAATGGCAGCCCGTGCATTAACATGGGAACTCGCATCTCGCCCGGCGACCACGTCAAAGTGGACGGCAAGCGCGTCGCCCAGCGCGAGACGATGATCATCGCCTTCCACAAGCCGCGCGGCTTCGTTTGCACTCGCGAGGACGAACTGGGGCGCAACACCATTTACGCGATGCTACCTGCCTCGCTCCACTCGCTCCACCATGTCGGGCGGCTGGATATGGACTCGGAAGGCCTGCTCATTTTGACTAACGATGGCGACCTTTCGCAGCAATTGATGCATCCGTCGAAATCGATTGAAAAGGAATATCTTGTCACCTCCAATCAAGCGTTCGAGAACTCTCACCTGGACCAATTCCTCGAAGGAGTCTTCACCACCGAGGGGAAATTGAAGGCGAAATCCATCGAGCGGCTTTCGTCGCGCCGCCTCAAGGTGGTGCTCGACCACGGCGCGAAACGCCAAATCCGAGTGATGTTCGACACTCTCGGCTATCAGGTGACCAAGCTGCTGCGCGTCCGAATCGGCGCGCTGTGGCTCGGTGATTTAGAGCCCGGTGCGTGGGCGGCTTTGAATGCGCTGGAAATCCAGATGTTACTGGGAAATCCAAAACCGGCAAAGAAACGTGAGGTCTCGGACGAGACTCGTAAAAAAAGACCAAGCTAAGGTATTTTTAAACCTCACCCTTTCTTATGAGACTTAACTTTTTGGTCAGGTAAAATTGTAGGTTTATCGAATTAAACCTGTGGCCATGATTTGAGGGTTCGTGCCCCGTCAGCGGTTAGCCATGCAATCATGGGGTCAAGTTTTGGGAGATTTTGTTCTCTCAAATTGGACACTGTGGGATTGAGCTGTAGGAAATTTATCTGATTCATCCACCTGTGCCGCTGCCACGACAGGGAAATGGGCGAGCAACTTGTGAGGGCGGCTTGAATCTCGCTGACCTCGGGGCAACTCACACT
>JANMYL010000225.1:0-11853 GCA_031382045.1 Akkermansiaceae bacterium | reverse complement strand
GCGGGCCTTGCTGAGGGCGTTGTCGCGGTATTGGGCACCGGGGTGGCCTTTGGCGAGGTCGGCGGCGTGAGCGGCGAGCTTGTAGGTGATGACACCGACTTTGACGTCGTCCTTATTCGGAAGGCCGAGGTGTTCCTTGGGGGTGACGTAGCAGAGCATGGCGCAGCCATACCAACCGATCATGGCGGCTCCGATGCCGCTGGTGATGTGGTCGTAGCCGGGGGCGATGTCGGTGGTCAGAGGCCCGAGAGTGTAGAAGGGAGCTTCGTGGCACCATTCGAGTTGCTTGGCCATGTTTTCCTCTATCATGTGCATGGGAACGTGGCCAGGGCCTTCGTTCATGACTTGGCAGCCCTTGGCCCATGCACGGGTGGTGAGCTCGCCTTGGACTTCGAGTTCGCCAAACTGGGCGGGGTCGTTTTCATCTGCGATGGAGCCGGGGCGGAGGCCGTCGCCGATGGAGAAGCTGACATCGTAGGCGGCGCAGATGTCGCAAATTTCATCCCAGTGGGTGTAGAGGAAATTTTCCTTGTGATGGGAGAGGCACCACTTGGCCATGATCGAGCCGCCTCGGGAGACGATTCCGGTCATGCGGCTGGCGGTCATGGGGACGAAGCGGAGGAGGACGCCGGCGTGGATGGTGAAGTAGTCGACGCCTTGCTCGGCTTGCTCGATGAGGGTGTCCCGGTAGATTTCCCATGTGAGATCCTCGGCCTTGCCGTTGACCTTTTCGAGGGCTTGATAAATCGGCACGGTGCCGATGGGGACGGGGGAGTTACGCAAAATCCACTCGCGGGTGGCGTGGATGTTTTTACCGGTGGAGAGGTCCATCACGTTGTCTGCGCCCCACTTGGTGGCCCAACGCATTTTTTCGACTTCTTCCTCGATGGAGGAAGCGACGGCGGAGTTGCCGATGTTGGCGTTGATTTTCACGAGGAAATTGCGGCCGATGATCATCGGTTCGCACTCCGGGTGATTGATGTTGAGGGGAATGATGGCGCGACCGGCGGCGACTTCCGAGCGGACAAACTCGGCAGTGATTTCCGCAGGAATGCGCTGGGGAAAACGTTGGAAAATGGAGGGAGTGTAAGGGCTGGTCGGATTTTGAATTGAGCCCTGGTGTTGCTTGTCAAGGTGGTTGCGGACGATGTCGTCTTTTTGATCGGAAATCTTCGACCGGTGCATATTTTCCCGAATCGCGATGAATTCCATCTCTGGAGTGATGATTCCTTGGTCTGCGTAGTATTTCTGAGTGACGGGTTTCCCGGTGGCGCGAAGCGGCTGACGGCGGTCGGCGGTGAGGCCGGGGAACTCAACGAATTTGTTGGCGCGCTCGGACTTCGAGGCGAATTCGACGTGCTTTTCCGTGAGGTAGCCGTTGTCCTGTGGTTGAACTTCCCGGCCGTCGTAGGCTTCCACGTCGCTGCGGGCGAGGATCCACTCGCGGCGGAGCGGGGGCAGGCCTTGCTCGGAGGTGCCTTTGAAATCTGGATCGCCCCACGGGCCGGAGCAATCATAGACGCGGACGGGGGCGTTTTTTTCGATACGACCGTTGTAGGATTTCGTGTCGGAGAGGGAAATTTCGCGCATCGGCACGCGGACCTGCGGGTGAAGCTGGCCTTGGACATAAACGCGAGTGGAGGCGGGAAGCTGGGCGAGGGAGGCGTCGTGGGTTTCTGCAGCGGTGCCGGTGGTTTCGTCGGTGGAGATCATGATGGAAGAATTATTGGTTAGGAGTTATTGATTAAAAGGTAAGAAAAAGGCCGCGCGGATGAGGCACGGCCGAGGGAAGAGAAACTGCTGGAGGTTTCGACTTCCTACGGCGGCATGACCCGCGTCAGGTTCGGAGGGTCTTTTCCGCGCGTCGGAAAATCTCGGCTTCACGGGCGTGAAGCTCCCCTGTCGTGTGTGAGAACCATGGCGGCGGATGCGGGCGGTGCCAAGTGAGAATTTGGGAAGGCGCGGTGGGTTTTTATTTGAATTTACTCAGGCAAGAATGGGTATCGATGGTGCTCGTTAATTTCGGTTGTTGGGAGATCAGTCCTTTTTTGTAGGATAGTTACTCCGCTTCACGGCCCTGCTTCTCAAGGTTATGTTAGGCAGTGCGATAGATCTGCGCTCATCGGGCCGCCGGGTCAGTGCGAAATAGATGACATAGAGCCAGGAAAAAATCCCCGCAAGGATTGCCCAAAAAATCGAGCGGTTGCGCGCCCAAGAAAATGTGACCGCCAAGATCGAGCCAAGTCCGATTCCTGACTGGGCTGCGGTGTCCATGTTGAAGGTGATGATTTGAGAAAGAATCATGGGTAAATTGGGATGGAATCGTTACTGAAAATGGCCAAATTCTCCAGTTCTTGTAAATTGGTTTTTTGCTGGAATGGCCCGCTCCTGTGGGCAAATTTGTGAGGATGAAATTTTTGTTAAGGAATTTCTTGATTCGTCTGCGGGAATCGCCAAGGGTCCGCCCGTGCACCGGGGCGTAGCTCAGCCTGGTAGAGCGCCGCGTTTGGGACGCGGATGTCGTCAGTTCGAATCTGGCCGCCCCGACCACTTCATATTTTACAGAAGTGTGTCAGTTCCGGTGCACAAAGCGGTTCAAAATTGAGGCCTCGTTGAGCTTTAAAAGTTTAGGCAAGTGTCTCTTGAAACTTTGTTTTTAGCCCGCCAAGGTCCGCCGCGTGATCCCCAATGTCCTCGCCGAACGCTACGCCTCGCCCGCCATCCAAGCTATCTGGTCCGCCGAAGGACGAATTGTTTTAGAACGTGAATTCTGGATCGCGGTGATGAAGGCCCAGCGCGATCTCGGGCTCGACGTCCCGGCCGAAGCCATCGCCGCCTACGAGTCGGTCAAAGACAGCGTCGATCCTGCCTCGATCATGGCGCGGGAAAAAATCACCCGCCACGACGTGAAGGCGCGTATCGAGGAATTTAACGACTTGGCAGGCCACGAGCAGGTCCACAAAGGCATGACTTCCCGCGATCTCACGGAAAATGTCGAGCAACTCCAAGTTTACCGCTCACTGCTCGTTATCCGCGACAAGACCGTGGCTACGCTGCGCCGCTTCCGCGAGCGTTCCGAGCAATGGAGCGAGCTCATTCTCACTGCCCGCACCCACAATGTCGCTGCCCAGCCGACGACTCTCGGCAAGCGAATCGCCATGTTTGGCGAGGAACTCCTCAGCGGGCTCCAAGCGCTCGACTCCGTCATCGCCCACTACTCCGTGCGTGGTCTCAAGGGAGCAGTCGGTACGCAGATGGACCAGCTCTCGTTGTTCGATGGCGATGCCGCCAAAGTCGCGGATTTGGAAAAACGCGTGGTCGCCCACCTCGGAATGCCGGCTGTCTGGACCAACGTCGGCCAAGTCTATCCGCGCTCACTTGATTTTCGCGTGGTCGCTGCGCTCACCGACCTTTGCTCCGGCCCTTCTTCCTTTTGCAAAACCCTTCGCCTGATGGCCGGTAATGAAACTGCCAGCGAAGGTTTCGCACCCGGCCAAACCGGCTCCAGTGCGATGCCGCACAAGATGAACTCGCGTTCCTGCGAGCGTGTGAACGGCTTCCACGTTATTCTCAAAGGCTACCTCGCGATGGCCGCCGGACTCGCCGGGGATCAGTGGAACGAAGGCGACGTCTCCTGCTCCGTTGTCCGCCGGATCATGCTGCCGGACTCATTCTATACCATCGACGGCATGTTCGAAACCTTCCTCACCGTCCTCGACCAGATGGACGCTTACGAGGCCGTCATCGGTGCGGAAACCGCCCACTATCTGCCATTCCTCATGACCACCACCATCATGATGGAAGCTGTGAAAGCCGGCGTCGGCCGCGAGACCGCGCACCACGCGATCAAGGAGCACGCCGTCGCCACCGTAAACGACCTACGAGCCGGCACCATCGATCGTAACAACCTCATCGAGCGCCTTGCAGGCGACTCCCGCATCGGGCTTTCCCGCGATTTCCTGGACGCCATCCTCGCTAAGGGCGACCGCGAATCTGGAGCTGCGAAGGCCCAAATTGCGGCCTTCGCTGCAGCAGTGAGGAACCTCGAAGCTGCAAGCCCCCAGGCCGCCGCTTACGGCCCCGGCTCGATCTTGTAAGTCTGCGGCCGATCAGCGTCGTGGTGCCAGCAATCCGTATTTCGGGCTGAAGAGATACGCTGCGATGAATAACAGCCCGAGCACGATCACGATCGCAGGACCCGGCGCGATTCCAAATTTCCCGGATAGCAGGACTGCGACTACCGAGCCGATTCCGCCAATCAGGCCGCCGCCCCAGAAAAGTGCGGAGGTCCGGTCGGTGAGCAGCGAAACCGTCGCCGCGGGTGTGACTAGCAAGCCGACAGAAAGCACGCAGCCCACAGCTTGCAAAGATGAAACCAAGGCAAGAACTAACAAGGTGAAGACCAGATATTGCATCGAGCGAACCGGCACGCCTTGGGCGGCCGCGACGTTTGGCTCGAACAAGGTGAGCAGGATCGGGCGCATGAGTAGATTCGTAATGAGCAGCGTGAATGTGCCGATCCCGAAGGCGATCCAGATGTCCGCATTTCCCACGGCGATGATGTCGCCGAAAAGCCAGTGCTCAAGCTCTTGGCGGGTGTCGAGCTTTGGCAAGAGCGCGATCCCCGCAGCAAAGGCGGCGGTGTAAAGTACGGCCAGTGCGGTGCCTTGTTCCACCCGGTTTCCACGGGCGACGGCCACCGAGCCGAGTCCGACGAGCAGTGCTGCGAACATTGCCCCGAGAAACGCATTCCACTGGCTCAGTGCGCCTGTCAGGAAAATGCCCAGCGCGATGCCGGGGAGCATGGTGTGCGACAGGGCGGAGACGGAGAGGGCGTTGCGCCGCAGCACGACGAAGCCGCTGAAGAAGCCATTGGCAAAGCCGATGAAGCCCGCAGTGGCGAGTGCACGCTGATAGAACGGGTTAGTGAGAAGTTCAAAGTCCATAGGTCATGCGCGGGCGGCGGGCTCGTGGAAGGTGCGCTCAATCAGCTCAGGAGTGAGGATTTTCGCCACCGGGCCGAAGGCTAGCGGCCGCGTGGCTAGCACCAGCGCCTCATCAAAAAGCTGTGGCACTGTGTTGAGATCGTGATGCGAGGCGATGACCAGCCGCCCTTCGTGTGCGAGTTTGGCTAGTAAATCGCCGAGTAGCTGAGAGGCGTTTCGGTCGAGACCGGTGAATGGCTCGTCAAGTAAAAGCACATGTGCCTCTTGCGCCAGCGCGCGGGCGAGAAAGGTGCGTTGCTGCTGTCCGCCGGAGAGTTCGCGAATCTGGCGGTTTTGTAAATCCATGAGAGCCAGCGACTCCAGTGCGCGGTCCACAGCGGCAGTGTCAGCGGGTGAGAATTTCCGCCACCAGCCAGTTTGCGGGTAGCGGCCCATTTCCACCAGCCCGCGCACAGTGATGGGGAATGACCAATCGACTTCTTCGCGCTGCGGCAAGTAGGCGAACTCCCGCGACCATTTTTTCACTGCCGTGCCGCGCCAGCGGATCGTCCCGCTGTCCCGCGGCACCAGCCCGGCGATGGCCTTGAGCAGCGTGCTTTTACCCGCGCCGTTAGGCCCGATCAAGGCCACGCGGTTGCCGCAGGATGTCGCGAGTGAGACGTTTTCTAACGCCAGCACTCGGCGGTAACAGACTGATAAATTTTCTATCACCAGCTCGTGATGATGCCCGTGGTGGGCGCAGCAATCATGATGGATTTCGCTCATTCGGCAACGGGGAAGGGGAGTTCGAGGAGATCATCGATGTCTCCACCGGCATCGAAGACGTGGGTGAAAGTGGCTTGTCCGGGAGCTTCCAGCGTGAGCTTCGCGAAACGATGCTCGCCGGGTGCTGTGGAGTTTTTCCAACGAATCACTAGGCCTACACGCGGGTTTTGCGAGTCGAATTCAAGCATTCCGGAGATCGTCGATGAATCTGCTGGCGGCCGAATGAGTTTGCCCGTGTCGATTTCTACCACCGCCGCCGGGGCTGATAGTAATAGGTGGAAAGGCACTTGGTTTCCGAGAGGCTTAGGCGTCTTAATGGGTGCAGCTGGTGATGGATTTACGGCTCTGCGCGATGCAGTCACTCGCATCAAGCCCGCTCCAGTCACTGTAAGGGCGAGAGCGAGAAGGATGAATCGAATGAGAGGCGAGCCGCGCACGCAGCTAATTTGCCTCCATGTTTTGTGACTTGCAAGAAACTTGCATCTGTTGGCATGCAGTAAGTGGATTTGAGCTGGAAATCCGGGGCAGCCCGCGCATGGTCTGGGTATGGGAATTACGCGCTTTCAAAAATTGGCCATCGGGGCCTTGGTTTCCGTGTTAGTTTTGATGTTTGTAGGTGCGATCGTGCGGGTGACTGGGGCGGGAATGGGTTGTCCTGATTGGCCGACTTGTTGGGGTTGCTTGATTCCGCCGACGAAGGTGGAGGATGTGGATTTCTCTAAATTACCGATTAAGCGCTTCCAACAAAAAGCGGAGCGGATGGGTCGTGATCCAGCTACGATTACTGAGGATAGCTTGCGGCAGGAGTTTAATCCGCGACATGTGTGGACGGAATTTCTCAACCGGATGACAAGCTTGCCGGTGGGCTTCTTCTCATTGGCCACATTCATCGCCGCCTTCTGGCAGCGTGAGAAGCGTCCGCTAGTTTTCTGGATGGCGTTCACTTCGCTGGCTTTGGTGCTGATCAATGCTTGGATGGGTGCGCGGGTGGTTTATAGCGGCTTGAGTCCGGGGGTTCTGACGACCCATCTCGCATTGGCGATGAGCCTACTAGGTGCGCTGGCTTACTGCGCTTGGCGCGGCACCGACACGCCGTGGCGAGTCCAGATGGAGGCTGCGCCGCTGGCGAAACTTCGAATGATGGTGACGGTCTTATTAGTCGTAATTCTAGGGGAGGGGATTATCGGTGCGCAGGTGCGCGAAATGACTGACGAACTGGCTAAGCTGCACCTCAACGCGCCCAGGTCCACTTGGACAGCGGAACTCGAAGGCTCATGGAAATACTTGTTCCACCGGAGTTTTTCCTGGGTGGTGCTTGCCAGTGCCTTGTTTGCATTCGTGCTGGCCAAGCGTCATCGAATCGGTGGCACGGGCGTGGTCGAGCGGGTAGTGTTAGGAATCGTGCTTGCACAAATGCTCTTGGGAGTGGTGATGGCGCAGATCCATATTTATTCGTGGGTGCAGGTGCTCCACGTCGGCTTGGCTGCTATTTTGCTAACCTTTGTCTGGCTATGGCGCTTCGGACTCTCACGCCAGTGATTGTGGAAAGCGGGCCATGGGATTGAGTGCAGGGATCATATACAACAGATAATTGGATTGAAAAGTAAGGCACCAGCAACAACTATCGACCACCAGCCACATACGGGCAACTCATGGGTGAATCGTAGATAGTAAAGCACCCATTCGCGTCAGGTTAAGGCCAGAATGCTTGATTCTGCGAGGGATTTCCGGATTCGCTTGTCTCGTTCGACGTGCCTTCGATCGGAATCAAATATGTCTAACTCCGCTAGATCGCCGGCTTGCAGATGATGTTCACTGCTCTTGCCATTGAGGACTTTGTCCAAGTTGGTCGGCGGGTAACGCTTTTTGACATACCGAGCTTGTCGGTCCGCTCGCCTTGCCAATTTTTTTTTGTGATTATTTTGATATGAAAAACTTAAGACCAGTTATTCAAGTTCTAGGCCGACGGGCATGGCAAAGGGACAATTACTGAGAAGCGGACTGCCAGACGCTGAGTGTATGCCATGCTGCGGGGCAATTGACAGCCAGCGAAAAAAAAGTGTAAGAAATTTGTGATGACAAAACCGATTGAACGTTATGGAGCAGACTGCCTGTTACGTACGGTGGGTGAGATTGAGGATGCGCTCTTATTTCCTGATTTTCAGAAAAGGCTGGTAGAGATCGTTACGGAATTCGTGCCGGGATCGATTGTGGCATTCGATGAAATCCATGAGAAGCGGGGCATGTATCGGCTGCACCATACCACCCCGGTTTGCGGGCGGGAATTGCAGGATTTGATGGCGAAGTTGACCATGTTATATACGCAGAATCCGGTTTATGCGTATTTTACCGGTGGGGGGAAGGAGCAGGTTTTGAATACTCTGAGCCTGACCACGCGGGCAAAGTTGGAGATGACGGATTTTTATCATGAGATCTTTAAGCCATACGGAATCCGTAACCAGATGGTGGTGCGGCTGGAGCGGGACGGCTGGATTTCCACGCTCACGATTAATCGTGATCTTGGTTTTGATAGCGAGCTGGCCCTTTTTTTGAAAGCGCTTTCGCCCTTTTTAGATCGAGCCCAGAAGGTCAACGCGGAGCTGGAACGTTTGCGTGGGTTGATCCCCACGGTGGATGCTGCGATGTTGTTTACGCCGCGTGAGGCGGAGGTTTTTTCATGGATGCGGGAAGGGAAAAGAAACCGGGAGATTGCCATGATTTTGGCCTGCTCGGAGAGGACTGTGGAGAAACATGTGGAGAGCATTCTCAAAAAAACGGGCGCAGAAACGAGATCCGGGGCGGTGAGGGTGGTTTTCGGTTGAGCGGTACGATACGTGTTTCCACCCATATACATGGAGTTCACTGATTCCGATGATGTCGGCAGTGAATGGAATTTTTAGAGTGCTCGCATACCTGTTCGTTCCGCTCGCCGTCCTGAGTGGAGCGGTGTTGGAAAGGAATACAGTTAGGGGGCTATATCAACTCAATGATAGCCTTTCCGCCGTTCATTCGGCAAACCATGCGGCGCTGGCGACAAGCGGCTTTGGGATCGGGGTGTCTCCTGTTTCTCGGTATGTGACGGAGGGTGGTGGGACGTATCTCGTGGTGAATTCTTCGACAACTCCTAACGCGGGGCTGAAGGCAACAGAGAAACTTTTGGTTTCCCCTGGAATCGCCCCGAACGGGGTGGTGGGAGCTACTGCCATTAATGACTGGAGCATCGTCATGGATGTGCGCGTGCCAGCGATTAGCAATTTCACCAGCTTGGTGCAGTGTCAGGGTGCGAATACGGAAGATGCGGAAATTTTCTTTAATTCTTCCGGCCAGCTTCAGATCTATGGGGCGAGTAACGGGGCAGCCAGCAATCCGGTTGTATCGAACATTCTACCCACGAACACATGGGTGAGGCTTGGGTTCACGAGCAGCTATGATTCGGTGGCGGGGAAAAATGTTTTGCGGGTGTATGTAAACGGAACGGAGACCGTTCAATCTGCTGTCGGAACCCTCAGCGCACCTGTCAACGGGCGGCTCAGCTTGACCAGCCAGTTCGCGCTTTTTTCCGATGAGTCGGGCGAGACGAATGTGTGCCATCTTGGCAGCCTCGGCGTGTGGGGGCGGGCGCTTTTTACGACGGACATGTCTGAGCTCGGCACGTATGCGGCGGGCGGCATCACTTGGGCGGGTATCACGCCAGCCAGCGGGACGCCACCACTGCCTTTGCTGACAGGAAGGATTTTCTTCGGAGATTTCCAAGGAACCTATAGCCCGCCGATAGGCTTCGCATTGATTACCCTAGCGAACTCTGCACGCAGTCCTTCTAACACGGCGTATGTCTGCGATGTGACCCTTCCACTCTCGACCTTTGGCGGGACGGTGACGGGATTCCCTAACCATTTCTTCGGCGGTGCGGTGAATGTAGGTGTGGCTGCTAATGGCGATGTTGTCGCTCTTGGCGGAACATCCATGGCATACATTCCTGCGGGTGGCAGTCCGGCGGCTGATGTCGGGGTGGCGTCGAACGTCAATTTTGTTAGGACAAATCTGCGGCTGACAACTACGGGTCTGATGGGAGATGTGAAGCTGTATTTTCCCGCAGGGATGAGTGTAGCAATGGACGATACCACGCGGCGCAGCATTGATAGGGTGTTGCTTGGTTTTCTGCCTTTGGATCAGAATATGGTTCCGAAAAATGATCGAGTGATCACAAAAATCGATTTCCCAGAGGAATTGTCAGGAACCATTTATCCCTGCACTGAGCGTGTTCCGGTCAGATTCGCTGCGAGTTCTATCACTTGGTCTCGATTGACCGGCCGCTTCACCTTCGGCCAAATTGGGACGCCGATCTATCATCAGCAGGCACAGCTTACGACCCTCACAGGATATGGGAACGGTGTGAGGGGAAGGGCAGTTCCAGCTTCGAATGATCTCTATTTCCTAACGGCAAGAACGGTTAGTGGAAATGTCGTGATAGGATCGCGGTCAGGTGAGATCGCGACTAACGAACAGCTAACTCTAAGTCTCGATCCACAAAAATTCGGCCAAGCGAGCGCTTTGTTCACCGCCCATTTTCCAAGAATTCCAGTGAAATGGACGGGAGCAGGCAGCATCATCTATGCGGGAAATCAGATTAGTGCCTCTAGTAATCTTCCCAATGCCTCTACCACGCTTATTACCTACAGGCGCAACCTCCCAATCGCGGACTGCAAGGGGCTTCCCGGAGCAAATGATCCGAACGTAACCACCGCTTATTTCCTGCCAAGCGGACGGCTGTGGCGGATCTCCCAGGACGGAGGCTTGAAGGCAAGTGGGACACTTGGAGCGGGCTATGATGCGAGCACTGACTCGCCCACGGGAAGTTATGTGCCGAGCTGGGTGGGATACAATCAGGGAGGGACAAATTTTTACGGACAGATCGTTTCCAACTTCACCACAGGCCGGGTCTTGATCGCTGGGCAGGCTTGTGTGGGCAGTGAAATTTCTGCCCTATCGCTTCAGGCGAAAGTCTATGGAATTCTATACTCCGGCCATGGAGTTACTGGCAACGAGGCACTCGTCGAGCGCCCAGGAACGAACAACTACAACACCGGTGCGGCGGACTATCCGGGGCTCAATCTCCGCGCCTCGGCGAGTCCTGTGTCAGCGGTCAGCCGGATAGCGGGAGCCGCCACACCTGCTTACCCGCTCGCTGCAAATTCGAAATATTACATCCGCTTTGCGGGCGTTTCCGGTCTCCATGCTTCCAGTGCGGCCACGCCGATCAGTCTTTCGGCGTATGGTGGTGCTGCTTTTAATCTCTCTTCACTTCAACTCTCTTATCTGGTTGGGGTAAATAACAACTCAGGCGTCACCGGAAACGTCACCGTCCCGACCCCGGATTCCACTTCGTTTATCCTAAACATGAAGCGTGTCCTGCTAGGGCCGCAGGGGCAGATCGCCGAGGCGAAGTTGCTTGCGCCTCAGCCTGCGATCACTCTCGGATATTGGAATTTTGCATTCCAGCCGCTGGCCATCGATTTCCCTCAGCCGAAGGGTTGCCCGCCGCCCTCGCCCGCCGAGGGATTCATCAGAATTTCCGCCTCAGCGACCCTTCCGACCATGGTGGCTGCGGGGAAAACCGTCACTGGCACGCTAGGCTTCCACTCGGGGGATTTAGTCACGGAAGGGATGGCAATCGGCGCGGACTATCCGGGAATTTCCCGCTTTCAACCGGGCGGAAATCTGCAGGTGCCGGGCCCTTCGGGAAAAGTCTGGAACGTCATCTGCACCAGCGGAATCTATCTGAACAACAAGGCCGCGTCGAATCCTGACCCCGGATCGCTGAACGCAGGTGGTCAGATGGACGTGCCATTTTTCAATGACATGCCCGTACATCTCCGGGCGACATCTAGCAGCGGTGGGACGAATCCTGTGCTCCACGTTCGTAGCCAGTTAGCATTGCAGGGTTCCGAGGCGAACTATGATATTTCCCAACTCGGCAGGCCAACGGGCACGCCCCTCGCTTTCTATCTCAATACCGGGCTTGATGCCTTCAACCCGCTTATTGAAAGAAAATGGCAGGATCTTGTGACGTTCCGCTATCCGGTGGCTTACCAGACTGCAACGAACACGTTCCGCAGTGTCGCACCGGTGACAAATAGCGTGC
>JANMYL010000295.1:0-19656 GCA_031382045.1 Akkermansiaceae bacterium | reverse complement strand
GTTTTGTTAACGGTTTTCATGTAGCCTTTTTCGTACAGCGCACCCCATCCATCGCTATAAAGCTTTATGCCAAACAGGTTTTGCTTCTGGTAAATAAGCGCTCCTTCTTCTTCCTGCCGGATCATTTGGTCGATGCGCTGCTTTTTTGCCGCCTGCTTTTCTTTTTTTGTTTTGCTGGATGGATCAGCAGTTTGTGCCGATACCGTGGTTAAAACAAAGCACAAGAATCCGATACTCAAAAGGGAAATACGAATACCAGTATTGTTTATCATGAAAATATGATTGAGAAAGGTAAATTTAGCCCAAAAATAAGGTATGACAGCATTATTAGAATACAATGGGGCGTTAAGGTGCCACGCTGTACACGAACAAAGTAGCACAAGTATGGAAACTGATGCACCTACAGATAACCGGGGAAAAGGCGAACGCTTTAGCCCTACCGACACACTTTGTGTAGCATTGGCAACCTGCATAATAACTACAATGGCCTTAAAAGCTACCGATATGAAGATTGATTTAGCTGGCACCTCAATTGATGTAACCAAACATATGATTGCCGACCCAAGAAGAATTGGGCAGATAGATGTGACCTTAAACTTTCCTGCAAGTTTGCAGCTTGATGAAAAGGATAAAACCATTTTACAAAGAGTGGGTGATCATTGCCCGGTGGCAAAATCATTGTCGTGGATTCCAAGACGCCGATGGACGGCTACCTCGACGCGCTCGAAGCCAATGACGACGTCACCCGCGAAGAAGCGCTCAACCGCCACGCTCGCCAAGTGCGCACCCACATCCAGCAGCTCTCCTCGAAGAACTACACCGCGCAGTTCGCCCATACGCCCGAATTCACCGTGCTGTTTCTACCGAGCGAATCCTTCTTCTCTGCTGCTCTCCAGAGCGATCCCGGCCTCATCGAGCGGGGAGTGGATCAGGGTGTGATCCTCGCAACACCCACCACGCTGATCGCTCTGCTCCGCGCTGTTTCTTATGGCTGGAGGCAGGAATCCATCGCCGAAAACGCCCGTGAAATTTCCCAGCTTGGGCGGACGCTGCATGAGCGCCTTGGAAAACTCGCCGACCATTTCTCCAAACTCGGACGCTCGCTGGGCAGCGCTGTCGAGCAATACAATAGCGCTATCGGCTCCTTCGAAACCCGCGTCTTGATCACCGCTCGCAAGTTCGAGGAACTCAAAGCCGCGCCGGAAGCCGCCACCATTGCCAATCTTGAGCCAGTCGATAAAATCCCGCGCAGCACGCAATCCACCGGCGCACCACTTGCCGCACTCGCCCGAGTCAGCGAAGTCGCTGTCCGACACCAAGAACCTGTCGCTCTCACTTTAAATACCGAAGCCGCCGAAGCCCTACTCAGCCCCAGCCAAGACGACGATTTCACCTTCGTCCCTGATCCGCCGGCCAGCGCCCGCAGCGCCGCTGCTGACCTAAGATCAGCGTTAGGATAAAAGATATTAGGTTCCGCATGCCTACTGCCGATCTATCTGGAAACTCGCAGCGCTTCGTGCTGTTCACGGTGTTTTACAACGCCCGTGCTTACTACCCAGTATTAGCGATTTTGTTTCTCGATCTTGGGTTGACGCTGGATCAATTCGTCCTGCTCAACTTGATCTGGGCGACGACGTCCCTGTTATTCGAAGTCCCCTCGGGCGCGCTAGCGGACACGCTCGGACGGCGAAAATTACTCATCACCGCGGCGGGCCTAATGGTCTTGGAAATGCTCTGCCTGCTACTTGCGCCTCGTGGCGGCGGGGTGGCGTTGCTCGCCCTGTGCGTCTTGAATCGGGTGCTTTCCGGACTCTCGGAAGCTTGTGCTAGCGGCGCTGACGAGGCACTGGCCTATGATTCCCTGCCGGAAAATGAACGGGCGGCTGCGTGGGACAAACTGCTCGCCACCACCATGCGCTGGCGCTCAGTCGGCTTCGTCGTTGCGATGATCCTTGGCGGCTTGATCTATGATCCGGAGCTGCTCAACCGCATGCTGCCCGCAGGTTTCCAGCTATCGCGCGAGGTCGCCCATCGTTTGCCCGTCGCCGTGGTGTTGTGTCAGGCTCTCGTCTGTTTGGCGATCACCCTGCGAATGGTGGAGCCGCTTCGCAATGCAGATAAAACAGGCAAAAATGCCTGTGTGGCCGGAGTCGGAAGTTCCTGCCAAAATGCTTGGAAGCTGACGTTGGAAACTGCACGCTGGGTTTTCACTAATCCTCTGACTTTGGTCGTCGTGATGATCGGTCTGACCATCGATTCCATTGTCAGGAATTTCGCCACCATCACCAGCAGCTACTACCGGCTCATCGAGTTGCCGGAGTGGAGCTTTGGTTTTATCGGTGCGGTCATAGGCGTCCTTGGTTGGTTCGTGCCGGGCTTTGCGAAACACCTCAACGATCGCTTTAGCACATTGACCAATCTTGGAATCGCTGCGGGAATTTCACTGGTTGGCTTGGCCGCACTCATTCCCGCCTGGCCACTGTTCGGCTTGGTGCCTGCGCTGTTTCTCATGACGACACTCGGCTACTTGAGCTTCACGGTCAGCCGGGCGCTCCACAGCTTGGCGGATTCTGGTAGGCGCGCCACCGTGCTCTCGGTCAAAGGCCTCGCCTTCAACCTCGGCTATGGGCTTTTCAGTCTCGGCTTCTCGCAATTGATTGCGCATTTTCCGGACCAACCACCCGGTGCGGCATTGCGCGCGGCGTTTTTTTGGCAGGTCCCTGCTTTCGCGGTTGTCACGCTGCTGCTGTTCGCGGGAGCAAATCGACTGTGCCAACGCGCCGCTTAATTATGCATTCGCTTGCTCCATTCGCGGCTGCGGCTTGCGGTGACGGTGGATCCAGACGCTCTGCACCAAGCCAAGTAGGAACATACAAATCACCACGAAGGTGCCCGAGTAACTCACCAGCGGCAGCGGAATTCCAGTGATGGGCATCATCAGCACGCACATCCCAATGCTCTCAAAAACGTGCGCGAAAAATAGTGCAACCACCAGACACACCAGCAACCGCCCGGAAACGTCGCGGCTGTAAAACGCAATGAAAAGTCCCTGAACCAGCAGCAACGCAAATGCGGTGAGCAATAGCAAACTCCCGCGAAAACCCAGTTCCTCGCCGATCACACCAAAAACGTAATCATTGTGCGCGGTCTCTCGTGGGATGAAGCCTTTGGCGTGCAGAGATCCCTGCTCCGCACTGGCGTTGTGGCCCGCACCCTTCCAGCCCGCCTTGCCGATCGCCATTGAGACATTGTGTGGCGCGTAAGCGTCGCCGTTGATGTCCACCTCACGGCCCTGCATCATTCGAAGCCAGACGTCGATCCGCTCCGGCCCACGTTTGGAGACCAATGGCAGTGCCACAAAATACAAAAGTGGAATGATTCCCGCGCCGATGAACGTCATGCACGTGAGGTAGCGAAACGGAATACCGCCGATGAGCAGCGCGACGATAGACACCGGAATCCATACCAACGCAGAGCCCATATCGCCCATTTTCATCACCATCAAGAACGGCACCACAGCGACCAGCCCAATGATGGCAATACGAATAAACGGAGCGCCAAACCAGCGGTGGAGCTTCGGTAAATCTTGTAACAGCCATGCGATCAGCAAGATCCCTGACGTGATTCCAAGCTGCGCCGGCTGAAACGAAAGACCGCCCAGCCTCAACTGGTGCACCGAGTCATCCTGTTGCATCGCCACGATCATCAGCCCCATGCTCACCAAGTAAAACGGAATTCCTAACCAGCGAATCCACCTGTAGTCGATGAATGCCGCGACGAAGTAAACGATGCTTCCTATAAGTATGAAAGTCTTCTGCTTGGAAGCGAAGTAAGCTCCCGCGCTGCCGAAATGAGCGAGATTCTCCTTGGTGACTGAAACATGACGCGCGGCGCTTTCGATCATGAACACACCAAAAATCAGGAGCCCATACATCACCAGTACGAGCACCCAGTTTACCCCCAGAATTTTCCTGAAAAACGGCGTCACAATAGATACGCTCGCGACCATACGCTGCGCACCTCGCATGGCAAGACAGGTATGAAATTTCCCCCGAGCGGTGCTTGACTCAGAGCCCGGCGACCGCTGCATGAACTTTGCGTTGACCTTACTCCAGGTAAGTCCTAACAACGGAATTGGGTCGAGCTCCATCAACGGAAAGCATGCCGCAGTAAACAGGGCTTCACTCCTCTGACATCCACGTCAGGGAATTCGCCGCCCTTCCGATAATCGTCGCTCCGACCCATTCCAGCCGATGAAACAACACTTCATGCGAAAATTTCTGAAGAGCAAGAAAGTCGTAATCAAGCGCCCTCCAAATCCTTGACACCCCACGGCCGGGAAAACAGCTTATTTACATGACAAACGATCGCTCTTATTTCGCCGGACTCGACATAGGCGGCACCACGGTCAAGGCCGTTCTGGTCAACCATCGCGCCGAGCAAGTCGGTCCGTTGGTCGAGGTTCGCAGCTTGGTGAAAAATGGCTACGAAGCGACTTTCGGCCAGCTCGACGACGCGCTCAACCAACTCGCTGCCGGAGCTGGCATTGACCGCAGCGCCATCGCTGGCATTGGCTTGGACGTTCCTGCGCCCAGCAGCGAAGGCGTTATCTGGGGCCGCGCCAATCTCGGTGAGGACTGGGTGGGTACGGATATCCGGGGGAAATTTTCTGCGCGCAGTGGCGTGCCAGTCCACATGACCAATGATTGCAACGCGGCCGCTATTGGCGAATACGCACTCCGCCGTAAGCACCTTGGCAGTTTGTTATTGGTAGCTCCGGGTACCGGCCTAGGTGGCGGATTTGTGCTTCCCGGCGGCCGCAGCTACGAGGGCACTAACGGCCTCGCGCTTGAAGTTGGCCACATCAGCGTGCCCTTCCGCGAGGACGATGGAGAACTGCCAGTTTGCTCCTGTGGCCTCCGGGGCTGTGCAGAAGCTTGGGTATCACTCGTCGCGCTCCGTCGGCGCTTACGGCTCGAACTTGCCAAGCCGGAATGGGTTGATCACGCGCTCAATCAAGACCCCGCGCCGGTCGAGGAAAAGGCATTCAAGCTTCGTGATTTAGCCGAAAAAGACGATCCACTTGCTATGCAGATTTTCAAGCAACAAGGATTCATCCTTGGCTACGCCATCGCCGACATGGTCCGCATACTTGATCCCGGCTTGGTCATCATAGGCGGCGGCTTGGCGGAGGCTTCGTTTCGCGACCAATACTTGGCATGGATTGGTGAAGGCTTCGCAGATCGCGCTTGGCCGGTTTATCGCCACAGTCCGCTCGACCCGAATGTCATAACCACCCAGTTTGAATGGGCTGTCGGCGGTGATGCCGCAGCGGCGATCGGCATGGCCTACACCGCTCAGGAAATGTTCCAGTAAGTTGGAAATTAGCTTCTTAGCACCCTTGGTCAGAGACTCAAGTGGCACGCAAATAAGCAACTTTTTCGGTAGGGTGGGGGAGAGGCATCTCACAGAACGCAAACCCTCCCCCTAAACCGATATCAGTTTTTAACCTTCACGTCGTAGTCACCCAGTGCCCACTGAGTTCCAGCTAGGTAATGACCGAGCACCTTGGCATTCCAGTAAATTTCGTGGTTGTGGCCCAGCGAGCAATAAAACACGCGGCCTTTTTCCCAATGCCTCGCCCATGCCACGCCGAAATCCTTGTCCGTGCGATTAATGCCGTTGACCTTCATGTCGGATTTTTCGGTGTCCAAGCGGAGAAGCATGTGGACGGATTTTGAGTTGTAGGGTTCTTTAAGTTGATAGATCTCCTCGGGGAATTCGACGTTCTCGCCGTTGAACATCGCGACGAGTGGATGCTTTTCCTGGCCGGGTTCGACCTTGATGCTGACCATTGTCTGGGCTCCCCACGGGTGGCCGTCGAAGCAGCCGTTGATCATTTTTCCATACTCGGGCCAATCATAAAAGGTATCGGTCGCGGCGTGGATGCCGATGAATCCGCGGCCGGATTTCACGAAGTTCATGAGGTTTGCCTTGATCCGGAGTTCCCTCTCTGTGGCGGTTTTTTGGTCGGCCTCGGACATTGCCTTGAATTCCGCCGCGTTGGGCGAAAAGACATTCATCGTCGTGCTGAGGAAGCACACTGCGTCGAATTTTTTGAGGGCGTCGATCTCGAAATTCGCGAGATCATCGCTGATGACAGTGTTGAAGGCTCCGGTTTTTTTACCCATTTCGGTGAACGCGAGTTTGCCAGTCGCGATTGAAGCGTGGCGGAAGCCGTTGGTTTTCGAAAAGATGAGTAAAGTGCGGGTTTTCTTGGGTTTCGCATAAGGCTTATCAGGCAAGGCCGCGGAGATTTTTTCGAGGCTGCCGGGAGGGGCTTGTTCGCCTGTGGGATTTTGGGCCACGAGAAAAAACGCCAGCGCGCCGACCAAACTGCATGGGATGAGTGCTTTCATGATTTAATAATGTCAGAAGTGAGTCCCTATGAAATTTGTTGACTGAGCAATCTCGAAATTCCCTCAAATTGTAATTGTGAGACGCTTGGCGAGATTGAGAGTTGAGTCTTTATCGGGATTCCGCGAAAACCCCTGCGGATGAGAATTCTAGTCGTAGGTAAAGGTGGGCGCGAACACGCGCTGGTGCGGGCTTTAGCAGAATCACCGGGAATGCCCGAGTTGTTCTGTTTCCCGGGCAGTGATGCGATTTTTGACCTAGCGAAGCCAGTCGATGCTGACGGGCTGGAATCACTGGTCGAATGGATGAAATCCAATGCCATCGATCTCTGTGTCGCGGGAGAGGAAAGCTATCTCGTGAAAGGCGAAGGCTTGGCAAACCTCTGTGAGAAAAATGGAATTCCCTGTTGGGGACCACCGAAAGAATCCGCACAACTCGAAGCCAGTAAAGAGTTTGCGAAAAAATTTCTAATGAGAAACGCTATTCCGACTGCGCGCGCTGAGGCGACGGATACGCTAGAAGAAGCGGTCGCTGCGATCGCCGGAGAATATCCGACTGTCCTGAAATTCGACGGGCTCGCTGCCGGAAAAGGCGTGGCGGTGTGCCCGGATGAGGCCTCTGCGCTGGATTTTCTCAATGAGGTTTTCACCGAGCGCCGCTTCGGTTCCGGACGAGTGCTTGTTGAGCAATGCCTCGTCGGCCCGGAGGTCTCAATTTTTGCAGCGATCATTGATGATCAATACTTAATTTTCACCCCAGCCCGTGACTACAAGCGCGCCTTAGATGGTGATCACGGCCCGAATACCGGCGGCATGGGAGCTGTTGCCAGTCGTCAGCTCGTGTCGCAGGAATTGCTCGCACAGATCGAGCAGGAAATCGTCCAACCGACCGTCATTGGACTCCGTGCTGAGGGGCTGCCTTACCGCGGATTCCTCTACTTCGGCCTAATGCTCACGGAATCTGGCCCGCAAGTGATCGAGTATAACTGCCGCTTCGGCGATCCCGAGTGCCAAGCCGTGATGCCTCTGGTCGAGGGAGATCTGGCCGCGTTTTGCCTCGCCGGGGCCAAGGGTGAACTGCGTGCCGATCTAATCAGTTTCAACGATGGCTGGAGCGTTTGTGTGATTCTCGCCTCTGCGGGTTATCCGGAAAGCTCGCGCAATGGCGACACCATTTCCGGTCTCGGAAGCATCACCGCCGCTCGAGTCTATCATTCCGGCACCAAGCAAATTGCTGATGGAAATTGGGAAACTCACGGCGGCCGCGTGCTCGCGGTCGTTTCCAGCGGGGAAACCCGCGAGGACGCCGTCGCTGCAGCTCACGCCGCGGCCGATCTTGTCACCTTCGATGGCTTGCAGCGTCGCCGCGACATCGGCATCCTTAACTTCTGATCCCATGGAACACACTCTCACCGCAGAAGACATCGCCGCCGGCGTCGAGCGCCTTGCCCGCGCGATCCGCGAGAAAAATAGCAACCATGCCATCGCTCTCGTTGGCATCCGCAGCCGCGGCGATGAAGTCGCGGAACGAGTTTTAACGCTGCTTTCCGAGGAGGACGGCTGGGATCTTTCCTTCGGCGTCCTCGATATTTCGCTCTATCGTGATGATTTCGAACATCTTCACGAAAATCCCTCGATTCAGGAAAGCGACATTCCCTTCACGGTGGACGGCGCCCACATCATCCTCGTGGACGATGTCCTTTTCACGGGCCGCACCATCCGCGCTGCGCTTGACGCGCTTTCCGATTACGGTCGCCCCGCCAGGGTCGAGCTCGCTGTGCTCATCGACCGTGGCCACCGCGAAATGCCAATTCAGCCCGACTATGTGGGGATCACCCTCGACACCCGCCGCCTTGATCATGTATGGGTTTCCCTCGAGGGGACAGACGGCGAAGATCGGATTCAAATTCTAGAAAAGGAAAAATCATGAGTCTCCTGCCGCAGCAAAAAAAGTCCGCCGAGGAAATTGCGAAACTCCGTGAAACCCACGGTGTGCATGAACCATCATCTACTGTAGAAACATCCCAGCCAGAATCCGAGAAACCTGATGCGCCCGGGCAGTTGCACCCGCTTAAGGGCTCCGAGCAGACGCCGATACTCGCTCGCGAGGGGGATTCAGCGGTGTCAGCCATCATCCGCACGCCACGCGAACCCAAGCGGGTCCGCTCGCTCCGCAAATCCGAGCAAATCCCGCTTTCGCCGGTTCCTCGACCCTCGCCAGATTCTAACTTGCCGACTTACCGCCATAGCGAAAAGCAAATCCAACAGCTCCGTCTTCATGAATCGTTCGCCGCGCCCGCATCCCACTTGCTCACGCTGAAAGCCCACCCGATTTTAATCATTCCCGGCTACCTTTTCGCCATCGCGGCGGCCGTCGGCTACTATTTTTACGATCTTCAAATCGCCGTTACCGCCGCCTGCGTCGCCGGTGCGCTCCTATTCGCCATCTTCATTTACTTCAAAAAACCGCTATCGCTTCATCACGCCGCCTTTATCGCCGTAATGTCTCTTTTTGTCATCGTCTTCGGCGCACTTCACTACTTTCCCCAACTTCGGCATGGCACGTAAAGACTTACTCGACATCTCAGCACTCGACCGTGAGGAAATCGAACACCTCCTCGAGCAATCCATTCCCTTTAAAGAACTCTTCACCCGCTCGGTGAAAAAAGTCCCCGCCCTCAAGGGGAAATCTGTGCTCATGCTCTTCTACGAGCCAAGCACCCGCACCCACTCTTCCTTCGAAGTCGCCGCCAAACGCCTCTCCGCTGATGTCATCAACTTCGACGTCGCCCAGTCTTCCGTCACCAAGGGCGAATCAGTCAGAGAAACCGTCGAGACGCTCCAAGCCATGCGCACCGACTACATCATCGTCCGCCACAAAGCCTCCGGCCTCCCCGGCACCATCGCCCGCCTGACTAAAGCTTCCGTCATTAATGCTGGCGATGGCGCGCACGCCCACCCGACGCAAGCGCTGCTAGATGCCTTCACCATTAAAGAGAAATTTCCAGATCCTACTGGTAAGAAAGTCCTCATCGTCGGTGATATTCTGCATTCCCGCGTCGCCCGTTCCACTAGCACCATTTTAAAAAAACTCGGTGTCGATGTCGCCTACCTCGGCCCGGGCTCGCTTGTCCCGCGCAGCGGCCCGGAGAACATCCGCCGCTTCACCGACTACAAAGAAGCCATGGCTTGGAGTCCGGATGTCGTCTATCTGCTCCGCGTCCAGATGGAACGCCAAGACGTCCAATATTTCCCCAGTATCCGCGAGTATCACAAGCTCTACGGCATCACGGACACCCGCCTAGAGGAAATCCGTAAGCGCGGCCTCTACATCATGCACCCCGGCCCCGTGAACCGAGGTGTCGAACTCTGCGACGCTGTCATGGACTACGAGCGCAGCCTGATCAACGACCAAGTCGAGAACGGCATAGCTGTCCGTATGGCCGTGCTTTACTGGCTGAAGCAGGGGTCCGTGGACTGACTGCATCTTGAAATTTTCCCTCCTCCAGCTAATTTTCACTCATAACCGCCATCGCCGGACAACTTTTTGAAATGGCGATGGTTCTCGGTGAGGATGAGTGCGTCGCTCTGGCTGAGAGGCTGATTGAGAGTGTCCACGACGACCCCGAGCTTTTTGTGGAGCAGTTCGCGGTATGGCATCAGTGGCTACAGGAAATCTTATCCGGCGAGTGAAGAGCTCCGCGCCGCATCCGGCAGAGCCGGAGCCCCGTGGGCGCGAGCAGAGCTTCGCGCGCTCCGGAGTGCGGCACGCTCTGCTGCCGCCCACGGCAGATGGAAGCTCTGCTCCATGTGGCGCGGAGCTCTTCCTCTTCTTCATTCGCCGCGCCCGAAGATGAAGAGCTCCGCGCCGCATCCGGCAGAGCCGGAGCCACCGTGGGCGCGAGCAGAGCTTCGCGCACTCCGGAGTGCGGCAGAATGAACCATTTTTATGTCATGGGGCGCTTGCCATTCGTCGTCCTTGTATTTCTCGCGCATCCCCGCAAAGTCTCCTTTGCATCCCTTGGCGACCTTTACACCCCTAGCGGTTAAATCCTTTTTTCTCATGATACTTCTCATCACCCACGCCCGCATCGCCTCCGAGAATTCTCCCGAACTCGTCTCCGCTGATGTCCTCGTTTCCGACGGAAAAATCCAAAAAATCGGCCAAAACCTCACCGCACCCGAGGGCGCACGCGTCATCGATGCAAAGGGGAAAATCCTCGCACCCGGCATGTTTGACGCGCACGTCCATTTCCGCGAGCCCGGCTTCGAAGCCAAAGAAACCATCGCCAGCGGCACCGAGGCTGCGATCAACGGCGGCATCACTGGCGTGGTCATGATGCCTAACACCCGCCCGGCCATCGACTCCGCGACGGTCGTGGCCAATGTGCTAGACATCGCCAAACACACCGCCCGCATCCCAGTTTACACGTCTGGCTGCGTCACCAAAGATCGCCACGGCAAGGAACTTGCGGGCATTGATGGCATGCGCAACCTTGGTGTAATCATGCTCACCGATGATGGCGACACCACCGGCGATCCTGCGGTGTTGTTGCGCGCCATGCAATACGCCACAGAGTTTAATATGTTTTTCGCGAGCCACTGCGAGGTGCCAGAACTTGCCGGTCCGCGCGCGCTCAACGAGGGAGTCGTCAGCTACCGACTAGGCATCAAAGGCTCGCCCGCTTGCGCCGAGGAAATTATCATCGATCGTGATATCCGCCTCGCTCACGCTGCCGGCGCACACATCCACATCCAGCACGTCTCTAGCAAGCTCGGTATGGAGACCATCCGTTGGTGGAAATCCCGCGGAGATGTGAAAGTCACCGCCGAGGTTTCTCCTCACCACTTGTTGTTCTGCGACGAAGACATCGGCGACTTCGATACCAACTACAAAATGAATCCGCCGCTGCGGACCAAGGCGGACAACGAAGGTTTGCTACAAGGCCTTATTGACGGGGTTTTTGATCTCATCGCCACCGATCACGCACCGCACACCGCATTTGAGAAATCCCAAGATTTCGTCAGCGCGCCCAATGGGATCACCGGCATGGATACCGCGCTCGTCTCGCTTTATCACCATTTCGTCGCCACGGGCAAATTCGGCTGGGACCTCGTCGTGAAACGTTACAGCGCCGAGCCCCGCCGCCTGATGGGCTTGCCCGCCGTGTCCATCGAAGTCGGGCAACCTGCCGATTTCATCCTATTCGACACCGCGGCGGAAACAACCTTCACCAAGGAGTTCATGAAATCCAAATCTCAGAACACACCGTTTATCGACCAAACGCTCAAAGGCAGCGTGGATCTCGTCGTGCTCGGCACGGAAATCTTGCTGGAGCGCTGATCACCCAAGTTCTCCTAGACAAAAAACCCGCCTCCCGACACAAGCATCGCCATGAAAAAAACATTTCCCCTCACCGCACCGAATCACCAGCCCGCGCGGGTGGTAGAACAAATCAAGAGCGACATCCGGAAATATCTTAAGCGCGAGCGCAAGAAATCGCTGCCGGAAGGTGTGGATTTCTGGGACTTCAACTGCAAGGTCGGCATCGGCGAGGCGGCTCCGGAAACTAAACATGCCGAGGAGCTCACCACCGCTATCGATCTAGCGGCGGCGAGTGAAAGCCCATCGGTTTACATTGAGATTCTAGCGACACCCGGCCACCGCAAGAGCAAAGACGCGGGCTGATTCAGAAACCTTCTCAGAGCTCACCCTCGATCAAATCATCCAGCGTCTGGCGCTTGCGAACGACCGTGGCCGTCGCGCCTTCGACGAGTATTTCTGCGGGCAATGGGCGCGAGTTGTAGTTCGACGCCATGACGAAGCCGTAAGCGCCAGCGGACATCAGCGCGACGTAATCGCCGGGATTGAAATCCGCGAGCTCGCGGTCTTGGCAGAAGAAGTCGCCACTCTCGCAAATCGGGCCGACGACGTCCACTTTGATCCGCTCGTTGCTGGTAGGTTCTGCCAGCGGGGCGATTTCGTGATGGCCTTCATAAAGCGCGGGACGGATGAGATCGTTCATGCCTGCATCGACGATTTTGAAGGTTTTGGCAGAGCCTTTTTTCTCATAAAGGCACTTGGTGATGAGAACCCCAGCATTGCCTACGATGTAGCGACCGGGCTCCAAGAGGATTTTCAAACCGAGATTCTTGAGAAGAGGTACGAGCTCCTTGCCGTAGCGCTCGATGGTGAGCGGGCGTTCGGCTTCGGGTTGATTTTCCCACCAATCAACGCTGCCTGACTCGAGAGATTCCTTATAAATGATCCCGATGCCACCGCCGATGGACCAGAATTCAATACAGTGCTTCTCCTTGAGGGCGGTGACCAACGGGATGACTTTTTCCACCGCTTCGATGAATGGTGCGATGGACGTGAGCTGGGAGCCAATGTGCATTTGCAGGCCACGCAGCTTAATATTCGGCAGCTCCTTGGAGGCGCGATCGTAAAGGTCGGCGATGGCGGTGAAATCCACACCAAACTTATTTTCGGACTTGCCGGTGGAAATGTATTTGTGGGTTTGGGCGTCCACATTCGGGTTCACGCGCACCGCGGCCGGGGCGATCACACCAAGCTCGCCGGCGACTTGATTTAAATAGCGCAGCTCTTCTTCGCTCTCGACGTTGAATGAGTAAATCCCTTGTTCGAGCGCATAGACGATCTCGTCGCGGGTCTTCCCTACGCCGGCGAAGGTGCAGTGCGCCGGATCGCCACCCGCCTTGATTACGCGGAAAAGCTCACCACCGGAAACAATGTCAAAGCCCGCGCCATGGGTGGCCAGCAGACGAAGCACGGATAGATTGGAATTAGCCTTCACTGCGTAAGCGACCTCGTGCTCGACGCCGGTCATCGCGGCGTCGAGGCGCTTGTAGTGATCGATGATGGTATCGGCAGAATAGACGTAAAGCGGGGTGCCGTGTTCGGCGGCAAGGGTAGAAAGATTGACGTCTTCGCAGAATAGGGAACCATTTTTGTAGGAAAAACCGTGCATTGCAGGAGGGAGTTAGCTGCGAATTCGCTGCGGGTAAAGCTCAGTCGCTGACATAAATCAGGAAAAGTCTGAACAAAATCTTGCCAAATAGGCCGGGGATAGTCGACAGCTAGGTCGTAGTTCAACTAAGCATCGGTTGTAATTCAATCTCGTTCCCTCCATGCCTCCGCGTAAAAAGCTCGGCTTACAGACCATCCTCACAGGTTGGCTGTTGTTGCTTGCCGCTTTTTTTGGAGCGTTCACTGACATTCGTGCGTCCATAGTCGTCGAGCACACTCATGTGGAAGACTGTCATCAGCATGAGTATCACGCGGAGAATCCACAGGATATCCACTCGGATCATTCCGGTGAAAAACATGCCCCGACCGGTCATGATGAATCCCACTCCGGGAGTGATACTCATCATCACCATGTGGATCTCCCCTACGTTTCTTTTTGCGCTTTTACCGATTTCTCCGTTGGTTTGATGCCTCCGTCGTTCGACCGATTGAACTCGATAGCGACTGGAGAAGCTGGCCCCCCAGGGCCGATTTTCGAGCTTATCAAGCCTCCACAGATAGGCTGAGCGCTCCGGCACCCTCGTGCCGTTGAAGCTCGCTCTTTTTGGCTCCCGCGTATTCCCCGCAGAGCTTTGGCCATGTGGCCTGTCATTCCGACGCATTGCGTCGATGTCGCATTTTACTAAATCGCTCAACACTCATTTTCATGACCAAATATTCCGTTTTCCTTTTATCCGGCTGGATCTTGCCCGCCATGTTTCCGTGTCTCGCGGAACAAACCCTACCTCTTTCCACCGCCCTCCGTGAGGGCCTCAAAAACCATCCCGACATCCTCGCTGCCGATGCGGATCTGAGGGTTCGCCTTGCGGAAACCCTCTCAATCACGGAAACCCCCAATCCCCGGCTGGAGGCGGAGTTCCGTGAGCTGACAGCTAAGCCTGTTCTCGATCTGAAGCTAATGCAGCCGATCAAACGCAGTTATTTCGGCCTCCGCCGGAACTATGCCATCATCGAGCAGGCGTCCGCCCACGCCGATGCCCGTGCCCAGGTCGCGGGGGTGCTCAACGATGTGTTTAGCCGCTATGTCGAGCTATGGACCGTCCAGGAACTGCAAGCGATCCGCAGGAAGAATCGCGAGGATCTGTTACTCCTGCGTGAGCCGATGGAAAAAAGTGTGAAAGCCGGTCAAGGCGGCACGGTCGAGCTCGCATTGCTAGATGCCGAGGTCGCCAATGAAGCGGCGGAGCGGCATGCACTGGAATCCCAGCGGCTTTCCCGCAGTGCCGCTCTCGCGCGGCGCATCGGTCACCGCAGTGGCGAAGCGATCATGGTAGAGCGTCCTTCGGGGTTATCACTTCCGTCTGATAGTGTTGGGTTAGAAAAATTTGCCATCCGTCGCACACCGTTGCGTCTCGCCCTGTTGAAACGCGAGGCGGCGGCAAGGGCCAGACTTTCCATAGCACAATCGGATCGCTTTGGGTCGATGGAAGCCGGGCTGTTAGTCGGTAAAGATACTGATTTAGACAATTTTTCAGCCGGCATTGGATTCACCATGGATCTTCCTGTTTGGAATCGCAATGAAGCCGCCATCGCTGGTGCTCAAGCCTCCCTGGATGCCGCTCTCAGTGAATTGAAGCAGTTCGAACCCGCCCGCGTTTCCGCCATCGTAAAACTCCGCTACCGCAGCGCCGTCACTGCCGAACAGAGCGCCATCCGTTATCGCTCCGAAGTCTTGCCGCTGTTCGAGGCGGCACTGTCCCAAGCCCAGGACGCGATGGCAAAAGGACAGGGCGGCATCGCCCAGATCCAGCCGATCATCAACCGCCTCACCCAGACGCGCATGCGTGCTTTCGAGCTCGGCAACATCGCCCTCGAAGCTCGCGCTGAACTCGAAGGCGCACTCGGCGGTCGTCTCGAAGAAGCCCTAGCCACCTCTGTTCGTTAATCTAACTACTAAATCTCCTATTTTTATGAAACACATCATTCTTATCATTAAAATCCTGGCCATCACCGCCATCCTCGCCGGAGGGTATTTCATCGGCGTCCGCATCCTTCGACAGCAACCCGCAACCTCCGCAGTCGGCGAACACGGTGAAGCTGCCGCTCCCGAATACGAACGCGGACCGCATGGCGGACGTATGCTCCGTGACGGCGACTTCGCTGTGGAGGTCACCATCTACGAACCCGATATCCCGCCGCAATCCCGCGTCTATCCATTCTTTGAAAATAAGCCACTTGATCCTAACCAAGTGAAGGTCGCGATGGAACTCCATCGCTTCGGCACCCGCGTCGATGCCTTCACCTACCAGAAAGAGGACGACTACCTCGTCGGTAGCCGTATCGTGGACGAGCCTCACTCCTTCGACGTGAAAGTGTCCGCCGAATATAAAGGACGTAAATCCCAATGGACCTACGAATCCTACGAAGGCCGGGTGAAAATCACCGACCAGGCGGCGGCAAGCGTCGATCTAAAATTTGAAAACGCCGGGCCTCGCAAGATCCGCAAACTCGCCGAGATGACCGGCCGCATTGTCCCTAACGAAGACGAGATAGCCAAGGTCACCCCGCGCTTTCCCGGCGTGGTGCTGGAGGCGAACAAGAAGCTCGGCGACAAGGTGACAAAGGGAGAAATTCTCGCCGTCATCGAAAGCAGCCAGAGCATGACCACTTACGAAATCACCGCACCCATGTCCGGCATCATCATCGCCCGCGATGTCGCCCGCGGCATAGCCGTCACCACCGACAAGCCCATCTACACCATCGCAGATCTGAGCACCGTCTGGGTGGATCTCAACGTCCGCCGCGCGGATCTCGGGTCGTTGGAAATCGGCAAGGAAATCACAATTACCGAGGAAGATTCCGGCGAGACCGCCACGGCGAAAGTCACCTGGCTCTCCCCATTCGGCAGCCAAGAAACACAAACCCTCCGCGCCGTCGCCACCCTGCCAAATGCCAATGGTAAGTGGCGCACCGGCCTGCTCGTCAACGCCACCTTGGTCGTCGAGGAACGCGAAGTTTCCGTCGCCGTCCGTTACGACGCACTTCAAACTTTCCGCGACTGGGACGTGATCTTCATGAAATACGGCGAGATCTACGAGATCGCCATCCTCGAACTCGGGCAGCGCGATGGAGACTGGATCGAAGTCATTTCCGGCCTCGAAGCCGGAACCACCTACGTCACCGAAAACGCCTTCGTCGTGAAGGCAGATGTCCTCAAGGACGGCGCAAGCCACGACCATTGAGCCATTCAATCAATCCTAACACTCTCCGACCATGCTCGAAAAAGTCTTACAATTCTCGATCCGCCACCGGTGGTTCATCCTGATGGCGTCGCTCGCCGTCGCCGCGCTAGGAGCCTTCAATTACCAGAACCTCCCCATCGACGCCGTCCCTGACATCACCAACGTCCAGGTCCAGATCAACACCGAAGCTCCCGGCTACTCGCCGTTAGAAACGGAACAGCGCATCACCTACCTCGTGGAAACCGCGCTCGGCGGCTTACCCGCGCTGGACTACACCCGCTCGGTTTCCCGCTACGGACTCTCGCAAGTCACCGTCGTTTTCAAGGACGGCACCGACAGGTTCTTCGCCCGCCAGCTCATCGCCGAGCGCCTGCAGGAAGTCAAAGGCAAGCTCCCGCCGGAGATCAGCCCGTCGATGGGACCCATCGCCACCGGCCTCGGTGAGATCTTCATGTTCACCGTGAAGCCCAAGCCCGGAGCGAAAAATCCCGATGGCACGCCGGTCACGCCCACCGACCTGCGCACGATCCAAGACTGGGTCATCAAGCCGCAGTTGCGGAACATCCCCGGAGTCGTCGAGGTGAACACCGTCGGCGGCTATAAGAAAGAATTCCACGTCACGCCCGATCCGAAACGGATGGTCACTTATGATCTCGGCATCGGGGAAATCATGGATGCCCTGGAGAAAAACAACGCCAACGTCGGAGCTGGATTCATCGAGCACAATGGCGAGCAATACCTCATCCGCGCCCCCGGCCAGCTCAAGGATCTCGCCGCCATCCGCCGCATCGTCGTCGCCACGCGCAACAACCTGCCCATCACCCTCGATCAGTTAGCGGAAGTGAATCTCGGCGGGGAACTCCGCACCGGAGCCGCCACTGCCGACGGCGAGGAAGTCGTCCTCACCACCGTGATGATGCTCGCTGGGGAAAACAGCCGCGTCGTTTCCAAGCGCGTCGCCGAGCGACTGGAGGAAATCAACCGCACCCTGCCGGACGGCATCGTCGCCCACGCGGTGTATGACCGCACCACACTGGTCGATGCCACCATCGAGACCGTGAAGAAGAACCTCTTCGAAGGAGCCGTGCTCGTCATTGTCGTGCTGCTCGTTCTGCTAGGAAACATCCGCGCCGCGATCATCACCGCCATGGTCATCCCGCTCTCCATGCTCTTCACCATCACCGGCATGGTGAACACCAAGATCTCCGGAAACCTCATGAGCCTCGGTGCGCTCGACTTCGGCATCATCGTCGATGGCTCCGTCATCATCGTAGAAAACTGCATCCGCCGCCTTGCCGAAGCACAGCACCGGTTAGGCCGACAGCTCACGCTGGAGGAACGCATGAAGACCGTATTCGAAGGCACCAAGGAAGTCCGCAAGGCCACCATGTTCGGCGAACTCATCATCATGGTCGTCTATCTGCCCATCCTCACGCTCACTGGCGTCGAAGGAAAAATGTTCCATCCCATGGCCTACACCGTCCTGTTAGCCCTCGGCGGCGCGATGATTCTATCCGTCACCTTCGTCCCCGCCGCCATCGCCATCTTCATGGGTGGAAAAATCGCGGAAAAGGAGAACTTCATCATCCGTGGCGCGAAGGCACTCTATCTGCCGCTGCTGAAAATCTCCGTCGCCAATCGCGGCGTGATCGCCGTCGCCGCCGCCGTCATCGTCGCGCTCAGCCTGTTGTTAGCCAGCCGGATGGGCAGCGAGTTCATCCCGAATCTCGACGAGGGCGACCTCGCCGTCCACAGCCTGCGCGTCCCCGGCACCAGCCTTTCGCAAGCCGTCCACATGCAGAACTCGGTGCAAAAGGCGTTCATGAAATTCCCCGAAGTCGCCGAGACTTTCTCAAAGATCGGCACCGACGATCTCGCCAACGATCCCATGCCGCCCAGCGTGGCGGATGGCTACGTCATGCTCAAGCCGCGCTCCGAATGGCCGGACCCAACCATGACCAAGCAGGAACTCGTCAAACGGATGTCCGAATTGGTGGAGCAAGTCCCCGGCACGAAATATGAATTCCTCCAGCCCATCCAGATGCGCTTCAATGAACTCATCGCCGGTGTCCGCAGCGACGTGGCCGTGAAAATCTTCGGCGACGATCTCGATCAGCTCCTCGAATCCGGCAAGGAAATCGGCGAGATCCTCGAAAAAATCCCCGGAGCGCAGGACATCGGCGTCGAGCAAATCACCGGCCTACCGCTGCTGAGCGTCAACCTGAAACACGAAGCCCTCAGCCGCTACGGCCTCAGCGTTTCCGAAGTCCAGGAAGTCATCGAAATCGCCATCGGCGGCAAACAAGCCGGCCAGATTTTCGAGGGCGACCGCCGTTTCCCGTTGGTTCTGCGCCTGCCGGAGAAACTCCGCACCGACATGGATGCGTGGAAGAATATCCCCGTTAGAATCAAGGCCGGCTCCCCGCTCCAAGCCATCTCGACCAACGCCACCGACATGCCGATGTTCGTCCCGCTCGGCGAGCTCGCCGAATTCGAAGTCGGACCCGGCCCCAACCAGATCAGCCGCGAAAACGGCAAACGCCGTGTCGTCATCACTGCGAATGTCCGTGGCCGCGACCTCGGCTCATTCGTCCGCGAGGCACAGGAAAAAGTCCGAGAGGTCAAGCTGAAATCAGGAAGCTGGATCACCTGGGGTGGCACCTTCGAACAACTCATTTCCGCCTCGGAGCGCTTAAAAATCGTCGTACCCATTGCCCTAGTCTTGATCTTCGCGCTGTTGTTTATGACCTTCGGCAACGTCCGCGATTCAATGCTCGTCTTCACTGGCGTCCCGCTTGCACTAACAGGTGGGATCGTCGCGCTGTGGCTGCGGGACATCCCGCTGTCGATCTCCGCAGGCGTCGGGTTCATCGCTCTATCAGGCGTCGCAGTGCTCAACGGACTGGTGATGATTTCCTTCATCAACGATCTGCGGAAAGAAGGCATGGCTCTCGATCAAGCCGTCATCGAAGGAGCCGTCATGCGCCTACGCCCCGTGCTCATGACC
>JANMYL010000272.1:0-3816 GCA_031382045.1 Akkermansiaceae bacterium | reverse complement strand
CCACGGCGGACCAAGACATTTTCCACTTTCAGCACAAGCAGCTCCAGGAAACAGGTGCGGTGCAAGCGTTTGAATTGCGAATGCTCGGCCGTGATCGCAAGCCATATTGCGCGCATTTGGTGGCCACCCTCGCGACACTAGCCGGCGCGCCGGAGTTTTGCATCGTGCTTAACGACATCGACGCGCGCAAGCTGGCGGAAGTGGAGTTGCGCGAAAGTGAAGCCCATAACAAAGCTTTACTCCGCGCGATCCCCGACCTGATTTTCGTCAACCGCCTAGATGGCGAGTTTCTTGACTTTTACGCATCCGATCCCAGACTACTTTATGTCTCGCCGAAGTCCCATCCCTTCTTGCACCAGAAAGTCGGAAACGTGCTGCCCACGTCTGTGGCGGATCAGTTCATGCGCGCCTTTGCCGCAGCCTCGACTTCCGGTGTGGTGCAGGAGGTGAGCTACGCATTGACCATCGGCAGTGAGGACAAATACTTCGAAGCACGGGTGGCACCCTCCGCTGGTGACACGGTCATCACCGTGGCCCGTGACATCACAAGCCGCAAGCAGGCAGAAGAAGCGCTGCGCGATGCGCTCGAGTTTTCCAATAACTTAATCGGCTCGATGCAGGATGGTGTCTCCGTGTTAGATCCAGAGGGCGTCATCCTTGAGATTAATCCAGCGCTATGCCATATCACCGGATTTTCTCGGGAGGAACTTGTGGGCATGGGGCCGCCGCATCCGTATTGGCCACCCGAAGAGTATGAGCGGATTTATGCCGCTCTCAGCGAGACCATGAAAGGTCGCGAGCGAGTTTTTGAATTGATCTTCATGCGCCGGAATGGCGAGCGCTTCTCAGTGATGGTTAGCCCTTTTTGTGTGAAGAGCAAAGACGACCGCATCCTAAGTTATGCGGCGACGGTGAGAGACATCACCAACCGCAAGCGGGCGCAGGAGGCACTGGCCACAGAGCGGAACTTGTTGAGCACACTGGTGAATTTACTCCCCACGTGGATCTTTGTAAAAGACACAGAAAGCCGCTTCCTAGTCGCCAACCAAGCCTGCGCAAATAACATGAGTGCTGACTCGCCGAATAAATTAATCGGCAAGACAGATGCGGATTTCTACCCGCCACAAGTCGCCGCCCGCCTGCGAAGTGAAGAGCTAGACGTCTTAAATGGCACTCCCGTGGTGAACCGAGAAGTGACCAAGAAAGCCGCCGACGGCAGCCAGCATGTCATACTGGTGCATAAAGTGCCAGTGTACGACTGCGACGGAGCCATCAGCGGGCTGGTGGGTGCCGGCTTCGACATCACCCAGCTGAAAGTGGCGGAAAACGAACTGCGGGCAAGTGAGGCCTTCCAGCGGGACATTCTCAACTCGCTGCCGGCACACATCGCCGTGCTGGATCCCACCGGAGTCATCCTAGAGGTGAATGAGCCTTGGCAGCAATTCGCCAAGGCCAATAGCACCCCAGAAATGGAAAAAATCGGCGTGGGTGCGAACTACCTGCAAGCCTGCAAAAGAGCTGGGCAAGGTGGAGATACCTACGCTCAGGCAGCCGTCGCGGGGCTGGAATCCGTGCTCGCTGGCAAACAAGCACGTTTCACTCTGGATTACCCGTGCGATTCTCCTGAATCCACCCGCTGGTTTGCCATAGACGTGTTTAAGCCGTTTGAGGGTAAAATCGGAGCCATCGTGGCGCACACTGACATTTCCGAGCGCAAACGTTCCGAAGAAGCCCTGCGGGATGCCCACCAAAAACTCAGGCTCCACTTCGAGCAGACGCCAGTGGCCGTCATCGAGTGGGATCTGGATTTCCGGATCACCGAATGGAATCCTGCCGCCCAGACTATTTTCGGCTACAGCCGCGACGAAGCGCTTGGGCAACACGCAACATTCATTATTCCGGAAACTTACTGGACTCTCGTGAATGGAATCATGAATGCCTTGCTGAAAAAAATCGGCGGCGAACGCAGCACCAACGCAAATATCAGCAAAGACGGCACGCAAATCCTCTGTGAGTGGTATAATACCTCGCTCATCGACGAGCACGGAGCCGTGCGCGGAATCGCCTCGGTGGCCGTAGACATCTCCGCACGAACTCAAGCCCAGCAACTGCTGGCTTGGGAAAAAACTGCTCTGGAATCCATCAACCGCACCGCACCGCTTGGTGCTGTGCTCGATGGCTTGATGCTCAGCCTCGAAGAACAACTGCCCGGCGCGCTCTGCTCAGTGCTTCTGCTCGACGCCGATGGCGTCCACTTACGGCCAGGTGCAGCACCCAGCCTGCCGGACGTCTATAATCAAGCCCTCGACGGCCTCGCCATCGGTCCCACCGTCGGCTCCTGCGGCACAGCCGCCCACTCGGGGCGGCAGATTATTGTCTCGGACATAGAGACCGATCCGCTGTGGGCCGTCTGCCGCGAGTTAGTCACGAGCTACGATTTGCACGCCTGCTGGTCCACGCCCATTCATTGTGGCAAGGGAAAAGTCCTTGGCACCTTCGCCATCTATTACCGGAAGCAGCGCTCGCCGGATGCCGCCGAGCTGGAACTCATCGAGCGGGCCGCCCACGTCATCCGCATCGCCATCGAGCGCAAGCGGGCGGAAGAAGAAATCCTCCAACTCAACGCTTGCCTCGAGCAGCGAGTCCAACAACGCACTGCCGAACTGCTTGCAGCCAACAAGGAGCTCGAAGCCTTCAGCTACTCCGTCTCCCACGACCTCCGCGCGCCGCTACGCGCGGTGGATGGATTCTCGCGCATGGTCCTCACCGACTACGCCGCCCAGCTCGACGCCGAAGGCCAGCGAATGCTTGGCGTGATCCGCAGCGAAGCCCAGCGAATGGGACGGCTCATCGACGACTTACTCGCCTTTTCTCGCCTCGGCCGGCAAACCATCGAATCCGCTCAGATCGACATGCAGGAACTCTCACGGGAAGTCTTCGACGAGCTCTCCGCCCAAGAACCGGGGCGCGAGGTGCGCTTTAATTTGCACCCACTGCCGCCCGCCCTCGGGACTGAAGCAATGATCCGCCAAGTCTGGGTCAATTTAATTGGCAACGCCCTTAAATTTACCAAAGAGCGAGAGATCACCGAGATTGAAATCGGCGTGCAAACGGACCAAGACGGCGAACATATTTATTATGTCAAAGACAACGGCGTAGGCTTCGACATGCGTTACATGGACAAGCTTTTTGGCGTTTTCCAACGCCTGCACAGCCAGCAGGAATTTCCTGGCACTGGCGTCGGCTTGGCGCTCATCCAGCGCATCATCCAACGCCACGGCGGCCGCGTCTGGGCAGAGGCAGAGCTCGACCACGGCGCAATGTTTTATTTCACATTATCGAATCAAAAAGCATGAAAAATCAGCTAGAAATTCTACTCGTCGAGGACAACCCGCAGGACGCGGAACTCGCGATCCGCGCATTGAAAAAATGCATGCCGATGAGTCACCTATACCATGTTTCAGACGGTCAGGAAGCACTCGATTTCTTATTTTGCCCAACTCCAAATGATGATCGCAAGCCGCCAAAAGTTGTGCTTCTCGACCTGAAGCTGCCCAAGGTCGGCGGCCTCGAAGTCCTGCGCGAGATCCGGGCCAACGAACAAACAAAATTACTGCCCGTCGTCGTGCTAACTTCCTCCCGCGAAGACAGCGACGTCGCTGCCGCCTATCGCTTGGGAGTTAATAGCTTTATCGTGAAACCCGTCGATTTTGAAAACTTCCTTGAGGTGGTCAGTAACATGGGTTCGTATTGGGTAAACCTGAATCAAGCACCCCCGGCTTAAACTATGAATGCACTCGAAAAGACGGAAATTCG